>JBKKBI010000072.1:0-11787 GCA_046714175.1 Acidimicrobiia bacterium | reverse complement strand
TTCGGGGTGATGGCGGTGATCCGCACCAAGCACGCCCTGGAGGAGAGCGACCGGGTACGCCTCGAGATCTTCCGCAGGGTCCCGGTGGGTCTGTTCCGAACCACACCCGACGGTCTGATGATCGATGCCAATCCGGCGCTATACAGCATGCTCGGCCGCGAACCCGCAACTCTCCACGGAGTTGGCGTGGCCGACCTGCATGTGACCCCCGATGAGTGGCACCAGTTCATGAGCACGCTCATAGTCGATGACGCACCCAAGCGATTCGCCCATCGCATGGCTACCGCCGACGGATCGGTGATCTGGGTCCGCGGTTTTGCCCAGGCAGTGCGCGACAACACCGGCAGCGTCATGTATCTGGAAGGATCGGTCGAGGACGTCACTCAGCGGCGTGAAATCGAGGAGGCCTCCCGCATCAACGCCGAGCGATTCCGCGCCGTGTTCGAGCTGGCTCCGATCGCCATCTGGGAAGAGGACTTCACCGCAGTCGGGCTCCGCCTCCAGGAGCTGCGGGGCGCCGGGGTGGTAGATCTGCGAGCGCACCTGGCCGGCGACCAATCCGAGGCGCGCCGCCTGGTGAGCTGCATCAGATACGTGGATGTCAACCCAACTGGGGTGGCGTTGATCTCGGCCCACTCGAGCGCGGAAGCCCTGATGCGGGTGGTGCCGGACAACCCGAGTCCCGAACTGCTCGAGTCGTTCGTAGAACAGTTCGCCGCCGTCTGGGAAGACCACGATCACCTGGCGTTGGAAGTCAGCGGAGTCACTGTCGACGGTCGTCCATTGGATCTGGCACTCTCTTGGGCCTCGGCGCGTCGCGCTGATGGGGACCTCGACCTTGGCCATGTGGTCGTCGCCATCGCCGACGTATCCGCAATCCGGGCCGCAGAGCGGGAACTCGCCACCATCATCGAGTCCAAGGACGAGCTCGTTGCCTCCGTGTCCCATGAGCTGCGCACTCCGATCACGACCATCCTCGGCATGGCCTTCGAACTGCGCGACCACGCCGCCGAGTTCGATCCTGAGGAGGCGCGCCAGTTCATCGCGTACATCGCCGAACAGAGCCGGGAACTGTCCAACATCGTCGACGATCTGCTGGTGGCGGCGCGCAGCGATGACACCCTGGCGGTGCGACCAGAGGTGGTTGATCTGCACGACGAGGTGGTACGGATGGTCGCCAGCAACCCCAGCGGACCGCAGCCCGACGTCTTCATCACCGGGCGGGTCCTCGCCTGGGCGGACCCTTTGCGACTTCGCCAGATCGTGCGCAATCTGCTCACCAATGCGCGCCGCTACGGCGGACCGGAAGTCAACATCAGGGCGGGTCGGGGCCTTGCCGGCATCTATCTCCGAGTCAGCGACGATGGGCCGGGCATCCCACTCGCCGATCGGGAGCGCGTTTTCCAGCCCTACACCAGGGTCGGTGGCGACGGTGCCATGCCGGGATCCATCGGGCTCGGCCTCCCGGTGTCGCGACGACTCGCCCGGCTGATGGGTGGTGACCTGGTCTATCGCTATGACAGCGGGAGCGTCTTCGAGTTGACCCTCCCCGATCCCGCTCGCCGCGTTGCGGCCTGAGCTCTCAGCGGCCGCGTTCCCGCTACCTATTGGGCGTCGTCCTCGTCCTGGCGAGCTAACGGCTCGGCGGTGAGCGGCGAGTCCACCACCTTGTAGCGCTCGATGTATGTGGAGATGAAGGCCTGCAGTGTCGCCACCACCGGAAGGGCCATCAGCGCTCCGGGCACACCCAACAGCGTTCCCCCGGCGATCGCCGATCCGAACGACACCGCCGGGTGCAGCGACATGGTGCGCGCCGTCAGCTTGGGGGCCAGCAAGTAGTTCTCGATCTGCTGGTAGACGACCACATAGGCGATCACCGCGAGTGCCTTCCCGGGACTGTCGAGCAGGGCGATCAAGAGCGGAAGCGCGCCTCCGAGATATGTCCCGATCACGGGCACAAACTGCGAGATGATCCCCATCCACAGGGCGAGGGCGAGGGGGAAGTCCAGCCCGATGAACATGAACACCGTCCACGCCAGAGCGGCGGATATGCCGGCCAGCAAGGTGCGGGTATAGAAGTAGGCCCCGGTCTTGTCGATGGCGATGTCCCACACCCGCAGCACTTCGAGCTGTTTGTTCCGAGGAAGCAGCGAGCAGACGGTGCGCCGCAGCCGCGGACCCTCGGCGGTCATGTAGAACGTGAACAGACCGATCGTCAGCAATTGGAACACCGTGTTGAGCAGGGTCTGGCCGACACCAAAGATGCTGCCGGCGATATCGTTACCGAACCGCGACAGGTCGCCACCGACCTCACCGGCGGCATCGGACAGATTTTCTCCGGTGAAGTCGATGCCGAACCGCGCCGCAAACTCCGAGACCTGTTCGATGTACTCGGGGAGCCGGTCCACAAGCAGCCTTACCTGATCGATGATCAACGGGATCATGAGACCGACGAATGTGCCAGCCGACAGCACCATCGCGAGAAACATCGCCCCAGTGCCCAACCCGCGCCGCCAACCCTTGCGGGCCAAGAAGTTGACCCCGGGCTCCAGGGCAACGCTCAGGAAGAGGCTGATCACCAGGATGATGATCAGGCCCCGCAGAGCCCGGATCACATGGAAGGAGACGTAGAGCCCGACGACGATGGCGACGATCTCGAACAACAGCCGGGGCACCCAAGCCGGCATGCCGAAGCGTTCGCGGGTTTTGCGAGGGGTCATGAGCGCGCAGGCTAACTGGTGCCGCGGCTCGGCGCGGCTGCCCGTTCCCGGTCACCGGTTGCCCGTCGCACGTTGCCGGTGGTCGATCTGATCTGGCGCATCACTCATGACTGTTGCTCCCGTCCCCCTACCCTCCGCCGGGTGCGCAACGCCATCGAGACCAGAGTCATCGCCGCCCTGGAGACGGCGGCGGCCGCCTATGAGGCCTTCGACATCGATCCGGCGTTTGCCGACACTGTCGAGTTCTGCGCCCGTTACGGGTACACGATGGAGGAATCCGCCAACGCCATCCTGGTGGCGTCGAAGAAGCCCGCAGGAGTCAACGCGCTGTGCCTGGCGCTGGCCACCACCCGTCTCGATGTCAACCATGCCGTGCGCGACCTCATGTCGGTACGGAAGCTCTCCTTTGCCCCACCGGAACTGACCCGAGAGGTCACCGGGATGGAGATCGGCGGGGTCACCCCCTTCGGCATTCCTGAGGGACTCCCGGTGTTCGTCGACGCCGCCATCACCAGGATGGCTCGCTGCATCATCGGCGGGGGAAGCCGGGCGATGAAAGTGGCGGTGGATCCCGAGGTGTTCCATCGCCTGGCGGGGGTGGAGGTGGTGGAGGGACTGGCAGGCTGAGCGGGCAACCGGCAACGGTCATTCGACCTCTGCCCCATCTCCCCCAACCCATCTACCCTGCCCTCATGGCCGCTTATCGCGCTCCTGTCACCGACATGCGCTTCACCATCGAACACGTCGTCGGACTCGACACCCTGGGCGGTATCAAGCGGTTCGACCACATCGACGGCGATCTGCTCTCCGGCATCCTCGATGAGGCCGGGCGTTTTGCCGGCGAGGTGGTCGCTCCACTGGCCCGGATCGGTGACAAGATCGGCAGCATCCGCAACCCCGATGGCTCGGTGACCACCCCACCCGGCTATCGGGAGGCCTACGCCAAGTGGACCGCGGCCGGCTGGCCCGCGGCGGGGTTCCCCGAAGAGATCGGCGGCGGCGGTCTGCCCTGGATGATCGCGATGGCGGTCCAGGAAATGATCAAGTCCGCGGATCTTGGCTTCTCCCTGTGCCCGATGCTCACCTACGGCACCGTGGACATGCTCGTGCAGCACGGTTCCGACGAACAGCGGGCCACCTACCTCGACAAACTGGTGCCGGGAGCCTGGAGCGGAACCATGCTTCTGACCGAGCCCGGCGCCGGATCCGACGTCGGCGCGTTGGTGACCAAGGCGACTCCGGCCGGAGACGGCACCTACCGGATCAAGGGCACCAAGATTTTCATCACCTGGGGAGAACACGATCTCACCGAGAACATCGTGCACATCGTCCTCGCCCGCACCCCGGGCGCAGCCCCGGGAACCAAAGGCATCTCGTGCTTCATAGTGCCCAAGTACCTCGTCAACCCGGACGGGTCCCTCGGAGCCCGCAACGACATCACGTGTGTGTCCATCGAGGAGAAACTCGGTATCCACTCCAGCCCGACCTGCGTGCTCGCGTTCGGGGACAGTGGCGACGGCGCCGTCGGATACCTGATCGGGCAAGAGCAGCACGGCATGAAGTACATGTTCACGATGATGAACGAGGCTCGCCTCTCGGTGGGCATCGAGGGCTTGGCCGTCGCCGAACGGTCGTATCAGCAATCGGCGGCCTACGCCCGGGAGCGGATCCAGGGCAAGCGCGTCGGTGGCTCATCCCACGCCGCGGTGGCGATCGTCGAACATCCCGACGTGCGCCGCATGCTGATGACGATGCGGGCCAACATCGAGGCGATGCGGGGTCTCATCTACTTGACCGCAGCCGCCCTCGATGTCGCCCGCTTCCACGACGACCCGGGGGTACGCGAACAGAACGAAAACCTTGCGGCGATCCTCACTCCCATCTGCAAGGCGTGGGCCACCGACCTCGGTGTCGAGTTGACCTCACTGGGCATCCAGATCCACGGTGGATCGGGCTATGTGGAGGAGACCGGTGTCGCCCAGTGGTGGCGCGACTCCCGCATCGCCCCGATCTACGAAGGGACCAATGGGATCCAGGCGGTGGACCTGGCGATGCGCCGGCTCCCCATGGAGGGTGGAGCGGTGATGCAGCGTTTGCTGCAGTCCATTCAGTCCGACCTTGCCGGCCTCGACGGCGCCCTCAAGCCGATAGGTGAGCGCCTCGGTGCCGCCCTGGAAGCCACCGCAGCAGTGGCGGCCACATTTGGACACTGGCTCGCCTCCGGCCGGTATGACGATGTCCTCGCCGGAGCGACCCCATTCCTCAAGATGATCGGCGACACCATCGGCGGGTGGATGCTGGCCCGGGGTGCCCGTGCCGCAGTGGCGGCGCCGTCGGGATACGACTCGGGATTCCTGGCCGACCGGGTCGCCTCCGCCCTCTTCTACGCCGATCACGAACTGACCGGTGTGCCTGCTCTGCAAGCGACCTGCCTCGCCGGGGCCGCGGGCATGTTCGCCATCCCCTCCAACCGCTTCACCTGAGCCAAGTTCTTACGCGCCAAGGCGACGCGTAAGACGATTTTGTCATTAGCTCCGCCGCCGGTTCGAGACGCTTGGCGGAATCACGCCGGTGGAGTTCGCCAGTTGCCAGTCTTCGGTCGTCACCAGGTTGATAGGAGTCGGTCAATTGACAACGGGCGTCGGGCTACCGTGGCCCGCCCCCTCGGAGCGGAGACCGATGCCCAAGTCCTACAAGTCACCGCCGAAACTCACCGTCGACCTCGGCGGCAAGTACGGAGCAACCCTGCACACCAGCCTCGGAGACATCACCGTCGAGTTCTTTCCCGCCGAGGCGCCCCAGACCGTGAACAATTTCCTCTTCCTGGCCGGCGACGGTTTCTATGACGGGGCGATCTTTCATCGCGTGATCCCCGGGTTCATGATCCAGGGGGGCGATCCCACCGGCACCGGACGGGGCGGTCCGGGGTACAAATTCCGCGACGAACTCGAGGGCTCTGGAAAGTACACCCGGGGGACGATGGCCATGGCCAACGCCGGACCGAACACCAACGGCAGCCAGTTCTTCATCATGCATGCCGACTACGGCCTGCCGCACTCCTATTCGATCTTCGGCCGGGTCACCGCCGGAATCGAGGTGGTGGATGCCGTGGCTTCCCTACCCACCGGCGCCCAAGACCGGCCGGAAACGCCTCCGACCATCGATCGGATCACCATCACCGGCCCGTGAGCCCGGTGGGTTGCGAGTGCCCGACAACCCACTCGTCGACTTCCTCCCACCGATCGAACAGCCAATCGACCCGGCCCCGCCGCGTCGATGGAATCGTCCCGCCCCCGAAGCGCTCGAACCGGATGCGGAGGTGTGATCCCACGATGCGCCCCGACCAGGCATCGGGGATGGTGGCGAGAGGCTCGAGACCGGTGTGGGCGGCGATCACGACGTCGTGGCCGGTCTCGAGCAGACTGGCCGAGCCACCAGGGCGGGGTGGCAGCACCCGCCGCAGCTTGCGAGCTCGAGTCGCCAGGCCGGAGTCCCGCTCCCCCAGGCCGGCCAACACTCGTTCCCGGCGCGCCGCGGTGAAACGGGTGCCTTCGGGATAGATGAGCACGCCTTCACGGGGAGTGAGCCCCTCGGCGAGGGCCGCCACCGCCTTCACTTCGGCGACCACGTCACCGCCGCGATCGACGAAGTGGTTGATGAGCCGATTGCCGGCAATGTCCATCGTGGGGTCGCCGAGCAGCTCCTTCTTCAACACGTAGCGGAGCCTGATTCCCGCCCCGGCGGTCACGAACACGTTGGGGAGCAGGGTGTCGACGATGCTGGCGTGACGCATCATCACGATCACCGGTCCCGGCACCAGGCACTCCTGTCCCTCGACGACGACGTTGAGGCGGAGGAGCCGCACCACCGCGCCGAAGAGGCTGCGAGCCCACCACTCCTGCAGCCGGTAGGAGTCCTCGCGCATCGCTCCCCGATCCCGGCCGAATCCGGCACGGAACCAGTGCCCGGTCAGGCGCAGCAAGCAGGTGTTGCCCACTACGAGGTACCACCAACCGAACGTAAAGATTCGCACTGCCATCGGATGACGCTTGCGAGTCATCAGTCGGATCAGATCGATGAGCCCGCCGACCACCAGCCACAAGGGAGCCAGGGCAGTGACCACGACCAGAAGCAGGATGTGGATCGGAATCGTCCGCACCCGCCGCGTCCAGGGTCGAGGCGTCGCCACCTACAGGTATTGACCCGGCAGCTTGGAGGACCCGGACTGCGCCTCGATGGCGCGGGAACGCAGCTGCTGCAGCTGGCTCGCCGCCGCTGCCTGCTGGCTCCACAGCGTCGCCTGGATCCCGGCGAACAAGCCCTCCAGCCAGCCCACCAACTGCGCTTGGGCAACGCGCAGCTCGGCTTCGGTCACCGACTCGGAGGAGAGGGGCACGAACAGATCGTCGAGTTCCTCGCGCAGATCCGGGCTCAGCACGTCCTGCATCTCGGCAAGTGAGAGGTCGAAGATTGCCGCCAGACGGCGCCTTCCGGCGTCATCGAGGGGAGCCTGACGGATCTCTTCGAGCATCGCCCGGGTCATGGAGGCGATCCGCATCAGCTTGGGCGCCTGTACGTAGGACTGGTCGGGATCCTCTTCTTCAGGGATCAGTTCGGCGGGTGGGGGACTGTCCGGTTCGGTCATTGGCCCGAGGATACGGTGGTCACGGCTCGAAGTCGCAACGACAGGCAGGTGAGCCCGCCATCGGCGCGGGCGAACTCGGAGACGTCCACGGTGCGCACCCGGAACCCGTTCCCGGTTACCAACTCGGCGGTGGCTGGGTGATGCCCGCCCACGAGGATGGATCCGTCCGGCAGGCGAACCACGTTCGCGGCCTCGGGATCTTCGCCAGGCACCTCCACAATCCGCAGCCCGGGGAGGGAGTCCCGATCGCAGGCGGCGGGGTGCCAGAGCACCGTCTCTGAATCGAGAGCCGATACGCCCGACTTGAGGTGCAGCGTCGTCCGCAACCCCACCGGTACAACTTCGACCGGAGCGCAGAACCTGGTGAGCTCCCCGATGCCTGCGGCGTCGCTGCGGTCGCCGGAACCGACGAATACCTTGCCTCCAGCCTGGAGCACGTCGCCCCCATCGAGGTGACCGCCAGCCATCACCTCCACCTCCAGCCACCGCGCCAGAGTCGAACCAATCGCGGCCGACTCACCGCGCCGCGAGGGATGGCCCGGGATCGTCACCAGCGCCCGTGCGCCGAGGATCACTGCGGTGTCCTCGATGAATGGGCTGTCGGGATGATCGGGAGCGGCCGGAGCCCGGAACACTGCGAATCCCCCCGCCTCGAGGGCAGCGGTGTAGCCGGCATGCTGGGTGCGGGCCAGCACGGGATCGAGCCGCGGGACCGCCGGAGTAGTCGTGACGCATGCCACGAACGAGTCGGGCACCTCCCGCACCACGGCGATCGGCCGCAGTGCACCGCTCAAGCGGGGAGCGCCAACAGGTAGTCGTCGATCTCCTCGGACCAGTCCATTGTCATCACATCGCGGGCGGCGGCCGCACGGGAGAACTGGAGAAATGAGCCGTAGCCGTAGGCTTTTTCGGAGAAGCCGGGTTCCAACTTGCGAATCTTGTCCTTGACGCCGGACAAGGGGACAGGTCCCTTGCTCTTGGCGAGCACCGTACGGAGCAGGTCGAACGCCTTCTCGTCCTGGCCGCCGGACGCCTTGAAGGTGACCTCGGGGTCTCCCCGGGAACCGCTGTCAGCCAGTTCGATCACCGACCGGCTGGAGAGATTGCGTAACAACTCCCCGAAGGTGCGGTATCCGTGATCGGCCTCATTGAAAGTGGGGTCCTTGCGCAACAGAGCTCGCTTCAGACCTGAAGCGCGCACCACGGTGTCGCCCGAGCGCTGCAACCCGGCCAGGGTCTGGGTGATCAACTGGTCGAGATCGGCAGGCTCGTCGGCGGACTCCGCCACCACCGCGGGTGCCTCCGGCGAAGTGGCCGCGCCGCGGCGCCGGCTCCGCGACCGCTGCGGCACGTCGACGCCCTCGAGGGAGTCGTAGAACAGAAACTCGTCGCAGGCCGGGGGGAGCATCGCCGAGGTGCTGCCGCGCAGTCCGATCCCCACGACGCGCTTGTTCAGTTCCCGCAGCTTGTGCACCAGCGGGGTGAAGTCGCTGTCGCCGGTGGCGATCACATAGGTCGTGATGTAGTCGCGCTCGAAGGACAACTCGATCGCATCCACCGCCATCTTGATGTCGGCGGCGTTCTTGCGGTTGGCCCCCATCCGCTGCGGGATCTCGATCATCTCGACGTGGTGTTCGGCCAGCATGCGGCGGGAGTCCTCGAAGAGGTTCCAGTCGGCATAGGCACGGCGCACCACGACCCGGCCCCGCTCCGCCAGAGCGTCGGCAACCGGCTTCATGTTGAACTTGGCCCCTTTTAGGTCTTCTCGGGCGCCGATCGCCAGGTTCTCGAAGTCCATGAACAAAGCAATGCGCTCTTCGGGAGGGGTATCCATGTGGGCAGGTTACCGGTTACCAGGTGCCAGACCGGTCCAGATCGGGAGTACGTAGACCGGAGACCGGACGCCGAACCTCTCCAATGGGATCGGGAAGCGGCCGTCCTATCCCTCGGCTTGCACCCACCACTCCGTATACGACGCGCACGCGCCGTCGTGGAAGGTGAGCAGGAACACGTTGTGGAAGACCGAGCCGTCGGTGTACTCGGTCTTGCCGCTAGTGGCGGCGCGGTCTTCGCTTACCGCCCAGACGCGATAGTCGGCGCTCCACGACTCCGGAGGATCGGGGTTCTCCAGCCACGCCGCCACTACGGCATCGCGACCGATTACCGGATCCTCGAAGGCGCGGAAGCGGTACACCACATCGTCGGTGAAGAGGGCGCCGATTTCGGCGGGATCGTTGCTTCGCCATGCCGCGATGTAGCGATCGAGCCAGGCCTGAACTTGGGAGGCGGTAAGACCCATGAGAGGGAAGGTAGTCGCCGACCTGGTGTCAGGTTCCGGTGTGATCGCAGTCCCCGAGGCCACTGCGTATTCTCAGGGCAGCGACCGTGCAAGAGTGGGTACTGCCATCCGAAACCGTTTCATCGTTCCCCTTGCTGGGTCTCGGTGCTCAGCCTCGGGTGAACAAGGGGGAGTATGGGAAGGCGAATTTGGGAAGGCGTGGTGTGGTACTTCGCGTTCGTGAGCGGCTTGGGTACGGCTGCGGCGACATTCGGCGGGGGTGAGTGGGGTTTGGAGGGTAGTGAAGGCTCTCGATGGTGGCTTTGGGCACTGTTTACCATGGGGTTTACGTTCTGGGCGCTGCAGCTGCGGAAGCGGCGCCGCTCACGAGTTACCGGAGACGACCCTGCCTCGTAACGCCAGTATGCACCGCGGCCCCATGTGACATTTACGCACGCTGGCCGAGGGGACGGTGTGTTACTGGGGGACTCAACGGTGACTTGCGCAGGGCATTTCAGCATCCCCCTCAGGTAACCTCTCTCCAGGGCCTCGGTATCGGACTGAAAGCTCGCGTTCGGAGGCTCATGGCCCGGGAGGAAGGCGGAGTCGCCATGTTCATGGCACAGACCTACGAACCGGGGTACGAACCGGCCACGATGATTACGGCGCTGATCGTTTACGCGGTGCTCCTGGTGATCTGCGCGCAGAAGGGGAAGCTTGGGGCGGGATTGCTCGGCGTCGTGATCCCGTTCATGGTCTTCGGTGTTGCGGTCCGAATCGCTAGACCCAACTCGACTTGGGCAAAGAACTACTACCCACCCGATGGCGAAAAGATGCGGATCGCGAGGCTCCGGTTCCCGGAGACCACGACGAGCATCGCGTCTGAGAGAGCATCGCCGAGCATCGCCGATGAAATCGTGAAGCTCGCCAAGCTCCGTAACGATGATGTAATTACTCAAGACGAGTTTGAGGCTGGCAAAGCCAAGCTGCTGTCCTGACGTCAGGACGTGTCGCGGTGACGACACGATGGGGCCTTTGCCGGGGTTCGTGTCCCGGGGCCGAGCGGGATGCGAGTGACCGGCCTAATCCCCGACAACCCCTGCTACCAAGGCTCGGGTGGGTCTGTGGGCACCGCCCTTCGAGTGACATCTACGCACGCTGGCCGAGGGAGGGAACCCTGCCTTGGCGTCTCCTGCCGTTTGGTGTCAGGCTGAATTGCAGGGCGAGGAGGCATCGGATCGGATGGGGGTGCCACATTGAGAGCTGTGGCGCGCTACGGTCGACGCAGTGGCTGCACAGACTCTCCCAGTCAACACCCGCCGATGGACAGACATCGTGTCAGCTATCTGGTCGGCCCTGGTGGTGGCATCGGTCATCGTTCCCCTCGGCATCTTGTTCAACGGCGGCGGCGAAGACCCAAACCCGGAGGGATTCGTTCTGCTATTGGTGTATGTGTATCCATTCGTACCGTTCTGTTTCCTCAAGGGGAAGCACCGCTTGGGGACGGTGGGCCTCTTCGTCTTTGGTCCCGCTTTGATGGGAGCGGTCCGAGTCGCTCGGCCGGACTCGACCTGGGCAAGGAAGTTCTACAAGCCCGGAAGCTACAAGATGCGGGAGGCGATCCGGCGATTCCCGATTGCGGAGCGTCTCAAGGAGCTGGATGTGGAGAACGCCCGCCTGAGGAGACTGTTGGCCGCCGAAGCCGATCTGGATAGAGATTGATCGGGCCGCAAAGCTCGACGGCGATGGTTTCTTGGAGGACGACACCGCTACCTGCTGCTCGAGTTCCCGTGCCTCATTGCCGATTCGGAGATCGATAGGGGGGCGGCGAAGTCCAGAGGCCCGGATGGCTCGATATCGATGGCCCTTGAGTCGAGGCTCGACCGCCGAACCTATCCCACGCTCCGAGTGACATTCCCGCACGCTGCCCGAGGGGGACCATCCACATGTGGTGACGCCTGTCGTCAACCTTCGGGAGCAGTCGGTTTCCAGGGCCCCTCGATGACCGTCGCCTCCTGGTCGCCGGGCCAGCGCGGCATTGTGATGCAGAGGAACTCGAGCTGGTCGATACCGGTGCAGCGATACTGGAATGCGGTCCCGACCGGAATGTCGATGGAAACACCTGTTTCCAGAACGGTTGTCTC
>JBKKBI010000071.1:0-2592 GCA_046714175.1 Acidimicrobiia bacterium | reverse complement strand
CGACCGGGACGCCGTTTCGGCAGCGTTCGCGGACTTTAGGGCCGGGGGTGGGCAATACGATGTCACCTACCGGGTCATCGCCGCGAGGGAGCGGGTCCTATGGATGCGAGAGCTCGCCAAATTGCAGGTCCCGGCCGGTGGCGGCAGTCCGTGGATCGTCGGTTCGGTGCAGGACATCACCGCCATCAAGGCAGCCGAGGAAGATCTACGGAGGAACCGGGACCAGCTGCTTGAAGCCCAACGCCGCGCCAAGCTCGCGCATTGGAAAAGCGGTCTCGAGCCCAACGACGCGATCGAATGGTCGGACTTCGCGGCGGATGTCCTGGGCGTGACGGCGGAACACCTGCCCCCGACCAACGGCGCGTTCTGGGCGATGGTCCATCCCGAAGACATGGCGCTGATCAAGGAGCGTCATACGGCCTGGGGCGCGCCGGGGACCGATACCCCCCTCGAGTATCGTTTCATCCCGCCGAACCGGCCAGCCGTCTGGATCAGGGAGATCGGCATTGGAAAAATTGATCCCCTGAGCCGGGAGCACTACGCGACCGGGACGATCCAGGACATTACCGTCCAGAAGTCCAACGAACTGAAGATCCAGGAGCAGCGGGACCTTCTGCTGGATGCCCAGCGGCGGGCAAAACTCGCGTACTGGCGATTCCCGCTGGACGGCGTCTTCGAGCTCGAATGGTCGGAAGAAGCCGCCGACGTGCTCGGCGTGTCACCCGAGGACCTACCCAAGACCAACGACCAGGCTCTGTTGAACGTCCACCCCGAGGATCGGCCAAATCTCGAGGCAATGTATGCGCGCCTGCACGCGGAGCCTGCTTCGTACGAGATCGAGGTTCGCATGTTTCGCCAGGACGGCAGCACGGCGTGGATGCGGGAGATTGGGTGGTTCGAGATCGAACCCGGGACTGGGCGGCAAGTGATCGCAGGGACGCTGCAAGACATTACCGACGTCCGCGAAGCCCTGCGCGTGCACGAGGTGGCGCTGACGCGGTACCACAACCTGCTCGACATCGTCAGCGAAGGCATCATCGGGATCGACGCAAACCAGCGGAAAGGCTTATCCCTGAGGTTCCGGTTGGATCAACATGGTGTAGATGACGGGTTTGATCGCCATGGCGATGCCGAGGAGGGTTCGGAAGGCGGCGTGGCGGGTGCGGCGGCGGTTGAAGCGGAAGACGAACTCGTCGAGATAGGCTTGCAGGTGGTGGTGGCGCAGGCCGTGGTAGACGCCGAGCGCCCAGGTCTTCAGGTTGGCGAAGACGCGGTGCACCCAGGGCAGGACGATGTGGGCGGCCATCGGCCCGACGACATGGGGCTCGTGGGTCACGCCTTGCGCGCCGGGATAGCCGGACCATCCGTCGGTCCTCGCCGTGGCACCCGGCGCGATGCTGTCCGCGAGGAAGCCATGCAGGCTGGGGGCGGAGAAGTCGGCGATGGCGGCCAGGCGGATGCGCCCCGGCCCGCCGTCGAGCAGCTCCACGGCACCGGCGATGAGCAGCTTGCCCTGGTGCGAGCGGCCATGGCCGCCGGCCGGCGGGTCGTCCTTGCGGCGGCATGGGATGGTGGACTCGTCGACCTCGATCAGGCCGGCCAGGAGCTGGCGATCCGGGTCCACCATGGCGCGGCGCAGCTTGGCGCACATCAGCCAGGCGCTCTTGTAGGAGCCGAGCCCGAGTTGCCGCCACAGCTGGCGGGCCGACATGCCGTTGGAATGGGTCGCCATCAGATAAGCTCCCCAGAACCACGCCGTCAGCGGCAGCTTGGAGCCGTGCATCACCGTGCCCGCCGTTACCGAGGTCTGCCGGTGGCAGCGGGCGCATTCATGGGTCCACGCCTTCGTCTCCAGCCGCCACCCCTTGCGATGACCGCATCCCGGGCACGCGAAGCCATCCGGCCAGCGGATCTCCGCCAGATACGCGGCGCACGCCGCCACATCGGGAAACCGGCGCTGGAACTCGATCAAGGAGCGAGGAAAGTCGGTCATGGCGAACCCCTCCCGAGGAACGATGTTCTCCATATGTTCTATCGCCTCCACGCCCCGCTGTCACCATATCTCGTGGCCCCGGAACCAAGGGGATAAGCCTCTCAGGCCATGTACAACGACTCTTCCCAATCAGAGTAGCTTGGGTTCCGATCCGACCCAAGAAGGCGATGCGAACAACGCCTGTTGAAACTTGATTCAAGATCGTGCTCCCGTGTGACATACCCGATCAAGCGCTGCGCGGGAGCCTGGGTGGAACCGCGACGAGCCTCATGCCTAGACCGCGGGGGTGACGGGGCCTTCGGCCCGGCACCAACCCCCTTGGTCGCACGACACGCCGGATTTCGGACTTTCGAGGGGCGTGGGTAAAATCGTCATTCCAGCATCGACTCGGCCCTCGCCCTAGTGTACTTCCGATTCTGAAACTCGGTCCGAGGGTCGCTGCGAGATCGGGCTAATTTCAGAATCGGGACACTACTGGATGCCGACGTCAGATGCTGACGTCGAGCGGTTCGAGTAGGCCGAGGAATCCGGTGAGGTGAACCGTGGGCGCGCCGTACGCCCTGGCGGCCGCGCCCCGATCACGCAACGGCGGGTCGTCC
>JBKKBI010000070.1:0-4151 GCA_046714175.1 Acidimicrobiia bacterium | reverse complement strand
GCCACCCGCAAGGGGAAGAAGTCCGCTCTCGCCTCGCGCGATCGGGCGATCACAGAGGCCAAGGCCGAGATTCGCGCCCAGCTCGATGCAATGGCCAACACGATTCTCGAGATCACCGACATCGTCAACGCCACCACGGAGAGCCAGGACGACACTTACCTGCGTCAGGCGAGCGCCACCTTCACCGAAGCCGACGACGCCTACGCGGTCGCTTCCGACGTGCGGGCATTGGAGGCTCTCAGCGACCGCATCGATGAGGCACGGTGGCAGCTGGACGCCGCGGCCGCCATCGCCCACGGCAAGCCGGTGCCGCCGCAGCCGGTGAAGGAGCAGCGCTATGTCTGTTTCTTCGATCCCACCCACGGCAATGCCAGCGAGACGGCGCAGATCACCACGCCCGCCGGCACTCAGACGGTGCGGGTGTGCGCCGCCGATGCCGAGAAGCTCCGCCGCGGCACGCAGCCCCAGCCGCGGATGATCGATGTCGGCGGTCGCCGGGTGCCCGCGCCGATGGCGCCGCGATCGTACGGTGGCGGCGGGTTCGACTGGCTCGACATCTTCTCGGTCTTCACCGGCGGAGGGACCAGCCAGAACTATGACTGGGGCGGGTCGCGGCCCAGCACCCGGTCCCGGGGCAGCACGTGGTCGGTGGGCCGCTCGTCCACCTCGTCACGGCGGTCCACCTCGTCCCGGTCATCGGGCTCCAGCAGCCGATCCTCCAGCAGCGGGTCGCGGTCGCGGTCCGGGTCGAGCCGCACCCGCAACCGCTGACGCTCAGCGCCGGCGCACTCCCTACACTCGGGATTCATACACCGCAGGAGAAGATTCATGCTGAAGCGTTTCTGGAACTACCTCAAGACCCTGTTCCGGGTGAAGGCCGAAGCGGCCATGGATCCGGAGATCGAGATCGAGCAGGCCATTCAGGAGGCCAAGAAGCGCGATCAGGAACTCCGCAACCAGGCTGCCAAGGTGGTCGCCCACCGCACCCAACTGGAGAGCAAGATCGACCGTGCCGCCGACGACGCCGGCGAGGCCCGTGAGCTCGCCAAGCAGGCGCTGCTGAAGTCGCAGGAGTCGAGCACCAAGGGTGACACTGTCGCCGCCGACAAGTGGACTCGGGCAGCCACCGGGCTGGCGATGAAGTTGCAGGCATCGGAGAACAACCTCACCTCATTGAAGGGGCAGTTCTCTTCCGCGGTCGCCCAGGCCGAGGATGCGAAGAAAGCCGTGCAGCAGAACGCCATGCGTTTGCAGGAGCTCGCCGCCAAGCGCATGGAGCTGGTCGGCTCACTGCAGCAGGCCAAGATGCAAGAGTCGGTCAACAGGGCCGTCGAATCGATCTCCTCGAGCATGGGAGACGAGGCAATCAGCCTGGAGAAGGTCGAAGAGAAGATCGAGGCGCGCAAGGCGAACGCGATGGCCAAGGCCGAGCTGCGCGACTCGACCCCCGAAGGCGCCGAGTTGGAGCTGCGCGAGGCGGTATCGGTCGCTCAAGCCGACGCCAAGCTGGACGAGCTGCGCAAGGAACTCGGCATCACCAGCTGATCCTTGCTGTATCTGCTGTCACACGGGCCGCCCGAAGGGGCGGCCCGTTGGTTTCACGAACCGATGACGACGGAAGCACCGCGCCTAGGAAACGCTTGAGAGGGTGATGGCGCTGCGATACTCATTGATCGTGGAGATCGTCAAGAGGGTGTTCGCCAGCAGGTGGACGCGTCGGGGCGCGGCAGTTCTCGCCCTGGCTCTGGTCGCCCTGGTTTGCATAGTCAATCAGCGCAGCGGCCACGACTGGGGCGACGACTTCGCCCTCTACATCAACCAGAGCCGAGGGCTGGTGGAGGGCAACGTCGGTGACGTCATCGCGACCAACCGCTACACCCTCAACGAATCCACCGCGCACTCCTTCAGCCCACTGGCCTACCCATGGGGCACGCCGATCCTCCTGTCGCCGGTGGTGGCGCTGTTCGGGATCAACTTCCCCGTGCTCAAGTTGGTGGGCACCGCCTGCTTCTTGGTGTTCCTGTGGGTGTTCTGGCGGTTGATGAGACGCCGGGTCGGGGGACTCGGGGCGACTGCGCTGACCGGCCTGATCGCCCTCAGCCCGAGCTATGTCGGGTGGACGGATGTCGTGCTCTCGGAGATGCCCTTCATCTGCTTCACGGCGATCACGCTGTGGTGGATTGATAGGTGCCGCGATCTGCGGGCATGGACCGAGGGCTCATTGCGCCCACTGGTCATGTGCGGGCTACTCGTCGGCTTCACCTACAGCATTCGGAGAGAAGGGATCGCGCTCGTGTTCGCGGTCGCCGCGGCGCAGGCGGTTGTGGCTCTCAGCCGGGGTCGCCGCCGCCCCGGGCCGATCCCCTGGCGCCGCCTCGCGGTGCCCCACCTGTCGACCGCCGGGTTCGTGGTCGGCCTGCAGCTCTTGCTCCCGGGTCCGGTGATCGCGGGCGCCGACGGACTCGGTCTCACTCAGATCTGGCCCAATTTGAAATGGTACGTCGACATCCTCGGCGAACACATCGCCCTCAAGGACATGGGACCCGCCGACATCGACTTCTTCGGGTACGCCGGACTGGGGATGGCATTGTTCGTGTTGTTCGGGGTGCTGGCGCTACTCGGAATCATCGAGCGCCTCGTGGCCCACCTCGAGGAAGACGCGTTCCTGGTCGCCTACCTTGTGATGTCGGCCCTGGTAGTGCTCGTGCTTCCATTCCATGAGGGCCGCTACCTGCTCGCCATCACCCCCGTCATCGCCTACTTCGCATATCAGGGGATTGCTTCGACGTTCACTGATGCGATCCGGCCCGGATCGCGATGGGCGCTGGTGCCCCGGGTGGTGGCCGTCGCTCTGGTGGCGGTACTGATGGTGGGCAACGGGTCCGACCTGTGGAACAGAACCCGGTATCGGCTGGTGTACGACTACGGCCATTGGGGCCCGGAGCATCCCGCGTCCCAGGAGATGTTCCGCGCGGTCCGGGACCACACCCGGGGCGACGAGATCCTCGTGTTTTTCCGTGCCCGGGCGATGAACCTCTATGTGGAACGCACCACCCTGCAAACTGGCAACCTGGATCACATTCTGACTCGGGCGGACTGGTACGTGATGGAGAAGGCCTCCACCTACTACCAGGCGCTGGTCACCCCGGAGAAGGCTGCGGAGGTCGGCTTGGAGATGGTGTGGGAGAACGACCGCTTCGTGCTGTGGAGGGTGCCGGACCGATGAGCGGCGTCGAGGTCACCGTTCTCATGCCTTGCTTGAACGAGGCCGAGACTGTCGCCGTCTGTGTCGGCAAGGCCCGGGGGTGGCTGCGGGACAATGGTGTCGCGGGAGAAGTGCTGGTCGCGGACAACGGCTCCACCGACGGGTCCCAGGACTTGGCCAGCGCCGCCGGAGCCAGCGTCATTGATGTTCCCGCCCGGGGATACGGGAGCGCGCTGCGTGCCGGTCTGGATGCCGCCCGCGGCCGTCTGGTGATCATGGGTGATGCCGACGACAGCTACGACTTCACCGCGCTGGCGCCGTTCGTTACGGCGTATCGTGACGGAGCAGATCTGGTGATGGGCAACCGCTTCCGGGGCGGCATCGAGAAGGGGGCGATGCCCTTCCTGCATCGCTACCTCGGCAATCCGGTTCTGTCGTGGCTGGGGCGGCTCTTCTTCAAGATCCCGGTGGGGGACTTCCACTGCGGCTTGCGGGCCGTGCGCCGCGACCGGGTGCCGGAGCTCCGGCTACGCACCACCGGCATGGAGTTCGCCAGTGAACTGGTGGTCCGTGCCGGACTCAATGGTCTCGACATTCGGGAGGTTCCCACACCACTCCGTCGCGCCGGGCGATCGCGGGCTCCCCACCTCCGCACCTGGCGGGACGGGTGGCGACATCTGCGGTTCCTGCTGCTCTACGCCCCGGCGTGGTTGTTTCTCATTCCCGGTGCGGTGATCTTCACGATCGGTGCGATCCTCACCGTCGCGCTCTCTCTGGGTCCGATCCACATCGGCGCGATCCGCCTCGATGTCGGGGCCCTGCTGTTTGCGGCGGCTCTGGTGATGATCGGAGCCCAGGCGATCGCATTCGCCCTCTTCACCAACATCTACGCGGTAGCGCAGGGCTTTCTGCCCAACACCAGCGGTTTGGACCGTCTCGGAGCGCG
>JBKKBI010000069.1:0-78225 GCA_046714175.1 Acidimicrobiia bacterium | reverse complement strand
ATCCTTCCCGTGTCCCACGCGGTTGGCAGCCGCGTCGCCGGTCTCGACCTGAGGGGTCGCACGGCGTCGTGCTTCCAGCACCTCACCATGACGGAGGCGCTCGCGCTGTTACCGCTCCTCGAAGCCGGCGCCCGGATTCGATTGGCGGCGGTGAATCCCGACAGCACCCAGGATGTGGCGGCGGCATTTCTGGCCAAGCACGGGGCCGAGGTGTGGGCGTGGAGCGGCATGACTGACAGCGAGGTGGCGGAGGGACTGGACTGGCTGCTTTCAGAGCCGTCCGATGCCGTGTCCGACATGGGTGGCGAGTTGATCACCGGATACGCCCAGAGGGGTCCTTTCCCGGCTGGAGCTCTGGAGGCGACCACGTCGGGGTTGCATCGCCTTGCCCCGATGGCCGTCCCCTTCCCGGTCTTCGATTGGAACAGCATCAGTTTGAAGGATCGGCTCCACAACCGGCACCACGTCGGCCTCACCGCGTGGCCGGCCTTTTCGGCAATCACCGGCCTGGCGCTCCACGGGCGTTCGGTGCTCGTCATTGGGTTCGGACCGGTCGGCCGTGGAGCCGCGATTCACGCACGATCTCTCGGCGCAATCGTGTCAGTTGCTGAGTTGGACCCGGTCCGCGCGCTTGAGGCCCAACAACACGGATGTCGCGACGTCACCCTCGAAGAAGGCCTTGCAGCGTGCTCGATCGTGATGACCGCGACGGGCGTCGAAGGGGTCCTTGGGCCTCGACTGCTCTCGGCGCTTCGACCCGGAGCCATCCTTGTCAACATCGGACACAGCAACCGAGAGATCGATGTTCCCTGGTTGGACCAGTATCCACACACGACAGTCGTCAGCTCGGTGGACCGTTACACCGTTGACGGCAAGGACATCTTCCTCATCAATCGCGGCAGCTTGGTGAACCTGGCTCCAGGGATTCGCGTGGCGGTCGAGCTCTTCGATCCGTTCGCAGCCATCATTCTGCGAGGCCTGTCGTGGATTCTCGAAGGTGGAGCCGACGCCGCGCAACCGGGCCTGCAGCCCTTTCCGAGGGAACTTGAGTCCGAGATCGCGGAACTGGCCCGAGTCAGTCGGGTATGACCCGCTGCGAGCGCACGCTCACAATCGCCCGAAGTCCGCGCCATCGTCGCTCGGCTGCTCGCCGCCGCTAGTCCCAGCGGAGGTTGCACACCCGCACGGGTTCCTCGAACCCGCGCAGGCTGATCTCTCGCGGCTCGACCCACTCGAAGTGCTTGCCGATCGCCAACTCGCGGACAGTGCTCGAGGCCAAGATGGCTCCCGGTTCCGCGGCACCACAGATGCGTGCGGACAACTGCACAGCTGCACCGAACAGGTCGGCGTGTTCGGTGACCGGCTCGCCGGCGGCGAGACCGACGCGAACGCGGGTCGCTGCAGTGAGAGCCGGCTCCTGATGGGCGGCAAATCCCTGCTGAATCCGGATGGAACACTCTGCAGCGCGCACGACCGATGAAAAACAGGCCATCACGCCGTCTCCGGTGTGCTTGATCTCGCGGCCTCCAGTGGCTCCCAGCGCCTCGCGGACGATGGCGTCGTGACCGCGCAAAACCCCCATCGCCCGAACATCACCTAATTGTTGCGTAAGGGCAGTGGAACCCTCCATGTCCGTGAAGAGAATCGTGCGGAGGGCGCTCTCCGCAAGTATGTCACCTGGTCGTGACTCCTGGATGGTGCCGAGGAAGCTGGAGATGAGGCTCGGGTCGACATCGATGATGTGGTTGGCAACCAGACCATGCGACTCCTGGTGCACCGTTTGGGCGGCCTCTGCGCTCGGAGCCTCCACGAGGCAAAACGCCGTTTGGGCGACTGGGTCGAACCAATAGGTGATGTAGCGCACGCCGTGCCTTGCCTGGATCGCCACATCCCGGCTGTGGGCCTCGGCGAGGTCTTCTGGCGTCACACCTTGGACGTCGTGTCGATCGAGGTACAGCCCCATTCTGTTCCCCCTCAAAGAGGCCATGGCGGCAGCCAGAACACTAGGCCGTGGAGCACGGTGTCGCGGCCAATCATCGGTGGACACTCTCGCCACGACCCGGCTACGGACAACGACAGCATATCCGAATCTGGTTGCGCCTGACCACACACGACTCTGAGTCGGCCATTGAGTGGCTGTTGTCGCGGCCAATGTCCGGCTGCGCGAGCGTGCCCACGCCCGTCCCTATTCGGATCCAGCCCCGCCTTGGAGGTCTCGGGGCGATAGTCTCACCCTCGGGGTACCCATGGCGGCGTTGCCGACAGGCACAGTCTCTTTTCTCTTCACGGACATCGAGGGTTCGACCCGACTTTGGGAGGGGATCCCCGATGCGATGGCTGCGGCCGTGGCTCGCCACGACGCGATGCTTCTTGGCGCCATCGCCGATCACGATGGGCACGTGTTCTCCACGTCGGGGGACGGCATGGCGGCGGCGTTCGCCCGCGCCCAGGAGGCGGTGGCTGCGGCCCTCCAGGCCCAGCTGGCGATGTCGGATGCGGACTGGAAGATCGAAGCGCTGCGGGTGCGGATGGCGATCCACACCGGGGAAGCGGACGAACGCGATGGCAACTACTTCGGGCGGGCGCTAAACGAAACCGGCCGCCTCCTGGGCTCCGGTCATGGCGGTCAGGTGCTGATCTCCGGGGCGACCCGGGAGGTCTTGGGGTCGCAGTTGGCGGATGGCATGGGACTCCGCGACCTTGGTGAGCACCGTCTGCGTGATGTCACCCGTCCGCTGCGGATCTTCCAGCTGACCCACCCGCGGCTGGAAGGGGATTTCCCCCGGTTGCGCACTGCCGACCCGGCGCCGAGCACGCTGCCGCTGCAGCTGACCAGCCTGGTGGGCCGACATGAGGAGCTGGCGCGGGTGGAAAAGCTGCTCACCGAGGGTCGCCTGGTCACTTTGATGGGGGCTGGTGGCAGCGGGAAGACTCGCCTCGCCGTGGAGACGGCATCTCGGTGGGAGGTGGAGCTGCCGGGGGCGGTGTGGTTCGTAGATCTGACCCCGGTCTCCGAACCCGACTTGGTGAAGTCGACCGTGGTTCGGGCGCTCGGGCTGACCGAGTCGAGCGAGGCCGAGGCGCTCGATCGGCTGTGCGAGTTCCTGCAACCCCAGACCGGCCTGCTGGTGCTCGACAACTGCGAGCACGTGAGGGATGCGGCGAGCTCACTGGTGGCGACGGTGCTGCGGAGGGCACCTGGAGTCAAGGTGCTCACCACCAGCCGAGAGCCTCTAGGGTTGCAGGGGGAGGCGGTGTGGCAGGTGCCACCGCTCCCGGTGCCGCCAGCGGACGCCGCGCCCGACGACCTACTGCACTTCGACTCGATCCAGTTATTCGAAGAGCGCGCCGCCGCGGCGAGTCCCGGGTTCCGCATAACCGAGGACAACGCCGACGCCGCCAAGCGGATCTGTCGGCGGCTCGACGGGATCCCGCTGGGCATCGAGCTCGCCGCAGCGCGACTTCGAGTGATCGCACCGGACGAGCTGGCCAAACGACTCGAGGAGTCGCTCGCCGTCCTCGGCTCGGCGGGACGGGACGTGGTTCCGCATCACCGCACTCTGGAAGCCACCCTGGAGTGGTCGTATCAGCTCCTCGCGCCCCACGAGCAAGCGATGCTGGCGCGACTCTCGGTGTTTGCCGGTGGTTGGACGCTCGAGGCCGCCGAGGAGATCGGAGCCGAGGCCGCCGCGGCGGAGCCGGTGCTCGATGTGCTGGCGTCTCTGATCGACAAGTCTCTGGTGGTGGTGGCCGAGTCCCGACTGGGCACCCGGCACCGGCTGTTGGAACCGATCCGTCAGTACGCCCGGGGAAAGCTGACCGCATCCGCTGCCGAGCCGGCTGCCCGGCAGAGACATGCCGCCTACTTCGCCGAGCTCGCCGAGGCTGCCTATCCCAACTTCTACAGCGCACACGAAGGGCTGTGGCTCGACCGCCTGGATGCAGACATCGACAACCTGCGCGAAGCCCTGGCCTCGCTCCTTGAAATCGGCGACATCGAACGGGGTCAGCTGATGGCCGGGGCGCTGCTCAGTTTCTGGGGTCGTACCCACCGCGACGAGGAAGCGATCGGCTGGCAGGAGCGATTGCTGCGGGGTGAGGAACGCCCGGGGACGGCCCGAGCGCGGGCCCTGGTTCTCTCCAACCTGCACCCCCTGGAAGAGGCCGCACCGCACCATAGGCGGCTCGACGAGGCGGTGGCTCTGTATCGGGAGTGGGGCCCGGAGCGGGAACTGATACTCGCGCTGCTAATCACGTCCGGACACGCCGACGCCACCGGAGAGTGGCAGGCTGCTCTTCGGATGTTGGAAGAGGCGCTCGGACGAGCACGCATCATGGGCGAACCGGCCCTGATCACCCTGGGGGCTGCCGACGTGGCCAGCACCCAGATCCGCTGGGCCCAGGACCTCGAGGCGGCGGCTCCGCTCAGCGCTGAGGCAGAGGTGGCGGCGCGGGCCCTCGGCTCTCCCAACGCGCTCCACACGGCACTGACGGTGGCGGCCGATCTGGAGGAGGCCCGCGGTAATCTCGACGCGGCGGCAGCCCCGCTCACCGAGGCACTCGAACTCGAGCAGCGCTCCGGGTTCCGCCTTGCCGCCGTAGGGATCGCACTCACCCGGTTGGCTGAGATCGCCTTGATACAGGGTCGGCTTGAGTTGGCGGTGGACCGCCTCGTCGAGCAGCGGAAACAGATCGAGGCTCTCGGCTACGGCGAGGCGCGTTTTCGCGACCGCCTGCGCCGGGAGTCGCTGCGGATACTCGGGGAGGTCGAGATCGCTCGGGGGAACCACCACCGGGGCGTGGTTTTGCTCTCCGCTCACGCCACCCTGATCCAACCGCAGGTACTGGAGGTGGACCGCCAGCAGCGCTTCGATGCCGCCCTCGCCTTGGTCCGAGCCGAACTCGGCGATGAGGCGTTCACCAGGTTGTGGGGTGAGGGTGTGGCGATGTCGCTCGAACAGGCCCTCGAGTACGGAGCTCAGAGCCAAGCGGGTGGTCATTAGCCTCGTGCCATGGCCGACCTGATCGCGGATTTCTTCCGCCACAACGAGTGGGCCAACGCGGTGCTGCTCGACGCCTGTCGGCCGCTCAGCGACGCGCAGCTCGACACCGGTGCTACTGGAACTTACGGAACCATCAGGGAGACGCTACTCCACATCGTCGGCTCCGAGACCGGATACGCCTTTCGCCCGGGTGATGACGACATCGAGCGACTTGACGCGGACGGAGGATGGCCCGGAATCGATCGGCTGACGGATTTGACCCGGGCAACTGCATCGGCCGCGATACGCCACGCCTCCGAAGCCGGTGGCCGCTCGGTCACGGTCGACCCCGATCAGCCCTCAGCGGTGGATCGGGCAGTGATCCTGATCCAGATGGTGAATCACAGCACCGAGCACCGCAGCCAGATCAACACCATCTTTACCACTCTCGGGACCGAGCCGCCGGTTCTGGACAGCTGGGCGTGGGGCCTGGCCGCCGGCCGTGTGACCTGCGGCGTCTGCGGCAGCAAGGAACACTACGGAGTGGACCATTGATGGTGGTCGATGTTGACTTGGCACCAGCGTGACTTGGGTTGATGCGGATCGGCCGGGCCAAACCCAAGACGACTGAGGGGCCGCAGCGCCGCCTGGACGAGTACCCGTTCTACCCATTCGTGGTCGACGCCACCGGACACGTCCGGATGAACCTGTGGACGAGCAGCAGGGGCTGGGTGCCGGTGCTGAAGACTTGGTAGGCGACGTACCCGTTTCCGCCATGTTCGTAGCGGGTCTCGTTGGCGGAGTGCCGGGGCATGGACAGGACGACACGACCCCGCAACGGTCACGGCCAGCGATCATCGGCATCGCCAGAGAGCTCGGTTGCGGGCGCCTGGTCTGCGATTGGCTCGTGGCGGTTTATGTGTTCTCTCCGACACCAGCGTCGCCTGGCTTGGCGACACACTTCTCGCTCTATGAAGCGCCTGAACGGCGCACCCGCGCCGACCGCGTCTTCGCCCAGCGGCAGTGCTAGGGATCCAAGCATGGAGAGTCTGGGCGTGTACGTGTGTACCGAAGACCTCGAGAACGAGCTGATCAGAGCGGTCGGAGCCTCCCGGGTCGAGGCGATCCTCGAGGGCGAGTGTGACCGGCTCCGTTCTGTCCGTTACCCTTCCCCACCCTCACCTTGGGGTCACCGTTGATCGAACAATCTCCTGAACTCCGCGCCATCGTCGATCGGCTGCTCGCCGCCATCAGGGAGCGGGACGGCCAGACGCTCGCCAACCTGCTGCTCCGGGCGGCCCAGCTGCGCTATGTCGGCACCGACACCACCGAGTGGTGGAGTGGCCCGGGTGTCTCCGACACGTACCCGAGGCACGTCGATTCTTGGCCCCCGATTCATCAGGACGTGCTCGACGTCGAGACCTATGCGTCGGGGAGTGTCGGCTGGGCTGCGCTGAGGGTCAGGACCAGGTTTGGCGATGCCGACGGGGACATCGTGCGCATGACGCTTGTCTTTGTCCTCGAGGGCGGCATCTGGCGGGTGGTGCAGTGGCACCTGTCGCTCGGGGTCCCCAACGTCGAGTGGGTCGGCGTGGAACTCAGCGGGGTGCTGGAGGAGCTCGCAGCCGAGCCACAGGACGGGCGGGGCCTTTCGGTGCGCGACGGCACGGTGACGCTGATCTTCACCGACATCCAGGACTCGACCCAGATGGCCGCCGCATTGGGCGACGAGGCTTGGCTGACGGCGATGAAGGAGCATCACAAGGGGATTGGCGACATCGTCAGTGCCCGGGGCGGGACTGTGGTCAAGGTGCTCGGCGACGGGGCGATGATCGTGTTCGACTCCACCCGGGAAGCGATGCGCGCCGCGATCGAGATCCAGGCGGCCGAGTCGGCCACCGAACACGACCTGAGCATCCGCATCGGTATCCATGTCGGCGACGCACTGGCCACCGAGAAGGACTACTTCGGCACCGCGGTGAACAAAGCTGCCCGCATCGCAGCAGCCGCCGATGGCGGGGAGATCATGATCTCAGAGGCGGTGCGGGTGCTGGTGGCCGACACCCCCGAGTTCCGCCTTGGCGAGCCGCGGATGGTCAAGCTCAAGGGCCTGGACGGGATCCACCAGGTGTCCCCGGTGCTGTGGGCGGAGGCCCGATAGCGCGTCTCGATCGGGAGTCCGAGCGCCGATATTGACTTGGCATCTGGGTAACTTGGGTCGATGCGGATCGGCCGGGCCAAGAACAAGGCAGCTGAGAGTTCTCATCGCCGCCTGGACGAGTACCCGTTCTACCCATTCGTGGTCTCGGCCACCGGGCATGTCGCGTTCGACGCCGACCGGTTCGACACCGCGGTCCAGCACCTCCTGGCGGAACCGAATCCAAGGGCGGCGGGCGAACTGATCGTGGTCGGCGAGCAGAACCTGGTGCGGGACACCTTCCCCAGCGACCGCCTGGGGAGGTACAAGAAGCTCTACGACAAGTACGGCGGCGACGACGTGGTCAGCGACAACGCCGCCTATTTGGAGAACTACCGGCGCATCGTCCACCACCTGGGCAGGTCGTTCCCCAACACCGGCATCGAGCTGCTGCTGCACAACCTGGTGGACCCGGCGCACTCCCTGGTGGCGATCGAGAATGCCGCGGTCACGGGTCGTTCGATCGGCAGCGGCGCCACCAACCTGGTGCTCGACCTGAAGACTCGTCGCCAGCGGGGCGAGGACAAGATCAACTACGAGCTGAACATCGGAACCCGACGCTTCAAGTGCACCACCATCCCCATCTTTCGTCCGGACTACGGACTGGTAGGGGCGATCTGCATCAACATCGACACCCGCTTCCTGCGGGAGGCGGTGATGGTCGATCACGACCGGCTGGAGGCGTTCTTCGACAACCTGCTCCGCACCGACTTCGAGCTCGACGAGAACATCCTGTCCAAGGACGAGTACCGCAACGCGCTTAACGGCAAGCGGCACCTGTACGACGAGGCCATCCAAAACGCCCCGCAGCACCGCGAACGCCGGCTGGCGGCGATCCTGTTCTCCGACGTGGTCGGGTACACAGCGTTGATGGAGCGCAACGAGGCCGAGGCGCTGGAGATTATTGCCGCCGACGAAGCGATCCATCGCTCGGTGGCGATGGGGCAGCGGGGCCGACTGGTACGCAACCTGGGCGACGGGATGCTGGCGGCCTTCGACTCGGCGTGGGATGCGGTGAGCAGCGCGGTGGATATCCGCCGCAAGGTGACCGAGGACGGCCGGTTCCAGGTGCGGATCGGGATCCACCTCGGCGAGGTGATGCAGGGCCGGGACGACGTTCACGGTGACGGGGTCAACGTCGCTGCCCGGATCCAGAGCGAGGTCGCGCCCGGCCAGATCGGCATCTCCCAGGTGGTCTACGAGAACGTGCGCAACCAGCCCGGTTTCCACGCCACCAAGCTGGGGGAGCGGTTGCTCAAGGGGGTGTCCACCCCCGTCGTCCTCTACACCGTTGAGGACTGAACTCAGTCCCCCCAGCCCTCCGGGGGATCGAAGTTGCCCGGCTGGTAGTGCCAATACTCCCGCAAGCGCCGGCACAGTCCGTCCGGGGTCATGTCGAGCAGCAGGCAGCCGGGAAGGGTGACCTCGTCGCCGTTGACCTTCATGTTGGTCCAGAACTCGACAGCGACCCGATCACCTTCGACAAAGGGCCGACCCATTCGCACCCGCACCTCGCTCTGTACCGCGGTCACGGAGCTCCAGTACTCGGCGACGCCGGAACGGTTCCGGAAGGGCTCCTCGAAGATGTTCGCCCGGTAGGTGCCATCCGGGGTAAAGAGGGCGGCAGCCGCCTCAGCATCTCGTTCGACCCAGGCTTGGCGGTAGCCCTCGACCCACTCGTCCAGCGTCATCGTTTCTTCCTTCTTGGCGATGGCACCGAGGCTAGGAGCCGGCGTCGGCGCCGCTGGTCACATGGAAGATCGGGATCTCTCGGTCGGTCTTGGTCATGTAGCCCTGATAGAGGGGTGCCACTGCGACAACGCGCTGCCAGGCGTCGCGGCGCTCACTGCCTTCGAGCAACCGGGCACGGATCGGGGTCGGTCCGCTGCGGTGGTCGATGGCCGCCTGCCGCGGGTTCTTGACCAGGTTGTGCGCCCATCCCGGGTGTCGGGCTGAGCCGCCGTTGGATGCGACCAGTAGCCCGGCATCGGTGCGCCCCTCATCGGGGAACCAGGCGAGCACCTTGCGCCGGGTCTTGCCGGTGCGGGCTCCGACCGTCGTGAGCCGAATCAGAGGCAGACCCCGGATCTTGCGACCTAACTGAAAGAGCAGGTTTCCCGGGTCGGGGAGACTTTTCAGCGGCTTGGGGAGTTCGAACCCGCGGGTCCCGCGCGGCGGCAAATAGGTCAATGTTCCCTTCTCGCGAACACGCCGAGATCGTACCGGGCTACCAGGAGGGATGGCGTCGCATTGCGCCGGATCGGGTCTCACGCCACCGCGATGACGACATTGCCGACCTTCTGCCCGCTCTCCACGAATCGATAAGCCGCGACGATCTGATCGAGTGGATAGGTGCGGTCGATCAGTGGCCGGAACTCTCCCGACTCGATGCGCTCCGTCAGCCATGCCACGCCCTCCCGGTCCACCCCGGGTCCGATGAACACCATCCGCTTCCCACCGAAGAGCCGGGTGAGCAGGGACATCACCAGCCAGTTGAGGAACACGGGCACGAACATGAACCGGGTGTGCAGCAGCGGCCGGTCCATGGGGCAGTAGACCCCCTTGGGCTTGAGGAGGCGTCGTGCCGTGCGATACGAGAGCTTCCCCACGGCGTCGAAGACCAGGTCGTAGCGTTCGGTCGGTGTGGTGATGTCCTGAGTCTGATAGTCGATGACTCGGTCCGGTCCCAGAGCCCGAACCCGGTCCAGCGCGGCTGTGCCGCACACCGCGGTGACCGCGAAGCCCATGAGCTTCGCCAGTTGCACGGCCGCGGATCCGATCGCCCCGGATGCCCCATAGACGAGGACCGCCATCCCGGGCTGCATCTTTGCCAGCCGAAGCCCGGCGAGCGCGTAATGAGAGCCCTCCGTGCTCGGAGCCGCCTCCTGGAAGTTCCAGCCCTCGGGAATGCGGGCGATCAGGCGGCGCTCGGCGACGGTGAGGTACTCGGCGTGGGCGCCAAAGGTTCCCTCGCACCATCCTGCAATGCGCTCACCGATGGCGAAACGGGTCGCTCCCTCTCCGAGCCCGACCACCTCGCCGGCGAACTCGGTGCCCCAGGTGAGGGTCTTCGGTCGCCGGATCCCGCTGAAGAACCTGATCAGGAACGGCGCCGCACCGCGATAGCCGCAGTCGGTGCGGTTCACGGTTGTGGCCCGCACTCGCACCAGAATCTGGCCCGGGGCGGGGGAGGGGGTGTCGACCTCCTCGATCCGCACCACCCCGGGTTTGCCGTAGCGGCGGCTGACCGCAGCCTTCATGCGGGATGGAACCGGGTTCATCGTGGCTTTCTCCGTTCGTTGCGAGTGCGGTGAATCGGTCCGCCCTGGCGCCACGCCCGGCCGGCGCGATACAACTCGGCGGGGCGGCCGCCTTCGGGTCCGGGCTCGGCGTGACGCCCGGTGGGCACCAGCCATCCGTGGTCGCCGGTGAGGGAGCGGCGAAAGTTGGCGGCGTCGAGCTGCACTCCCCAGATCGCCTCGTACACGGTGCGCAGCTCGGCAAGGGTGAAGGTGGAGCCGACGAAGGCGGTGGCGACTCCGCTCACCTCCAGCTCGAGGCGGGCTCGCTCCAGGGCGTCGGCGACGATGCGGCGATGGTCGAAGGCGAGGTCGAGACTCCGGGACACGACCCGGGCCACCGGGTGCAGGTCGGCGGCGGCGGCGTCGGTCCCGGCCACGATCGGGCCCAGATCGCGGATCACTGCCAGATAGGCGACGGTGACCACGTTCATGCGGGGATCGCGGCCCGGGTCCCCGTAGGCGCCGAACTGGCGGAGCAGGGCGGCGGCATCGACTCCGGTCTCTTCGGCCAGTTCGCGGCGGGCGGCCTGATCCAGGGTCTCGGTGGGGCGCTTGAACCCGCCCGGGATTGCCCACATGCCCCGGTAGGGGTCCTCGGAGCGGCGCACCAGCAGCACGTGAAGCATCCCATCGACCATGGTGAGGATGACCACGTCGACGGTGACCGCAAACGCCGGATACTGAGACGGGTCGTACCCTTCGGGTGAGAGGCCGCGGGAGGTTCGTGTCATTTCGACCAGAACCATACCCGATCACCCGGTGGGAGCAAGTCCCGTAGCATCGGCGCCATGTCCGCTCTCCCGTGGCACCTGCTGCCCGACAACGCCACGGTGGGCGCCGATGGCAGGCTGCTGATCGGCGGCTGCGACACGCTGGAGCTGGCCGCCGAGTACGGCACCCCGCTCTTCGTCTACGACGAGGACCATCTCCGCGCCCGGTGTCGCCAGGCGGTGGCGGCCTTTGGCGACGGCGCGGTGTACGCCACCAAGGCCTTCCTCTGTCTCGCCATGGCGCGCCTCGCCCACGAAGAGGGAATGCGCCTCGACGTGGCCACCGAAGGCGAGGCGTTCGTGGCGCTCAGCGCCGGGGTGCCGCCAGAACGGCTGGTGGTGCACGGCAACAACAAGTCGGAACGGGAGCTGCAACTGGCGCTCGACCGGGGCGTCGGACGGCTGGTGGTGGACGGGTTCAACGAGTTGGACCGGATCGAGCGCCTGGTGGCTGAGGGACATCCCGTGCCCCGGATCTTCCTGCGGGTGTCCCCGGGCGTTGAGGCGCACACCCACGAGTACCTGGCCACGGGACAGGACGACTCCAAGTTCGGGTTCACGGTGGCCAACGGGGATGCTGCCCGGGCGGTGGAGCGGGTGCACCGCTCAGAGGCATTCGATCTGCGAGGGTTGCACTGCCACATCGGATCGCAGGTGTACCGGGTCGAGTCGTACGCCGAGGCGCTGCGCACCGTGGCGGGCTTTGCGGCACCCTTCGGGCTGCCGGAACTGGCCATCGGGGGCGGCTTGGGGGTGGCCTATGTGGAGGGGGAGAGCGCCCCGACGATCGCGCAGTGGGCGGCGACGCTTGGAGACGCAGCCACCAGCCTGGGGTTGCGTTCGGCGCTGTGGGCGGAGCCGGGACGGGCAGTCGTGGCCGCGGCCGCGGTCACCCTGTACCGGGTGGGCAGCATCAAGGAGATACCGGGGATCCGCACCTACGTCGCCGTCGATGGCGGGATGAGCGACAACCCCCGCCCGGTTCTGTACGGCAGCGGCTACGAGGCGTTCCTGCCCCGGGTGGTGGGCGCCGACCGCACCCGCCTGGTGCGGCTGGTGGGCAAACACTGCGAGTCCGGCGATGTCCTGATCCGCGATGGGTTCGTCACCGCCGACCTGGCGGTGGACGACATCGTCGCCACCCCGGTCACCGGCGCCTACGGCCACTCGATGGGATCCAACTACAACAAGATGCCGCGGCCGGCCGTGGTGTTCGCACGCGCGGGCGATGCGCGAGTGGTGGTGAAGCGCGAGACCGCCGAAGACCTGATCAGAAACGACCTCTAGTAGTCCGCGGGCCGCTCAGGACAGCCCGGCGCCGATCAGACGGCCCACCCACCACGCGATCAGACCGCCGCATCCGGCGATGAAAAGATTCTCCAGGCCGGAGCGAACGTGGTTCGTCCGGGTCACCACGGCCTTCACCACTCCCACCCCGAATAGTCCGATCGCGGTCAGCCCTGCCGCCCAGGCCAGGCCGGTTCCGGTGGAGTCTGTGAATACGAACGGGCCGACCGAAGACAACGAGCCTCCGAGGAACAAGAACCCGGACATGAACATCGCCTTGAACGGGGAGCGGCGCTCGGAGTCGACGACACCGAACTCGAGGGCTTTCATCGCGTTGAGCAGCGTCTCGTCGTCGCGGGTCAGGGCCGTCGTGACGACCGCAAGGTCGTCGCCGGCGACACCCATCGTCGTGAGCATCTCCCGGATCTGGGCGACCTCCATATCGCGGTAATGCAGGATGTGGGTGCGCTCCAAGGCGAGCTCGGCAGTCAGCACCTCGTCCTGGGACTTGGTCGCCAGGTACTCCCCGGCGGCCATGGAGACCGCACCGGCGATGGCGCCCGCCACCCCGGTGAGCAGCACCTGGTCCACGTTGAGGCCGCCGCCCACCACACCCGCCACCAGCAACAGCACCGAAACGAGGCCGTCGTTGACCCCGAGGATGATGTCGCGCCAGTACTGGCGGGTGATCCCGATGTGCTCGACGTAAGGGACCGGTTCGGTGGTGGTCAGGTTGGTCTCCGCGGGGCCCACATTGTCCCATGTCCGGGGCGGCACCGGCCCGGGCGCCTCGCCCACACTCGATCCGACGGCGGTGCTCAGGTAGGACTGCGCTTCACGCCACAATGACGGGGAACCACCCTTTTCGGCTCGAAGTGAGACACCTGTGAGAACCCTCGCCGCCGTGATACTGGCCGCCGCTGTCGGACTTCCGGGTCCTGTGGCAGGGGCGACGCCGCCGTTGCCGGCACCACTCACGATCGACTGGACCATGGACGGTCGGTTCGGACTCGATCGCGACGGCAACGGGATCGTCGATCTCCCCAACACCGCGGCGTATGTCGGCAACCAGGTCCTGGGCTGCGATCCGTGTGGCGAAGCGCGATTCGTCGTCTTGATCACCGTCAGCGGTCCCGCCACGGAGTTGATGCGGTCATTCACATGGAGCATCACTCCACCCGAGGGTGGTTCTGCCTTTACCCATCACACGGTCGAGCCCGTGCTGGAGCTGGCCCTTGCCGAGGGCGTGCATCAGGTCGAAGTCGCCGGGCTGATCCCGCTTCCCTTCAGGCAAGTGTCGCTGCGGGCCCGCGCCGCGGTGACGGTGGAGGACCTGTTGATCGTCGCCATCGGTGACTCCTATGCCTCGGGGGAAGGCAATCCGGAAGTGCGGCGTGGCGACGATGGCTCCGAACCGCTTTGGGGCGACGGCGACGATGCGGCCGCCAGCCGGGCGCACACCGCCGCCCGCAGGTCCTCCGTGGCGTGGCCGGCGCGCACCGCCTTGGTCATGGAGCAATCCGATCCGCGCACTTCGGTCACATTTGTCTCTGTCGCCTCCAGCGGGGCGCGCACCGATTGGGGCATCCTGTCGCCCCAGGGGGATCTTCCCGCCCAGGTGGATCAGCTTGCCGCACTGGTGGGGGAGCGCCGCATCGATCTGCTGTTGATCCAGGAGGGGGGCAACTCGATCGGCTTTACCCGACTGGTGCGGGCTCTGGTCGAGGCCGACCCGTTGTTCGATCCGATCTGTTATCACATGATGGTCGATCAGGCGGTGGCTTCTGCTCTCGATGGCAACTGGCGGCGAGGCACCGGAGTCTCGTTCAGTCTTCCCTTCCGGTGGTCATGCGTCCCCGAGGTGCGCGCCACCGGGGCGCAGCTTCCGGGGCTGATCGGTCTAGGTGACGCGATGCGTCGCCTGGACTCCGCCTTGGAGCGATTCGACATCGGCCGCGTCGTGCTGGTCGGATACCCCGATCCCACCGGCGGTGGCGCTGACGGCGAGCGCTGCCGGGAGATCGTCGGCGATGTCACTCCGCCCCTGCGCTTTCACGAGATCAGCCGCGATGAGGGGCGACGCGGAGTCGCCGAGGTACTGCAGCCGCTCAATGCTGCTCTGGCCGCGGTGGCGACCGAACACGGCTGGGGATTCGTGGATGGGGTGGCGGAGAGCTTTGCCGCCGGACACGGATACTGCGCCACCTGGCCGTCGTATCAGCCTGCGGTTCCCGAGACCGGTGGCCGTGCCTTCACCGCCCTGGACTTCCCCGACAGTTGGTATCGGAACCCGGGCACCCGCGGACAGGCCATGGGAGCGGTCGGCGTCACCTGGTATCGGACCGCGGCGCAGTCGGCGGTGTTGCAGGGACCGGGGGCTCCCTACACCACCAACGGCACTTTGCACCCCAACGAGATCGGCCATGCCGCCATCGCCGATCTCGTGCTCGAGTACCTCACGAGCCGCGGGTTCGGCGCGCAGTTGGCTGGTTAGCCTGCCGCGGTGAACGCGCCGTTGGACCTCGAGGCCATCCGGACTCGCTTTCCGGCGCTGTCCGGGGGCGACGCCTATCTCGACGGACCCGGGGGTACACAAGTGCCGGGTTCGGTCATCGCCGCCATCACCGGCGCGCTGCAGACCGGGATCGGGAACCTGGGTGGAGCATTCGCCGCCAGTCGCCGTTCCGATGCCATCGTCGCCGCCGCTCGTGACGCAATCGCGGACCTGTTCGACGCCGCGCCCTCCGAGGTCGTGTTCGGACCCAACATGACCACTCTGACCTTCGCCATGTCGCGCGCCCTGGCGCGGACCTGGGTGCCCGGCGACGAGGTGGTGGTCACCAGCCTCGACCACGATGCCAACGTCACCCCGTGGCGCCTCGCCGCCGCCGACCGGGGCGTGACGGTGCGCACGGTCCACTTCGACCCCGCCGACGGAACCCTCGATCCCGCCGCGGTCCGGGACGCCATCGGCCCCCGCACCCGGGTGGTGGCAGTCACTGCCGCCTCCAACGCCCTGGGCTCGGTCACCCGGCTGGGAGAGATCGTCCCCGCCGCTCACGCCGCCGGTGCCGTGGTGTTCGTGGATGCGGTGCATCACTCGGCCCATCGGTTGCTCTCACTGCGCCAACTTGGCGCTGACCTGGTCGCGGCGAGTGCCTACAAGTTCTTCGGCCCCCACATCGGAATGCTCGTGGGGCGGGAGGAACTCCTCGCCGGCGTGGCCCCCTACAAACTGGTTCCGGCTCATGACACCGGGCCGGAACGCTGGGAGACGGGTACCCAGTCGTTCGAGGCGCTGGCCGGTGTCGCCGCCGCGGTCGACTACCTGGCGTCTCTCGGCACCGGGGATTCGCGGCGGGACCGATTGCAGTCGGCGTTCGCCGCGATCGGGTCGCATGAGGCCGATCTGGCGACGCGATTTCTCCGAGGAATCGCGGAGATGCCGCGGGTTCGTCTGTACGGGATCACCGACACCGACCGGTTGGACCAGCGGGTGGCCACCTTCGCCTTCGCAGTGGAGGGATTGGCCCCGCGCCTGGTGGCGGAGCGCCTCGGGGAGCAAGGCGTGTTCGTGTGGGACGGCAACTACTACGCGGTGGGGGTGATGGAACGCCTCGGCAAGGCGAACCAGGGCTTGGTGCGAGTGGGATTCGTCCACTACAACACCGCCGCCGAGGTCGACCGAGCACTGGCGGCCCTGGACGCGCTCTAGTCGGCGGCGGTCTGCTGCCAGAGCGGGCTGACCAGGAGCAGTGCCGTGACGAGGACGATCATCAGACCGCCGGCTCCGAAGAGGGCTCGCAACCCGATCGCGTCGGCCAGCGGCGTGCCCACCATCAGCCCGATGGGTATCCCACCCCAGGAGATCGTTCGCGAGGCGGCGATCACCCTGCCGAGCCGGTCCGGGGGAGTCAGCCGCTGGCGCATGGTGACGAAGCCGATCTGGCTGAGCGATACGCCGGCGGCGGCGACACCAAAGGGCACCACGCCGATCCATCCCGAAGCGAAGCCGGCTCCGGCGGCGCCGGCACCAAGCAACACGGTGCCGAGGACGATGGTGCGGCCGAGTCCGATGAACCGAATCACCCTGGTGCCTAGGACCACACCGGCCGCCCCGATGATGGCAAAGCCGGCAAAGAAGAGTCCCAGAGCCCTGGTGCCTGCGATACCGAGTTCATCGGGCACATAGATCGGTATCACCGCAGCCAGCGGAGCAAAGGCGAGATTCACCAGCATCGCCGCGGCCGTGGCCCAGCGTACCGGGCGCAGCCCCCACAAGGTGCGCAAGCCCTCTGTGATCGAACTGATCGCGGGTTCACGGGGCAGTATCGGCCGGGGCCGTACTTCCCGGAGAAAGAGAATCGCCGCCGCCGAGATCAGGTAGGTGGCCGCATCCACCGCCAGGGCGGCTGCGATCCCCCCCGTGGTGGCCAGCAGCACCCCGCCCAGGACGAAGCCGCCGGTCTGCGCGAGGTTGCGTCCCACCTGCAGGCGGCTGTTGGCAGTGACGAGCAGGTCGTCGCTGAGCACCGCTGGCATCACGCCCTCGAGGCCGGTGTCGAAGAGGGTGCCGAGGGCACCGACCATGAATGCGACCGCAAACGCCATCCACACCTCGGCCACGTCCATCGCCACTGCCAATGCGAGAAGTCCGAAGGCCGCGGCCCGGGCCAGGTCGGCGACGACCATGGTGCGGCGCACGGCGGTGCGGTCGATGACGAGTCCGGCGATGAGACCGAATCCGAGCACGGCGACGGTCTCGAAGGTGCCAAGTAGGCCGAGCTGGGTGGCCGACCCGCCGCCGAAGTCGCGCACGAACACCGGAAGGGCAAGGAAAAACCCGAGGTAGTCGCCGAGGAGGGACACCGACTGCCCCAACACGAGCGGCCACAGGTTGCGGCGGGCGGTGGCCTCAGGCATGCCCGGCGAGCATAACCCCGGCACCGTCTTCGCCCCGGGAGGGGTACGCTGCGGTGCCCGCGACCAAGGACCATCTGATGCCTCCGGTGCAGGAACTTCCCGATCTCGTCGGCGAGTTCATCGACATGTCGCGGGAGTACCTGCGAGAACAGACGATGGAGCCGGCGCGGCGCCTCGGCCGGCTGGCCGGATTCAGTGCCATCGCCTCGGTGTGCTTCGTTCTGGGTTCCGGATTCCTCGCGGTCGCGGGGACCCGCTGGATGCTGCGGGTGATGCCTGACGGCGCGGTGTGGAGCGGTGTCGGCTATCTGGCCGCGGCGCTCTCCTTGCTGGCTGCGATGGGTCTCGTGATGTGGCGAGCGACGCGATGACCGTCACCCGGGACGACCTCGAAGCCAAGCTACGCCAGATCCAGCAGGTGGTCGACGAAACCGCCGACGGAGCGAAAAACCCGGGAGTCCTCGCCGCCGTGGGCGTGGTCGGCCTGATCTTCGTGGTCTACGTGCTCGGGCGGCGCCGGGGACGCCAGGGATCCGCGCGCATCGAGGTGTATCGAAGCCGATAGGCACCGGGCGCTAGGCAAGGCCGGAGTGCTCGTCGTCAGTCGCCTCGGGATCGGGTTCGCCGCTGGTCAGCAGCACCTGTACCGATTCGCCGGGGCGAAGCCTGACCCGGTAGACGAGTTGGTTCTTGGGTGCCTCTCCGGCCCGGATCGCCGCCCAGGCGAGGAGTGCCGCGCCCCAGGCAGCAACCGCAGGGCGCGAGGTCCGCAACCCTCGAGCCAGAGTCCGCGCCCCGAAGTGAAAGGAGTCAAAGGCCACCGGCAGAGAGTAGGACCGCCCGCCAGCAATACTCTTTCTCTGTGACTCCGAGTGCCCGGTGCCTGGTGCCTATCCTCCCGGCATGTTCCGTAACCGGGAGCGGATGACCCGCTACGTCGTGATCTTCGTGGCGGTGATGGTCATCCTGTCGTTGGTGATCCCCTTCATTCAGGCCCTGCGGGGTTGAGCGCGCCTTTCAGTGCCGGGGATCTGTGCCTCCTGCTCGACCCGAGGGGTAGGCGCTACCTGATCGAGATTCGCCCCGGTCAGACCTTTCAGTACCACGGCGGATACCTGCGCCACGAAGCCCTGCTGGGTCTCCAACCCGGTGCGGTGGCGCTGTCCTCCAGCGGTGGGCGGATCGCAGTCTTCCGACCCCGGCTGGCCGACTACATACTGAAGATGCGTCGCGGCGCCCAGGTGGTGTACCCCAAGGACATCGGGCCGATCCTCCATTGGAGCGACACCCAGCCTGGCGACCTGGTGGTGGAGGCAGGCACCGGATCGGGTGCGCTCACCCTGGCGCTGTTGCGGGCGGTGGGGAGCACCGGAAGAGTGGTCACGGTCGAGGTGCGGCCGGACCACATGAAACACGCTCAGGGCACGGTGCAGCGGTTCTTGGGGAGGATCCCCGACAACCTGACGATGGTCGCGGGACGGGTCGAAGAGGTTTTGGGGGAGTGGCAACCCGACCGGGTGATTCTCGATCTGCCGGAACCGTGGGAGGTCGCGGAGCCGGCGGCGGGGGCGATGGCCCCGGGGGGGATCCTGTGCGCCTACCTGCCCACAGTGCCGCAGGTACAGCAGCTGCATGAGGCATTGCACCGCACCGGAAGGTTCGTCGCCATCGAGACCTTCGAGATGCTGATCAGGAACTGGAAAGTGGCGGGCCGAGCGGTGCGGCCCGAAAGCCTGATGGTCGGCCACACCGGTTTCATCACGGTGGCGCACCACGTGGCAGGACCTCTGGAGCAGATCGAACGCGCGGAGTGACCTGGGCGCCAAACCAGCAGACACAGGAATCAGAGCCAAGGACGGAATCGGCACCAGATTGGTGGTGCCTAGTGCCTGCTTACGGCTCGATGAAGATGCACTCGCCGGGACACTCCTCGGCAGACTCGACGACGATGTCCTCTTGGCCGGCAGGCACCATGGCCATGCCCTGGGCGCCCTGGGCGTTGCCCTTGGCGGTGGCGTAAATCTTGGCGCCCTCGCGGACGTAGGCGAGACCGTCGTCCAGCAGCACGAAGACGTCGGGGGCGATCTCCTCGCAGAGTCCGTCTCCGGTACACAAGTCCTGGTCGATCCAAACCTTCATGACATCTCCGGTCGCGGTCCGTACCGATGAGTGTACCCGGGGGGTGGAGACACTCAAGCAGCAGCGGAACTTCACTGCAGACATGTTCCGGAGCTAGCTGATGGCCCCCGTATACTCGCCATACGGCCGGGTCGCACCGGCCGCAACCGCTCCGGAGTGGGCGCCAGGAGGGCGCCGCCGGACGACTGCGGGGTGGAGATGGCTGAACCGACATCCGAGGACCTCCGGGGCACCATCCGCATGCTGGAGGAAGAGATCGCCATCCTGCGGCGTCGGCTCCAGGACGCTCCCCGGCGGGTTCGGGTGCTGGAGGAACGGCTGCTCGAGGCCAAGGGACGCCTCAGTCAGGCGGTGACCCAGAACGAACGGCTGTCTGCCGCCCTTGAGGAGACCCGCGACCAGCTTGCCGTGCTGCGCGAGGAGGTCGAAAAGCTCACCGCTCCGCCCAACTCCTTTGGAGTGGTACAAGGCGTCAATAGCGACGGCACCCTCGACGTCATCACCGGCGGGCGCAAGCTCCGGGTGAACGTCGAGCCCCGCATCGAGATCAAACAGCTGGAGCAGGGCCAGGAGGTGCTGCTCAACGAGGCTATGAACGTCATCGATGTCCGCGCCTTCGATTCCACCGGCGAGGTGGTGACCATCAAGGAGATACTCGGCGAGGGCCGGGTGATCGTTCTGGCTCGGGCAGACGAGGAACGGGTCGTGGAGCTCTCGGGGCCGATGCGCTCCACCTTCCTTCGGGTAGGCGATCACGTTCGGGTGGACCTGCGCAGCGGCCTGGTTCTGGAACGCCTCATTCGCCCCGAAGTGGAGGAGTTGGTGCTCGAGGAGGTGCCAGACGTCTCCTACGAACAGATCGGCGGACTAGAGGGCCAGATCGAGGCGATCCGCGATGCTGTCGAATTGCCCTATATCCACAAGCAGCTGTTCGAGGAGTACGGACTCGCCGCCCCCAAGGGCGTGCTTCTCTACGGTCCTCCCGGTTGCGGCAAGACCCTGATCGCCAAGGCGGTGGCCAACTCGCTGGCTCGCGCAGTGGCCGACAAGACGGGAAGTCAGGATGCCCGCTCCTACTTCTTGAACATCAAGGGTCCCGAGCTGCTCAACAAGTACGTCGGCGAGACGGAGCGCCAGATCCGCCTCATCTTCGCCCGCGCCAAGGAAAAGTCCGACGAGGGAGTGCCGGTCATCGTCTTTTTCGACGAGATGGATTCGCTGTTCCGCACCCGGGGCACGGGGATCTCCTCAGACGTCGAGTCGACCATCGTGCCCCAGCTGCTGTCCGAGCTCGATGGGGTCGAGGCGCTGAAGAACGTGATCGTGATCGGTGCCTCCAACCGCGAGGACCTGATCGATCCCGCCATCCTGCGTCCGGGCCGGCTCGATGTAAAGATCAAGATCGAACGGCCCAACGAGGCGGCGGCCCGTCAGATCTTCGGCATCTACCTCAACGCGGCCGTTCCCTTCGACGGCGAAGAACTCGCCACGGTCGGGGGCGACCGCGAGGTGATGCGCGCCAACATGATCTCGGCGGTGGTGGAAGCCATGTACTCGACCACCGATAGCAATCGGTTTCTTGAGGTCACATACGCCAACGGAGACAAGGAGATCCTCTACTTCAAAGACTTCTCCTCGGGGGCCATGATCGAGAACGTGGTGCGGCGCGCCAAGAAGGAAGCCATCAAGCGTGAGATCGCCCACGGCACCCGCGGGGTGCGCACCACCGACCTGGTGGCGGCGATCGAGCAGGAGTTCCGTGAGCACGAGGATCTCCCCAACACCACCAACCCGGATGACTGGGCCCGGATCTCCGGCAAGAAGGGCGAACGGATCGTCTATGTCCGCACCCTGATCGAGGGTGGCTCCGCAAGCCGTTCCATCGAGGCTGTAACCACCGGCCAGTACCTGTGACCGAAGAGGAAGTCCCGGCGGTTCTCGGGACCGAGACCGAATTCGGGATCGCGGTGCGGCACCAGCCCGACTTCAACCCGGTGGTCGCTTCCAGCCTGGTGATCAATTCCTACGCCGGCGCCTCCAGCCGGATCCAATGGTCATTCGACGAGGAGACTCCCGGCCGCGACGCTCGCGGGTTCGGCTACGAGCCTCCGCCGACAGTGGATTACGAGTCGGGCCTCGTCAACACCGTCCTCAGCAACGGTGCGCGCTTCTACGTCGACCACGCCCATCCGGAGTACTCCAGTCCGGAATGCCGCGACGCCCGCGAAGCGGCGCTGCACGACAAGGCGGGGGAGTGGGTCATGGCACGCGCCGCCGCGGCCGCTGAAGCCGCTCTCCCCCCGGGGCACGGTCTGCTCATCTACAAGAACAACAGCGACGGCAAGGGCAACTCCTACGGATGGCACGAGAACTACCTGGTGCCGCGATCCGTTCCGTTCAGCGATCTGGTGCGCCACCTCACCGGGTTCTTCGTGTCCCGCCAGGTCTTCACTGGCGCCGGAAAGGTCGGATCGGAAAACGGAAGGCGCCCGGTGGACTATCAGATCAGCCAGCGCGCCGACTTTTTCGAGGAGGAGGTCGGCCTGGAGACGACCCTGAAGCGCCCGATCATCAACACCCGTGACGAGCCCCACGCCGATCCCACGCGCTACCGGCGACTGCACGTGATCGTGGGTGACGCCAACCTCAGCGAAGTGCAGACGCTGATGAAGCTCGGTGTCACCTCAGTGATGCTGGCGGCGATCACCGCCGGATCTCTCGGCGAGCCGGTGATTCTCGACGATCCGGTGGAGGCGATGTGGGGTTTCAGCCATGATCCGACCCTCATCACCAAGGTACGTCTCGCCGATGGCAGATCCGTGACCGCCCTCGAGCTGCAGTGGCATTACCTCGAGTGGCTGGCAAAGCATGTCGAGGAGCATGGCACCGGCGCGGCCAATGTGCAGGCCCTGGCCGAGTGGGAGGCAGTTCTCACCGATCTCGAACAGGATCCTAACCGCACCGCTGACCGCCTCGACTGGACGGCGAAACTGGCCCTGCTCGAGGCCTACCGGGAGCGCGACGGGCTGGGTTGGACGGAGCCCAAGCTGCGCATGCTGGACCTCCAGTACCACGATGTCGACCCGGTGCGGAGTCTGTACCGCAAGCTTGCCGATTCGGGTCGAATGCGCCGGCTCTTCAGCGAAGACGAGATACAGACCGCCGCCATCGAGCCCCCCGAGGGGACGCGAGCGTGGTTCCGGGGGCGTTGCGTGGAGAAGTACGGTGCGGACATCGTTGCCGCCAACTGGGATTCGCTGATCTTCGACGCCGGTGAGGAAGCGCTGAAACGGGTGCCTATGATGGATCCCCTGCGGGGCACGAAACAGCTCACCGCCGAGCTGCTGGAGCGTTCCCCCGAAGCATCCGACCTCATCGAGGCCCTCGAGGCCGACAACAGGAGGTGAGCCGTGGCCGAACAAGAGCATAAGCAGACCCGGCGCAGCGACGCCACCGAGGCCGAGACTGCCGCCCCTCCAGTCCAGGAGAGCGCCGAGGAGTTGACCCATCGGATCGACGACTTGCTCGACGAGATCGACTCGGTCCTCGAAGAGAACGCCGAGGAGTTCGTGAAGAACTACGTCCAAAAGGGCGGTCAGTGAGTCTCGCGCCTCCTGACGGCATACCCCTCGAAGCCATCACGCCGGCCGGCAGCTTTGCCGCGCTGTTGCGCAGCCAGGGGCTCGGTCCTCGCTGGGATGTGACCGCCGGGGCCGGGCGCCTCGATCCTCCCGAGGCGACAACGGTGCTGGCGGTTCGCTACGCCTCCGGAGTCGTCATGGCCGGGGATCGTCGCGCCACGACCGGCAACCTCATCGCCCACCGCCGCGTGCAGAAGGTCTTTCCCGCCGACGGGTTCAGTGCCGTCGCCATCGCCGGCGTCGCCGGCATCGCCATCGAACTGGTGAAGCTCTTCCAGACCGAGCTGGAACATTACGAAAAGCTGGAGGGGCGCCGCCTGAGCGTCACCGGAAAGGCCAATCATCTCGCCGCGATGGTCCGGGGGCAGCTCCCGATGGCTTTTCAGGGCCTGGTGGTGGTCCCGCTGTTCTGCGGCTACGACGAGGCCGAAGAGGTGGGGAGGCTCTATTCCTATGACGTCGTCGGCGGCTCGTACGAAGAGACCGACTACGCCACCGAGGGTTCGGGGGGACGCGACGCCCGGCTGTACCTGCGCGGCCTCTACGACCCGGGCATGACGGAAGCCGCCGCGGTCGACCTGGCAGTGGCGGCGCTGGTCGCCGCCGCCGAAGAGGACACCGGCACCGGCGGTCCGGATCTCCGCCGCGAGATCTACCCCAACGTGGCCACGGTATCCGCGGCCGGATACACCGAGGTCTCCGAAGAGCGCGTCAGCGACGCGGCTCGCCGCGCCATGGAGCGTGCCCGATGACGATGCCCTTCTACGTGCCGCCCGAGCAGCTGATGAAGGATCGGGCAGAGTTTGCCCGCAAAGGCATCGCCCGGGGTAAGTCGATCGTGGCGGTGCAATATGCCAACGGCATCTTGCTCCTCGGGGAGAACCCCAGCGGCACGCTGCAGAAGATCTCTGAGATCTATGACCGCGTCGCCTTCGCCGGCGTGGGCAAGTACAACGAATTCGAGCAGCTCCGAATCGGCGGCATCCGGCGCGCCGATCTCACCGGTTTCGCCTACGCCCGGGCCGACGTCACCGCGAAGAGTCTGGCCAACGCGTACGCGCAGACCCTGGGGCACATCTTCACGCAGGACGTGAAGCCGTATGAGGTGGAGATCATGCTCGCTGAGGTCGCCGATGACCCGGTCGACGACCATATCTTTCGCATCACCTACGACGGGACCCTGTACGACGAGCGCGAGTTCTCTGCGATCGGGGGTGCCACCGAGGCGCTGATGGCGCGTCTCACCGCCTCCTATACCGACGGCGGCTCGCTGCAGGACGCCATCGGCTGGGCCAAGGCGGCGTGCACTGCGGTGATCGATGGAAACGGGTCGGTGGGTTGGGAGGCGGCGGTGGTGGAACGCACCGAGCGCCGTCGCGCCTTCCGCCGCCTGTTGCCGGCCGAACTCGCTTAGGACCCTCGATCCCGGGGCACTAACACCAGCCCCGGCTCCGCATCCTCGGCTCGCAGCATCTCCACGGCATCGTGGTGCATCGACTCCGGCACCCACAAGCGGGTGATGGCCCAATCCCCGACCGTGACCACGTAGGGACCTAATGCCTCGCCGTGGAGGCGCACCGGGATCCCGGCCGACTGCAGCATGGCCGCGTACACGCGGGCCGACCCGGGGTCGGGAGCCTCGGCGACGGGAACGAAGGGGTCGGTCATCGGGCCACGCTACGGCATCCCGGGTGCTCCGCTCGCTGCGGCCCCGCGACCGGTACCCTCGCCGCCATGGAGCGCCGCATCTTCGGTATGGAGAACGAATATGGGGTGACCTGCACCCTGCGCGGCCAGCGGCGCCTTTCTCCCGACGAGGTAGCGCGCTACCTGTTCCGTCGCGTCGTGTCGTGGGGACGATCCTCGAATGTATTCCTCGAGAACGGGGCCCGGCTCTATCTCGACGTCGGCAGCCACCCGGAGTACGCCACCCCCGAGTGCGACAGCCTCTATGACTTGATCGCCCATGACAAGGCCGGGGAACGAGTCCTGGAGGGCCTGGTGCAGTCGGCCGAGCAGCGGCTCGAAGAAGAGGGGATCCGGGGCCAGGTATACCTGTTCAAGAACAACACCGACTCCGCGGGGAACTCCTACGGGTGTCATGAGAACTACCTGGTGAGCCGCCAGTCCGACTTCCAACGCATGATCGACACCCTGATCCCGTTCTTCGTCACCCGCCAGATCTTCTCCGGTGCGGGCAAGCTGCTGCAGACGGCCCGGGGGACCGTGTACTCCCTGGCGCAGCGCGCCGAGCACATCTGGGAGGGGGTGTCGTCGGCGACGACCCGCAGCCGTCCCATCATCAACACCCGAGATGAGCCCCACGCCGACGCGGAGCGCTACCGCAGGCTCCATGTCATCGCCGGTGACTCGAACATGTCCGAATACGTGTCCTACGTCAAGGTCGGGGCGACCGTCGCCCTGCTGCAGATGTTGGAGGACGACGTCGTCTTCCGTGACCTCACGTTGGAGAATCCCATCCGCGCCATCCGGGAGATCTCCCACGACACCACCTGTCGGCGACGAGTCCGGCTCGCCAACGGCCGCGAGCTGTCGGCGCTCGACATCCAGTGGGAGTACCTGGAGCGGGTGATGCGATACTCCCGGACTCCAGGCTTTTCGGCGCAGGTGCAGTCGGCGGTGGCGATGTGGGAGCACCTGCTCACCGGATTGGAGAAGGACCCCCTCTCGCTGCGCCGGGAGTGCGACTGGGTGGCAAAGCAGTTCCTGCTCGATGAGTACGCCGCGGGAAGGCAGCTGCCACCAGGAGATCCCCGCCTGGCCATGGTCGACCTGGCGTACCACGACGTCTCCCGCGAGCGCGGGCTGTACTACATGCTGGAACGCCGGGGAATGGTCGATCGGGTGGTGACCGACGAGGACATCGCCCGGGCGTTGGTGGAGCCGCCGCAGACCACCCGGGCGCGGCTGCGGGGCGAGTTCATCCGGGCTGCCAAGGAGAAGAACCGAGACTTCACGGTGGACTGGGTGCACCTCAAGCTCAACGACCAGGCCCAGCGCACGGTCCTGTGCAAGGACCCCTTCCGAGCAGTGGACGAGCGAGTGGAGAAACTCATCGCTTCGCTTTGAGATAACAGATGACAGAAAGACGATCGACCGCCGCCATCTGCCATCTGCCATCTGCCGTCTTCCCCGACCATTCCCTCGTGCGGGAGACTCGGATAACCTGACCTAATCCATGCACCGTGTCATCGAACGGGTCATCAATTTGCTGGCGTTCCTGTTGACCGTAGGGCGGCCGGTTTCCGCCGATGACATCCGGCACACCGTGGCCGGCTACGACGAAAAGAGCGATGAGGCCTTTCGCCGCACATTCGAGCGGGACAAGGATCTGTTGCGTTCGCTCGGGGTCCCGCTGCGGCTCGACTTCACCGACGTGTACGAGGTGGAGAAGGGTTATGTGATCCGTCCCGACGAGTACGCGTTGCCCGATCCCGGACTGACGGACGAGGAACGAGCGGCTCTGTGGCTGGCGATGCGGATGGCCCGTCTCGGCGGTGAAGGGGCTACCCCGGCAGCGATCTTCAAGCTCGGCGGCGCGGCGGTGGCCGCCACCGGCGACCCACTCACCGCGGATCTGGGTAGCGACGCCGACACCCTGGCGGCCCTCTTCGGTGGCATCATCGATCGCAGGCGCGTGCGGTTTCAGTACCGCGACCAGCCACGGCGGCTGGCTCCGTACGGTTTGGTGCATCGCCGCGGCCACTGGTACCTGGTCGGCGCGGTCGGCGACGACACGAGGACGTTCCGGGTCGATCGCATGGATGCCGTGGTGATCGGCGAGGAGGCGGGTGCGTTCGATCGCCCCAAAGGCTTCCGGGCGGCCGCCGGGTTCCCGGCGGCGCCGTGGGAGGCGGGAGACGACTCGATCGAGGCGGTGGTCCGGTTCGACGCCGCCACCGCGTGGTGGGCTCGACGTCAGCTGCCTCCGGGCACAAAGATCGTGGAGCACAGCGACGGAACCATCACCGTGCACCTGCACATTGCCGCGGTGGAACCGTTCATCGGGTGGCTGATCGGGTTCGACGACGGCGCAACGATCGAGGGTCCGCCAGTGCTGCGGGACCGGTTCGTCGCCCACCTCAAAGAGGCGTCGTGAGCAGCAACCGCACCGGCGAGAGGCTGTCTCGCATCCTGGCCATGGTTCCGTGGGTCATCGCCCACCCCGGGACCACAGCCGACGAGGTGTGCCAGCGCTTTCAGTATTCCCGCGCCGAGTTGATCGCCGACCTCAATCTGGTATTCGTTTGCGGCCTTCCCGGGTATGGGCCTGGAGACCTGATGGATGCGTATCTCGACGGCGACGAGGTGGTCATCGCCATGGCCGACTACTTCGCCCGGCCGGTGGCACTGTCCGCGATCGAAGCCCTGATGCTCCTCTCCGGGGGGTTGGCGGTGCTGTCGGCAGGCACCAAGGATCTCGCCCTGGAGCGCGCCGTGGAGAAGCTGAGCCGCAGCATCCTTCCCGACCCAGGCGTGATCGATGTCGACCTGGGCGCTGAGCCCGGACCGGTCGGCCTGCTGCGGGCGGCGGCGGCCAACGGCGACGTGATCCACCTCGACTACGTCGGGATTGCCACCGGAGAGGCCACCGAGCGGGACATCGAGCCCTGGGGCGTTTTCGCTTCCATGGGCAACTGGTATGTGACCGGATTCTGCCGACGCGCCGGGGGCGAGCGGGTGTTCCGCATTGACCGGATCCGCGCCGCCGCTGCCACCGGGGAGCACTTCGAGCCGAAGGAGGAGCCTCCCACCGGGGAGATCCGGTATACCCCGGGCGTCGACGACCTCGTGGTGCGGATCGCACTCTCTGCAGAAGCGGCCTGGGTGGCCGACTACTACCCCGTCACCGTGGTCTCCCGCGATGGCGGCGGGACCGTGATCGAGTTCTCGGCCTCGGACGCGCGGGTGATCGCGCGGCTGCTGCTGCGCCTCGGCTCCGCGGCCCACATGCTGGAGGGTGGGAACGCCGCCGAGGTGGCCTCCCACCTGACCACTCTGCGCGCGCAGATGCTCGCCCGCTACGGGTGACTACCCCGCATATGGTCATTCAGGCACCCCGGAACCGGCCCGATAGCTGAGGAGACCAAGAGATCGCGGCCCCGGAGATCGATGCCAATGACCACCATTCGCACAACCTGCCAAATCTGCGGCGAGGTGGAACTCCTCCCCGGTGAGCTGAGTCTCGAACTGACCGCACTCTCCGGCACCGGGTGCTACCGGTTCGACTGCCCGTCGTGCGGCGACATCCAGCGTCGCCCCGCCAATCACCGGGTGGTGTCGATTCTCCTCGCCACCGGAGTGGGCTACGAAGTGGTCGACGACCCCGAGCGCATCACTGAAACCGAGATCGCTCGTTTCGCCGCCGCCCTGGAATCGGGCGATTGGGTGGACCAGCTCCTCGGCTGAGTCTGCTGTCGGTAACGGGAGTCTCGGAGCCGGCGACCTCTACCATCGCTTCGTGTTTGGGATCAGTCCCGCCGAACTTCTCACCATCGCCGTTGTCGCCCTTGTGGTCCTCGGCCCCCGCCGCCTTCCGGAACTGTCGCGCAGGGCGGGCCGGGCCTTGCGCGAACTCAGGGACACCGCCGAAGAACTCCGCCGCGGTATAGAGGCCGAGGTAGCACAGGAGTCCGATCTGGGTGCGGTGCGGCGGGCGATGCCACCGACCGCGGAATCGGAGCCGCCGCAGTGACGACCACGCCGGCCCAACCGATCACTGCCCATCTCGAAGAGCTCCGCTCTCGGATCATCAAGGCCGCTCTGGCCGTGGTGGTGGCCTCAGTGGTCGCCTTCGTGTACCGGGGAGCGATCTTCGACATTCTCATTGCCCCCTACGAGCAGGCCACAGTCGATCGGTCGCTCGTCTTCTTTCGCCCCACCGAGGCGTTCTCGCTGTTCATGCGGCTGTCGCTCTTCGGCGGGTTCGTGCTCGCCAGCCCGGTGGTGCTGTGGCAGCTGTGGTCCTTCGTCGCTCCGGCGCTCTCCCCGCGGGAGAAGCGCCTCGTGCTGCCGATCGTGGCCGCGCTGACGACTCTGTTCCTGGCCGGGATCTCGTTCGGGTACTGGTCACTCGAGCGCGGGTTGGGATTCCTGCTCGACTTTGCCGGTGACGACCTGGAGCCGGTCATCGGTGGCGACTACTACCTATCGTTTGCGCTCCGATTTCTGCTCGTGTTCGGCATCGGCTTCGAATTTCCGGTCTTTCTCTATGCCCTGGCGCTGATGGGGGTGGTCGGCTGGCGGCGGCTCGCCTCGGCGCGGCGCTGGGCAGTGCTGTTGATCGTCACCATCGGCGCAATCGTCACACCGAGCGGGGACCCGCTCACCCTTCTCCTACTCTCGGTCCCGCTCTACGTGCTCTATGAAGCGACTATCTGGATCGTGCGCTTCACGGTTCGACGGTGAGGGCCTATGACTATCTCGCCGCCCTACCTTTCGCGGCGGATCGATTCCAGATCGAGGCCGCCGAAGCGATCGACCGCGGCGCATCGGTCGTCGTCACGGCCCCGACCGGGTCGGGCAAGACGGCGGTTGCCGAAGCGGCGATAGCGCGGGCCCTCCATCTCGGCGCACGGGCGATCTACACCACACCTCTCAAGGCGCTCTCCAACCAGAAGTTTGGCGACTTTCGCCGTCTGCACGGCGAGGGCCAGGTGGGGCTGCTGACCGGGGACAACTCGATCAACGGCACGGCACCCGTCGTGGTGATGACCACCGAAGTGCTGCGCAACATGATGTACGCCGACAGTCCCGACCTCGCGGATGTCGGCGTGGTGGTACTCGACGAGGTGCACTACCTCCAGGATCGGGAGCGGGGGGGAGTCTGGGAAGAGATCATCGTCCATCTCGATCGCGGGATCCCGTTGGTCTGCCTCTCGGCCACGATTGCCAACGCCGAGGAGTTCGCCGATTGGATGCGGCAACGACGCGGCGACCTGGCGCTGGTGGTGGAAAGGGAGCGTCCCGTACCCCTCGAGTCGCTGTACCTGGTCAGAGACCGCTGGGAGAAGAGCGGCCTGCGGCTGTTTCCGGTCTTCCACGGCAAGCGCCCCAACGAGCGGTTGGCTCGCATGCTCCGGGGGAGCGGGTCCGATGGCCGCCGCTATGGGTCGCCGCGACGCCACGAAACGGTCGAGCTCCTCGATCGCAAGGGTTTGCTCCCGGCGATCTTCTTCATCTTTTCCCGCCGGGGCTGCGACGACGCCGTGGCGACCGTCGTCGGCCGGGGTCTGCGGCTCACGTCGTCATCCGAGGCAGCCGAGATCACCAACCGTGCCGAGGCCAACACCCGCCACCTCAGTGCCACCGATCTGACCGTGATCGGATACGACCGGTGGCTGCGGGGCCTGCAAGCGGGCGTGGCGCCGCACCACGCCGGCCTGGTGCCGGCGATGAAGGAGACGGTCGAGCAACTCTTTGCTGGCGGCCTGGTGCGTCTGGTGTTTGCCACGGAGACGCTTGCCCTGGGCATCAACATGCCGGCACGCACGGTGGTACTCGAGAGCCTGAGCAAGTTCACGGGTGAAGGGCACGAGATGCTGCAAGCGGGGGACTACACGCAGCTCACCGGTCGGGCGGGCAGACGGGGTATAGATGAAGCCGGCACTGCGGTTGTCCTGCACTCGCCATACGTCGAGTTCGAGCGCGCGGCCGGTATTGCCGGCAGAGGAAGCCATGCGCTGCGCTCCAGTTTCCGGCCCACATACAACATGACGGTCAACTTGGTGGCGCGCTACTCCCGCGAGCGGGCGGAGGAGTTGCTGGCGGCCTCGTTTGCCGAGTACGCCGATCAGCGCCGGCGCGGCGAGATCGCCGCCGATCTCGAGGGCGATCGCAGCCGCCTCGCCGAGTTGCGCGTTGCCGCCGCACACCCCGGGGTGGACACCTGGGAACTGGCGGCGGCTCCACTGCCAAGCGCCAGCCGCGCCCTCGCCGAGTTTGCGGCCGCCACGGCCGCCGGAGACGTCTTGGAGTGGACCGAACCCGGTGGCCTGATGCGGGTGGCGGTGGTGGCGCGCGGCACGGGCAAGCGGCCGCGACTGCTCACGGTGTCCCAACACGGTGACCTGCGGCGCCTCATCCCGGATCGGCTTCCCGACTCGGTGACCCGGGTCGGGGCAGTCGACCTGCCACGCCCGTTCCGTCCCCGCGACGCCGCGTTTCGCCGGCGCGTCGCCGACGCCCTCCGTTCTTTCGCCCCCGGGGAGCGCATCGGAGTCGTGGTCGCGCCCGCGGAGATGTCGGACCCGGAAATTCACTTGAAAGTCCAGCTCGCCCGGGAGGGGCGGCGCCTCGAGCAGTCCCTGGCGCAGCGCGAGTCCCGCGCCGCCACCCTGCCCCCGGGGGTGGTGACCGCCTTTCGTCGATTGCTCGGGCTGCTGGAGCGGCGCGGCTATGTGCACGAATGGCGATTGACCGAACGCGGCGAGCGGCTGCGGCGCATCTACAACATGATGGATCTGGTTCTGTCCGAGACCGTGGAGCGGGGGTGGTTCGATGGGCTCGACGGTCCTGCCACCGCGGCGCTCGCCTCGGCGTTCACCTTCGAGGCGCGGCGCGACACCCCCGAGTCCGGGTGGCCTCCAGGGCTGGCCGGACGCGGCGCGGAGCTGATGAGCCTGTGGGAGGAGATCGCCGCCGCCGAGCGGCATGCCGGCCTTCCCGAAAGTCGGCCACCGGATCCCGGTTTTGCCGGCCTCGCGGGCCGGTGGACCGCGGGACGCAGCCTTTTCGAGCTCTTTGGAGACGACGATGACGCCGCAGTCGGCGACTTCGTGCGCAACTGCCGGCAGCTGATCGATCTGCTGCGGCAGATCCGCGATCTCTTTCCCGAGCCTCCGTCAGGCGTGGCTGCGGCGCTGCGCGGCCTGGATCGGGGAGTGGTCGCCGCCGAAGGAGCCATGTGACGGCGACGGTGGTGATCGGCGACGGCCAGCGCCGCCCGCGCCGCACTCCGTCTCCTGTGGAGGTGATGGGATACCGCGAGTTCGTCGCGGCGCCGGCGGCGCCCGACCAAGTCTTGGTGGTCGGCTCCACCGCCGATGTGGCTGCGATCGCCGCTGCGGTTCCGGTCGCGACCGCGATCGCCTTCGCCACCGCAGCCGAGCTAAGCCGATTGTTTGCGGTCGACCCGTCGTTTGGCGCCGCCTGGGACCGGCTCCACACCGGCCAGCGGTACGAGGTCGACCTGGGGATGCTCTCGCTCGGCGGGGCGGAGCGGCCATTCTTGGGCACAGTTGTTGCGGGAGCGGGAGCCGGGGGCGGGGCCGGGTTCCCCTGGGCCGGCGCCGCCGCGAGCATTACCGTGGCAGTTCCCGGGCGCCAACCTCGGGAGCGGGACGCTCGCGCCGTGACCGTGTCCAATCTCCAGCATTGGGGACGCTGGACCCTGTCACCTCGATCCGCCCCCAATGACTCACTGTTCGAGATCCAAACCTTCTCCGGCGCCACGCTCGACCTGGTACGACTCCGCCGCCGCCTCCCGGCCGGACTCCACGGTCGCGACCCCGGGGTGCGGCAGATCCGGACCGCCGCCGCGGTGGTCGCCGTCCCAGACTCTTGGGGGGTGACGGCGGATCGCCTCCGGGTCGGGTACGGGAGCTTTGCGGTACGGCTGCTCCCCGGTCGCACCACGCTCCTGATCTGATGGCCCCGGGGGATATACTCGCCCCGCCCCGACCCCGAGAAGGCGCATGTCTCCGAAAAACAAGGACCTCGTCCCCGCCGATGACGGGTGGGTCGACGACGCCGACGAAGCCGAAGAGGTCGCGGAAGCCGACATCGACGACGCCGGATTCGTGCCAGCCGAGGTCGAAGAAGAGGACTTGGAGAAGATTCTCGAAGGCGACGTGGTCGGGACCGACGAGGTCGAAGCTGAGGTCGAGGAGGACGAAGAGCGCGAGGCCCTCGACGAGCTCGAAGCCGAGGAGTTGGAGATGCTCACCGCCGATGAGGAAGCGGAGAGCCTCCCAGTGGACGAGGCCGAGGAGATCCGCAAGCTGCGGCGTGAGGCGATCGAGCTCGACACGCCGGCAGAATCCGCCGGCAAGGGCGAGTTCGTTTGCCAGAACTGCTTCCTGGTGAAGCGCACGAGCCAACTCGCCGACAAGCGGCGCAAGTTCTGCCGCGACTGTGTCTGATAACGATGCCGCCGCAGCCGGTGCCCGGCCCGCAAGCCGCGAGGACCTGCCGGAGATAGCCCGCCTCTATCGGTTGCTGGCAGACGAGATGGCCGCGCTGCGCGAGCCGTGGCCGCTGATCGATGGCATCGCGGAGCCAGTCGCCACCACGCTGGCGGCGTGGTTCGCCGACCCGGATTGGAATCTCATCGTGGGTTTGCTCGGGGAGGTGCCGGTCGGGTTCGTGGCGTGGCGCGACGAGGCGATGCTCCCGCAGGCGGGCGGGGACCGGGTAGCCGCGGTCCGGTTCATCTTTACTGAGGTCGCGGCCCGGGGAGTCGGGGTTGGTGAGGCGATGACGGTGGCGTTTCTCGCCGAGGCCGGCGAGCGCGGCATCACTCGCTTCGACGCCTATGTCTCCCCGGGGCATCGCGAAGCAAAGAATTTCTTCGAGGCCAATGGATTCAAGGCTCGCTCCATCGTGATGCATCGCAGCGGTTCGGAGTGAGCGAGCGCCCCTTTCGCGTTGGCCGTTGGCACACCGCCGAACTGCCGGCGACCCCGACACGCGACTACAGCATCGCCGCGACATCCTGGATCGAGGCGCCGCCAGAACTGCTATCCCTGGGGGAGGCCCTGGGCGAACCGGTGGCGTACAAGAGGCGCCTGGGACGGTTCCTGCTGTGGCGTGCCGGACCTGCCGTGGGCGAGGCTCGGTACCTCGCCATCGCCGCCGACAACGGCGAGTGCTTCAGGTTCGATCTACACGGAAAAACCGGCCGCGGGGTCGGGCCAGGGGGCAGCATCCACACTCGCTTCCGCACGTGGAAGGAGTCGCTCTTGGAGCGAACGGCATGAGTGGTGTCGCTGCCGGTGAAGTCGCCGAGCTGCTGCAGGCGCTGATCCGCAACGCTTGTGTCAACGATGGCTCCGCGGCTTCCGGAGGCGAGGTGCGCTCCGTGGAGACCCTCGACGCCTATCTGGGCACCCCGGGCGAGCGCTTCGAGCCCGCGCCAGGGAGGGTGAGCGCGGTCTACCGGATGCCGGGTGCCGGCTCCGCCCCGACGCTCACTTTCATGGCGCACACCGACGTGGTGCCCGCCGATCCCGCCGGGTGGTCGATCGATCCCTTTGCCGGCGAGCGGCGTGACGGTTTCGTCTGGGGTCGGGGGGCGATCGACATGCTCGGCCAGGCCGCGGCGATGGCCGCGATGTTTCGCCACCTCATCACTTCGGGGTGGCGCTACCCGGGCGACCTGGTGTTCCTCGCCGTCGCCGACGAGGAGGCCGGGGGCCGCCTCGGCGCCCGTTGGTTGGTGCACGAGCACTGGGAGGCGGTTGCGACCGATTGGCTCATCACCGAGATCGGCGCTCCCCGCCTCGCGGGTCGAACTGGAGCTGGAGTGCCGGTGGTCGTTGCGGAGAAGGGTCCGCAGTGGCGGCGGCTGCGCACTAGCGGCACCGCCGGACACGGCAGCCAGCCGCTCCACGCGGACAACGCCGTCGTTCCCCTGGCCCGGGCGATTTCGCTGCTCGAGTCCGCGCCACCATCGCCTGAGATCACTCCCGAGTGGGTTCGCTTCGTGGCAGCCTGGGATCCCGCTCCCGACCTCGCCGCCGATCTCATCGACCCGGCGCGGGTCGACGGCGCCATCGCTCGCATCGCAACCCGCGACCTCGGCCTGGCCCGCTGGATCCACGCCGGTACCCGCCTTACCGTGAGTCCCAACGTCTTCTCGGGAGGGGTGAAGGCGAACGTCATCCCGGATCGCGCCATGGCCGAGATCGACGTGAGAGCGCTCTCCGGCCAGGATGCCCACTACGTCGCGGAGCACTTCCGCAAGGTGCTCGGCTCACTGTGGGACTCAGTCGGCTACGAGGAGATGGAGACCACGCTCGCCGGGGGCTCCGCAGCGGAGGGTCCGCTCTGGGAGGCGATCGGGCGAGCGGTGAACACGATCGCCCCGGGGACCCACCTCATCCCGGCACTGAGTCCCGTGGGTACTGATGCCCGGTTCTTCCGCCCGCGGGGGGTCGTGGCATATGGGGTGGGGATGTTCGACGACCGGATTGGGTTCGGAGACTTCCTGGGCATGTTCCACGGGCCCGATGAGCGGGTCTCGGAAGAGTCGTTGGGCATGACCGCCGATTTGTACTTGCAGATCGTGGCGGACCTCGGCGCTCTGGTCTAACCCGCCGCCCGCACCACCAGGCCGCGCACCGGCTTGGGCTCGAAGCGCGATCCCTTGGGTGGGAGCAAGACCCCGGCGGCCGCGGCCGCCAGCACGGCGGAGATCCGCACCGCGGGCAGCAGCACGGCGGCATCGCTGCCCCGTAGCGCGGCGATGGCACTCGTCGGAGTGGCAAAGTGCTCGATCCGTTCCTGGGTGACGCCGAGGAGCGGGTACAGCAACGCCGCCGCGACCGCGGCACCGATCGTGCGCAATGGCTCTGCCATCCGCAAGAGGGCCTCGGGTCGGGGGGTCAGGAGTTGCGGCGGCCCTGGCGGCTGCACCCATACCACGGCTCCCGCCCGCGGCGCGGCCCGGGGGAGAGATGCGATCTCGAAGCTATCGGCGGCGGATGCCGGCAGCGGGCCGGCGGCGAGGAGGCGGCGCTGGAAGGCGTTGGCCCGCAGCCCGCGGCCCGAGTCTCCCACCACCAGTGTCATCGCCTGTGCGCCGTCTCCGTCGCGGCGCATCGCCGCCCGCCTGCGGTGGTGCCCGTCGGCGAGCACAAGTGGCCCGAGGTCGAGACCGCCCTGGTGAGCCACCGGCACCGCGCGGTGCAGGAACGCCCCATACCGGACCTCCGACGGCGCACCGACCGGGACCGTCGCCGGGAGGCTGACCCGGCTGATGGCCAGTAGCGGCCGGATCTCCATGTCCGCAGCCTCCCGGTCCTCGGCTTCGCGAATCGTCTCTTCGTGGGGGAGTAGGGACGCCACGTGCACCAGGCCCACCAGTCCCGACACCACCAGGCCGCGCGGCGAGGTGACCGAGTAGTGGTATAGCGCCGGACCACACGTTCGAAACGCCGTCAGCTCGGGAAGCTCGGCGGACGACTGGTAGCGTGCCGCCGCGTGCCGCAGGGCCCGCGACGCCGCCGCGGCCTCATCCCGGGTCATCGCATCGCCAACGGCGGGAAGATGGGCGGCGAAGGGAGCCAGCATGGGTGAGGTTGTAGCGTCGTTGCCGCCGCCGAGCAATGTCGTATTCGACGTGGATGGGTGCCTCACTCTCCGCGGCCGTGCGATTCCAGGCGCGCGCCAGACCCTGATCCGGCTCAACGACCTCGGAATCCAGTGGCTGATCGCCACCAATAACTCGACCCGCAGCGCGGCCTTTGTCGCGACCCATCTCGGCGAGGCCCTCGAGCTGACCGTGGCCCCGGAGCGAGTAGTGACATCGGCGATGGCTGCGGCCGTGATGCTGGGGCCGACCGACTCGCCGGCACTGGTCGTCGGTGAGACCGGTCTGCGGGCCGAATTGGAGGCAGCCGGGATCGCGCTCACCGACGATCCCGACGCCGCGGCCTCGGTCGTCGTCGGTCTCGATCGCAGCTTCGACTACAAGCGCCTCTCGCTCGCCATCCGCGCGGTATCGCGCGGTGCCCGCCTCGTCGCCAGCAACGACGACGTCACCTTCCCCGATCCGGCGGGCGACCTCCCCGGAGCGGGTGCGCTGCTAGCGGCGGTCACCGCAGCCACCGGCTTGCCGGCCGAGGTTGCCGGGAAGCCGCATGCAGCGATGCTCGGCCTGGTGCAGAGCCGGCTCCGCCCCGGCGCCACCTGGGTGGTGGGGGACCGCCCCGAGACCGACGTCGCCTTGGCCCGCGCCGGGGGTTGGCTCGCGGTCTTGGTTCTAACCGGGGTGTGGCGGAATCCATCGACGGTCCCGCCGCCATGGCAGCCCGACGTGATCCTGCCGTCGGTGGCCGAGCTACCCGGGCTGCTTTAGGAATAGAGGTCGACCGGGCGAGCCCCGATTCGCGACAACAGTCGCCGGCGCAACGCCAGCGCGACCAGGGCCCCGAAGGCGAATCCGGCGACGTGGGCCTGCCAGGCGATACCGGATGCCTCCCCGGCCATGAGGAACTGGCTCCCGAACCAGAGGGCGAGAAAAACTACTGCGGGGATGGCGACGGCGCGGATCAGGATCAGGGTCAGGATGAGATGTTTGGGGAAGAGAACCAGATAGGCGCCCATCACCCCGGCGATGGCACCGGAGGCGCCAACCAGGGGAACCGTCGTGTCCGGTTCGGCGAGCACGAACCCGGCAGTGGCAGCCAGCCCGGCAGCCAGATAGAACGCGATGTACCCGATGTGCCCGAACGCCTCCTCGACATTGTTGCCGAAGATCCACAGGCTCCACATGTTGAACAGGATGTGGGCGATGCCGGCGTGGAGGAACATCGACGCCACCGCGCTGAACCACAGGCTCTTCTGTGGGAAGAGCGCCGGACCCTGATTTCGATCCAGGCAGGCTCCGGTGCCGACCTCGAAGGCGTCGAGGGGCTCGCCGGTGGTGAGTTCGCAGGCAATGGCGGCGTTGCGGTAGGCGAACTCGTCGGCGGCCGGGGACTCCTGGGGCTGCACCGCCCAAAAGATGAAGACGTTGGCGGCGATGATCCCCCAGGTGACCAGGGGCCGGATGAGTGTCGGGTTGACATCACGGATGGGGAGCAATGGTGCAACCTGTCGCCGCGGACGTGGATAATGGCGCCCATGGATGATACGCCCACCGAGTCGCTGCTCTCCGCCCTGGAAGCCTCCGACCCCGCCACCGCGGTCGTATTGGCCGACGAGGTGGCCGCCCGCCTCGGCGCCGCCCTGGTGGAGGAAGGCGAAGATGCCGGCGCGCCGCAGGCTTGACGCCGAGTTGGTGCGCCGCGGGCTGGTCGCCACCCGGTCGGAAGCCCATCGTCTGATTTCGGTCGGAGGGGTTTCCGTCGCCGGTAACCCGGCGGCACGCCCCGCCACGCTCGTCGCCCCCGAAGACCCGATCACCCTCGATGACGCGACTCGCTGGGCGAGCCGGGCAGGGGACAAGCTCGACGCCGCCCTGACCCAGTTCGACATAGTCGTCTCCGACCGCCGGGCGCTCGATGTCGGCGCCTCCACCGGGGGGTTCACGGATGTCCTGCTGGCCCGGGGGGCGGCGTCCGTGGCCGCGGTCGACGTCGGCTACGGCCAAATGGTGTGGCGGCTGCGCACCGACCCCAGAGTCGAGGTCCATGACCGCACCAACTTTCGCACGGCAGACCTCGCCGCACTGGGGGCGCCTTTCGACATAGTGGTGGTGGATGTCTCGTTCATCTCGGTCACTCGTCTCGCCGCCAATCTCGCAGCTGCCGGAGCCGCCGCCACCGACTACGTGGTGCTCGTCAAGCCACAGTTCGAAGCCGGCCGGGGCGCGGTGGGTTCGGGCGGCATCGTGCGCGATCCCGAGGTGCACGCCGGCGCAGTGCGCGCCGTGGCCGGAGCCCTGGCCACAGCAGGTCTCGGTCCGCAGCGGCTGCTCGAGTCGCCGGTCCGCGGCGCCAAGGGCAACCTGGAGTTTCTCCTCCATGCAGTGCACGGTGCCGCTCCCGTGGACACCGAAGGGCTCCTTGCCGGGTGGTCGCGATGAAGTTGGCTCTGGTGCTGCATCCGGCCCGGGAGTCGTCGGCGGAGATCGGTGCGGCACTGGCCGCAGCGGCCGCAGAGCGTGGGATCGAGGCGGTAGCCGAAGAGGGCGATGCGGCGCGGATGCCAACAGTGGGGGTATGGGACTCTTCGGGACCGCCGGGCGACATCGTCGTCGCCATCGGGGGCGATGGAACCGTGCTCGAGGCCAGCCATCTGAGCCGGGAGTGGGATCTTCCGCTCCTCGGGGTCAATGCGGGCAACGTCGGATTTCTGGCCGAGGTGGAGCCGGCCCAGATCGCCGCCGCGCTCGACCGGATCGCGGCCGGCGACTACCGGATCTCGACCCGGATGACCGTCGCCGCCACAATGCCGGATGGCCGCGTCGTCACCGGCCTCAACGACCTGGTCGTGGAAAAGGCGATCAGCCGCCAGGTGGTCGGGATCGGCATCGCCGTGGCCGGCGAGGAACTGGTGGAGTACCGCACCGACGCCGTCATCGTGGCCAGCCCCACCGGATCCACCGCCTACACCTTCTCGGCCGGGGGTCCTCTCGTGGATCCGGAGATTCAAGCGCTGATCCTCACCGCCGTCGCTCCGCACAACCTTTTCGGACGACCGATCGTGTTCGGACCCGAGGTCCGCCTCGACATCACGATCACATCCGACCGCGCCGCCCGCGCCAACGTCGACGGACGGCACCATGGCGACCTGCGCCCGGGCGACACCATCAGCGTGGTGCGCGGGCCCCGGCCGGTACGACTCATCCGGCTCCGGCCGGGGAACTTCGCCAGCAGCGTCAAAGAGAAGTTCCGTCTCCACGATGCTTGAAGAGCTCTACGTCGAGAACCTGGGGATCATCCGCTCCGCCCGGATCGAGCCCGGACCGGGCCTGGTGGCCGTCACCGGAGAGACCGGCACCGGAAAAACCCTGCTACTCGGCGCGCTCGGGCTATTGCGCGGGGATGCCGCCCGGGCCGATCGGGTCGGCCCCCACGGCGACGAGGCCCGTGCCGAAGGGAGGTTCACCATCGGACCCGCCGAGACGGTTGTGGCTCGCCGGGTGGCGGAAGGCAAGTCGCGGGCTTATCTCGACGGAGCAATGGTGCCCGCCAAGGCACTGGCGGATCGTCTCGACTCGCTGGTGGAGATCGTTGCCCAGCACGAGCATGTCGCCCTGGGGCGCGAGGCATCGGTGCGCCGGCTCATCGATGGGCTGCTCGAGGCGGAGGGGCGGCGCGCCGACGATGACTACCGCGCCGCCTGGCAGCGTCTCACCACGCTCCGCTCCGATCGGGACGCCCTCGGCGGCGACCCGCGTGCTCTCGCCCGCGAGCTGGAGTTGGCCCGCCATCAGTCTGCGGAAATAGCCGGCGCCCGCATCCAAAGGGGCGAGGAGGGGACCCTCAAAGCCACTCTGACCCGGCTACGCCACGCCGGGGAGCTGATCGAGGCGCTGGGAGCGACCGCAATGGCGCTGGACGATGAGGGCGGTGCTGGCGACGCCCTCCGGGGATCGCTGGGGAGCCTGGAGGCGGCGGGGCGGATCGATCCCAGCCTCCAGGACCTGGGCACCCGGCTGCGGGGGCTGGTGACCGAGGCCGACGAACTCGCCCGGGATGTGCGCACCGCGGTAGATGGCATCGAGCACGATCCCGCCGCTCTGGTGAACGCTGAGGACCGGGCGGCAGCCCTGGCGGCGCTGCGCCGCAAGTACGGGTCGACCCTCGACGAGGTGGCCGCATTCGGCGAAGCGGCCGCCGATCGCGCCGCCCACCTGGAGCGCCTCGCCGCGCGCGCCGAGACCATCGCCTCCGAGATCGCCGCCGCCGAGACCGCGGCGGTCGCCGGCGGGGCACAACTGGCGGAACACCGACGCCGCGCCGGGGAGCAGCTGGCCACCGGGGCGCGCCGCCATCTCCTGGCTCTTGGCTTCCGCGACCCGGTGCTACTCGTCGAGGTGGAGCCGGCGCCTCCGGGTCCCCACGGCGCCGACCGGGTTCGGCTCCTGTTCGCGTCGGACTCGGGCCTCGCCCCGGGTCCGGTGGGGCGAGTGGCATCCGGAGGGGAGCTGAGCCGGCTCGTTCTCGCCATTCGGGTGGCAGCCGGCGTCGCCGACGCCGAAGTCGTCGCCTTCGATGAGATCGATGCCGGGGTTGGAGGCAGCACCGCGTTGGCGATGGGGGAGCTGCTATCGCGTTTGGCGGCGGGAAGACAGGTTCTCGTGGTCACCCATCTCCCGCAAGTGGCGGCCTTCGCCGATGCTCACATCGTGGTGGAACGCGCCGGCCGCGAGGCGACAGTACGCCGAGTGACCGGCGACGAGCGAGTGGCGGAGATCTCCCGAATGCTCGGCGGGATCGGAGAGAGCGAGTCGGGGAAGGAGCACGCCGCCGAGCTCCTCGCCCTGGCTGCGGCAAGGCGCGCGAGGTGAAACCGGCGGTGAGTGCTACGATCACACTCCCAAGGGTATGACCAAGTACGTCTTCGTCACCGGTGGGGTTGTCAGCAGCCTTGGAAAAGGCATCACCGCGGCTTCGGTAGGGCGCCTTCTCCAGGCTCGCGGCATCTCCGTCGTCAACCAGAAGCTCGACCCGTACATCAACGTCGACCCCGGAACCATGAACCCCTTCCAGCACGGCGAGGTGTTCGTCACCGATGACGGCGGCGAGACCGATCTCGATCTCGGTCACTACGAGCGCTTCACCGGCCGCAACCTGCAGCGGGACTGCAATGTCACCACCGGTTCGGTGTACCAGGCGGTCATCCAGCGCGAACGGCGGGGGGACTTCCTCGGCGAGACCGTGCAGGTAATTCCCCACATCACCAACGAGATCAAGGGCCGAATCAAGAAGCTCGGACAACGCACCGAGGCCGACGTGGTGGTGACCGAGATCGGGGGCACGGTCGGCGACATCGAGATCCTTCCCTTCCTCGAGGCGGTGCGTCAGTTGCGCAACGAGGTCGGCCACGACGCGGTGGTGTTCATCCACGTGACTCTCACCCCGTACATCGGCCCTTCCGAGGAACTGAAGACCAAGCCGACCCAGCACAGCGTTGCCGAGCTCCGCAGCCGCGGCATCCAGCCCGACGCCATCGTCGTGCGTTCCGACCGTCCGGTCGACGAGGCGGAGAGGCGCAAGATCAGCTTGTTCTGCGACGTGCCGCTGGCAGCCGTCATCAATGCCCCCGACGTCGGGAACACCTACGAGGTCCCGCTGATCCTCCACGCCGGCGGCCTCGACGATGTGGTGTGCCGCAAGCTCGGTATCGACGCCCCGCCTCCGGACCTCACGGGATGGCGGGCCATGGTGGAACGCATGGGCCGGGCCACGGATCGGGTCAAGATCGCCCTGGTGGGGAAGTACGTCGACCTTCCTGATGCCTACCTCTCGGTCACCGAGGCCCTGCGCCATGGCGCTCTGGCCAATGGGGTGGCCCTCGACCTGCACTGGGTGCCGAGCGACGAGTTGGAAGGGATGCTCGGCGCCGCCCGTCTCGACGGTGTGGACGGGATCGTGGTCCCCGGAGGCTTCGGGGTCCGCGGCATCGAGGGGAAGATCCAGGCGGTGCGCCTCGCCCGGGAAAATGGCATCCCGTTCCTCGGCCTCTGCTTGGGACTCCAGTGCGCCGTGATCGAGTTCGCCCGTGCCAAGCTCGGACTGGCCGATGCCAACTCGAGCGAGTTCGATCCGCTCACCCCGCATCCCGTGATCGACCTGATGGAGTCGCAGCACGCCGTCGAAGAAATGGGCGGCACGATGCGCCTTGGTCTGTATGCCGCCAAGCTGGCTCCCGGGTCGCACTCCCGCCGCGTCTATGGCGACGAGATCGTCTACGAGCGGCATCGGCATCGCTATGAGGTCAACAACCGCTACCGCAAGGAACTCGCGGACGCCGGACTGGTCATCGCCGGAGTCTCCCCGGACGACCGGCTGGTGGAGATCATCGAGCTGGCGGATCACCCCTGGTTCGTGGCCTCCCAGTTCCACCCTGAGTTCAAGTCGCGCCCAGATACGCCCCACCCCTTGTTTGCCGGGTTCATGGAGGCAGCGGCGGCCCGTCACCGCCGTGAGGTTGCCACCCCCGTGTCCCGCACCCCGATACCGGATCGAGCCTGATGCCGGCCGCGGGGGCGGCGCTGGAGCAGTTGGTCGAGGAGTACCTGGCCTCGCTGCTTGCCGAACGAGGACTGGCGCCTGCCACCATCACCGCCTACCGGCGCGACCTGACCGCCTACCTCGCCCACCTCGACGGTTCCCCTCCAGAAGGCGACTCGGTTGCGGGGTTCATCGCGGCCGAGCACGCCGCCGGCAAAGCCGCCACGACATTGGCCCGCCGCCTGGCGGCCGTGCGAGGGTTGCACCGCTTCCTCGTGGCCGAGGGCCTCGCCGACGCCGATCCCACCCGGCTGGTCGACTCACCCCGGCGGCCCCGATCGCTTCCCAAGGCATTGACGATTCCAGAAACGTTCGCATTACTCGAAGCGCCCGATCCGAGCCAGCGCGCTGGCAGGCGTGACCGGGCGCTGCTCGAGTTTCTGTATGCCACCGGGTGCCGGGTCGCCGAAGCGGTCGGCCTCGATGAGCTCGACCTCGACCTGGCCGAAGGCACCGCCGTGGTGACGGGAAAGGGCAACCGGCAGCGCCTGGTGCCGGTTGGGGAGGCAGCCCGAACTGCCATCGCCGCCTGGCTGCCCGATCGTGCTGCGCTCCGCACCGCGCGCTCCGGGCGCGCGGTGTTTCTCAACCTGCGCGGGGGTCGCATCACCCGCCAGGGAGTTTGGGAGGTGGTGCGTGCCGCCGGAGTGCGGGCCGGACTTCCGACCGGAGCGGCCTCGCCGCACGTGCTCCGCCACAGCGCGGCGACTCACATGGTGGAAGGAGGAGCAGACCTGAGAACCGTTCAGGAACTGCTCGGTCACGCTAGCATCAGCACTACTCAGGTCTACACCCGAGTGTCGCCCCGCCACCTTCTCGAGGTCTACCGGACGACACACCCGCGCAGTTGAAGGCGATCCCGCTCATGCCCCACGAAACCGCCAAGTCCCGGCTCGAAATCCAGCGCCGTGAGCTGGTCCACCAGCTCACGGAGTTGGGGGCGAGTGAGGCCGGCGACCTGCGTGATGACCTCGACTTCGGGGGCGCCTTCGCCGACGCCGCCGCCGCCACCGCCGAGCGGACCGAACTTCTCGGCCTGGTCGACTCGCTGAAACAGCGCCTCGCCGAGGTCGATGCGGCGCTGCTCCGCGTCGCCGATGGCACCTATGGCCGCTGCATCAGCTGCGGACGGGATATCGGGGCGGCGCGTCTGGAGAACCGACCCGAGTCGATCCATTGCGTCGACTGTAAGGCTGCTGCCGGCGGCTGAGCCGGTCGTAGTCCCATCGGGTGACCCTCCACGAGACCCCGCTCCTCGATGCGCTGCTGTTCATCGCGCTGCTGATTCCGGCGATCGTCCTCCATGAACTCGCCCACGGGTTGGTCGCCTACCGCCTCGGCGATCGCACCGCCAAGGATGCCGGCCGTCTCAGCCTCAATCCGATCCGGCACATCGACCCACTGGGTTCTGTGGTGGTGCCGGCAATGCTCGCCGTGGCCGGACAGAACGTCTTTGGCTGGGCCAAACCGGTGCCGGTGAACCCGTCCGGATTCGCCCGTCCGGTCGAAGGGATGGCTCTCGCCGCCCTCGCCGGTCCGGCCACCAACCTCGCCCTCGCCCTGGTGGTGGGGCGGCTGGGACCGTTCTCCCAGTCCGGCGAGATCATCTATCTCGAGTACGGCGGACTGGCGGCGAGGATGCTGCTCGGGTTCGTCGTCGTCAATGCGGCCCTGGCGGTGTTCAACATGCTTCCGATCCCGCCGCTGGACGGCAGCCGTCTCCTCCCCCTGATCCTCCCCCCGGCCGGACGGCGGTGGTACGCCCGAGCGGCGCCATACGGCTTCGTCCTCTTGATCGCGCTGGTGTTCTTGTTCGAAGGATCTCTGGACTTTTTGGGCAGCTGGATCCGCTGGCTGGTGCGGCTGGCGATATGAGCCTGCGCCAGTTGCCCCATCTGATACGGCGCTTCTGGGGATCGATTCGGGCCCAGCGCCCTGGCCCTCAGGCCCAAGCACAGGTGGCAGCCGAACTCGGCGCCCAGGCTTCGACACTCTTCTTCGCGCAACCCGCCATGGACCAGGCCCACGCCTTCAGGGTTGCCCGCAGGGTGGCGGGAGCGGCGGCAAACCGGGCGGATCTGGTGCGGGCGGCGCTGCTTCATGATGTCGGCAAGACCGCGGCGCGGCTCGGAATCGTCGGCCGCAGCATCGCCTCGCTGCTGGCCATGCTGCACCTTCCCGCCCCCGAGCGGATGAGGCGCTACCTGGATCACGGCCCGGCGGGCGCGACGCTACTGGCAGCCGTCGGGGAGTCCGGAATCGTGGTGGCGTTCGCCCGCCAGCACCACGAATCACAGGCGCCTCCCGGAGTCGATCCGGCGGATTGGGCGACTCTTCGCATCGCCGACCACGAATGACCACCGGGTCGGGGGTAGCTCCGGATACGATGGCTCCGCGATGACCTACGAGGTGCGCACCCCCGTTTTCGAGGGCCCACTGGACCTGCTGCTCCAGTTGATCACGTCACATCGGCTTGACGTGACCGAGCTGAGTCTGTCGGCACTGGTGACGGAGTACTTGTCGCACCTGGAACGCATGGGCGAATTCGACCTCGAGGTCACGTCGGAGTTTCTGATGATTGCCGCCACCCTCATCCAGTTGAAGGCGCGCCGCCTCCTTCCCGGCGACGACGGGGTCGACCTCGATGAGGACCTGCTGCTCGCCGAGGAGCGCGATCGGTTGCTCTCCCGCCTTCTCGCCAACCTTACTTTCAAGGACGTCGCCGCAGTACTCGCCCTCCGCCTCGAGGCCACCGAGGCACTGGTGCCCCGCACCGCCGGGTTCGATCCCGGCTTCATCGCGCCCGAGCGCCCGCTTCGCATCGGCGTGATTGCGTCCGAATTGACCTGGCTAGCGGACCGGGTGCTGGCCAGATCGACTGCCGAGCCGGGGCTCGACCATCTCGACCTCGAGCTTCCCTCGGTGACCGATGCCATTGCCGACCTACGGCGACGAGTGGAGGCCGAGCTCGAGACCGACTTCGATCGCATCACCGCCCATCTCGATCGGCCGATCGAAGTGGTGGCGTACTTTCTTGCCATGCTCGAGCTCGCCCGATGGGGCCTGGTCGACGCCCGACAGGCAGATGCCCGGGCTCCAATCACTCTGCGCCGCACTGCCGCTCCCGCGGGCGCACTGATCAGTGAGTGGGACACATGAACGACCCGGTGGCTGCCATCGAGGCAGTGCTGTTCGTCGCCGAAACGCCCATCGGAACTGGCGAACTCTCCGAGGTCCTGGAGTTGCCTCCCGCGGAGGTGACCGCGGCACTGCAGCAGCTCGGTGACCGCCTCTCCGCCTCCGGGAGCGGCCTCGTCTTGCGCGCAGTGGCGGGAGCATGGCGCCTCTACACCCGTCCTGATCTCCATCCGTACCTGGAGCGCTTCGCCGCGTCTCCCACGGCGAATCGGCTCTCTCGGGCGGCGCTGGAGACCCTCGCCGTAGTCGCCTACCGCCAGCCGGTATCGCGAGGGCAGGTCGCCGAGATCCGCGGGGTCGACTCGGAGCACGCCCTGGGGACACTGGAGCAACGCGACCTGATCGAAATCATCGGCACGGCACCGGGCTCGGGCCAGGCGCTGCTGTACGGGACGACCGACCTGTTCCTGGAGAAACTCGGGCTGGGATCGCTTGCCGACCTGCCGCCGCTTGCCGATCACGTGCCGCCGCCGGCAATGGTGGAGATCCTGGAGCGGCCCTTCCGACCGGAGCAGCCATCGAGCGACTCCAGAAGCTGATCGCCCACTCCGGCATCGCCTCCCGCCGCTCCGCCGAAGAACTCATCCGGGAGGGAAGGGTCACCGTGGACGGCGCCCCTGCCCACCTCGGCCAAAAGATCGACCCCGAAGTGGCCCAGGTCGAGGTCGATGGGATCACGCTCCCGGTCCGTCCCGACCTGGTTCACTACCTGGTGTACAAGCCGGTCGGGGTGGTGAGCACCGCCGACGACCCGCAGGGGAGGCGCACGGTGCTCGACCTGGTCCCGCAGAGCACGCGGCTTTACCCCGTGGGTCGCCTGGATGCCGATAGCGAAGGCCTGATACTGGTGACCAACGATGGGACGCTCACCGAGAAGATCACCCACCCACGGCATGGCGTCACCAAGACCTATCTCGCCCGGGTGGGCGGACACCCGGGAAAAGCAGTGCTGCAACGACTGCGCCGCGGAGTCCAACTCGACGACGGCCCGGCTGCGGTGGTGACGGTGCGAATGCTGAGCCGCAGCGACACGGCCACACTCCTCGAGATCGTGATGGGGGAGGGCCGCAACCGCGAGGTGCGGCGCCTGCTCGATGCCGTCGGGCATCCGGTGCAAGCCCTGGTGCGTATCGCCATCGGCCCGATTCGCGACCCGGGCCTCAAGCCGGGAGAGTGGCGACGGCTCAGCACCACCGAAGTCCGCAGCCTGTACCAGGTCGCAGGGTCCGCACCGTGACTGTGGGCCGCACGTTTGCCGGACCCCGGGGTGGGTTTCGGGCCACAGTGGCGCCACCAGGCGACAAATCGCTGTCGCATCGCGCCCTGCTGCTGGCCGCGATGGCATCGGGGCAATCGCACCTGCGCGGGCTGGGAACCGGCGCCGACGTCGCCGCCACCCAGTGGGCACTGGGACGGTTTGGGGTGGCGATTCGCGGGGACCGGGTGGATTCGCCCGGAATCGACGCCTGGGAGGCTCCCCCCACGCCCGTCGATGCGGCCAACTCGGGAACGACGCTCCGCCTCCTAGCCGGTGCCGTAGCCGGGCGGCCGTTCGTCACCCGCCTTACCGGTGACACTTCTCTGCGTCTGCGCCCCATGCGCCGGCTCATCGCCCCGCTCGCTGCCCTGGGCGCCCAGGTGACGGTGTCGGCCGCGGGGACGCCTCCGGTGACCGTGGCCGGCGGTCCACTGCTCGGGGCCGAGGTGTGGATACCCGAGCCGAGCGCCCAAGTCCGAACCAGCTTTGCCTTGGCCGCATTGCAGGCGAAGGGTGCAAGCACGATCGACTCTCCGGACGGCTACCGCGATCACACGGAGCGATGGTTGCAGGCGCTGGGTCTGGGACACCGCACCGGGCCGACCGGGTTCGTCATCGAGCCCGGTCCTGTCCCCACACTCGAGATCTCCATCCCCGGCGATCCGTCCTCGGCCGCTTTCTTGTGGACTGCCGCCGCGCTCGGCGAGGCCGCGGTGACCACCCCCGGGGTCTCGCTCAACCCGGGCCGAACCGGATTGCTCGATGTCATCCGGCTCATGGGGGGCGAGGTGTCCGTGGAGCAGACCGGCGAGGTGCTGGGCGACCCGGTGGGAACCGTCTCGGTGGCCGGACCGGTGCTCACCGGCGTCGAGGTACGGGGGGCATTGTCGGTACGGACCATGGATGAGCTGCCTCTGGTCGCCCTTCTCGGCGTCGCGGCGACCGGCGCGACGATCGTCGGCGATGCTGCCGAATTGCGCACCAAAGAGACAGACCGGATCGCGGCCACGGTTCGCCTCATAGAGTCGCTGGGCGGGGTGATCGCGGCGACCGGTGACGGATTCAGGGTCGAACACTCGTCGCTGCGACCGGGTGGTTTCTACTCCGGGGGCGACCATCGCATGGCAATGGCTGCAGCTGTCGCCGCCACCGTGGCCGGTACGGTCACCGTGCTGGGCATCGAGGCGGTAAACGTCTCCTGGCCGGAATTCCCCGAGACACTGGAGGCCGCATGGTCGTCGCGATAGATGGTCCCAGCGGCGTAGGGAAGAGCACGGTGGCGCGCGCCGTCGCCGCGGCGCTCGGCATTCCGCACCTCGACACCGGGGCCTACTACCGAGCAGCCACTTTGGTGGCGCTCGAGGCCGGAGTCGCCGCGGGCGACGCGACGGGGATCCTCGACTCACTCGCCCCGGTGACCATCGACTTCTCCGCGGAGGGACATCTGCTCCTCGACCATGCTGGGGTCGATGAGCGGCTGCGCGGACCCGAGGTCACCGCGGCCGTGAGCGAGGTCTCAGCCCACCCCGGAGTCCGCCGCGCCATCGTCGCCCTGCAGCGCGCCTGGGTCGAGCGGCACGGTGGAGATGCGGTGGTGGAGGGCCGGGATATCGGGACGGTGGTCTTCCCCGAGGCCGGGGTGAAAGTATTCCTCACCGCCGACGTCGCCGTGCGCGCAGCCCGCCGCGCCGCCGACCCTGAAGCGGCCGGGGCGACGCAAGAAGAGCTGATCGCACAGATGGTGCGGCGCGACCACCTCGACTCCTCCCGCCAGACCTCCCCGCTGCGTCCGGCGTCGGATGCAGTGGTGATCGACACCTCGCATCTCAGCGTTACCGCGGTGGTGGGACAGATACTTGCGCTCGTGGGGCGGGCTTAGGGAGTCTGCGGCTTTCAACCGCCGAGCAGAGCGAGCGCCTGGGTGGCATCCCAGGCACGATCCTCATCCAGGGGCCCGGGTAGTCCCGGCCGGCGACAGGCGTAACCGCCCTCGACGGCCGCCTGCAGCGCCTCGATGAAGCCGCGCAGACGAGGCGGGGGCGGGAAGTACTCCTCTTCTGTAGTGACCCGCAACGCCGTCACGCCGTCGCGCGGGGCGATGGCGGCGATCACGGCGCGTACCGCGGCATCGGGTGCCGAGGCGCCAGCGGTGACCCCCACCACCCGCACTCCCTCGAGCCACGACGGATCGAGGCCCTCGGGCCCCTCCAGGCGATGTGCCGCGATCCCACGCGACCGTGCCACTCGCACCAGGGCCTGGGTGTTGGACGAGTTTTCCGAGCCGACGACTAAGACGAGGTCGCTCTGCTCCGCCAGCGCAGTGACCGCCGTCTGCCGGTTGGTGGTGGCGTAACAGAGGTCGGAGCGGCGGGCAGTCCACAGATCGGGATACCGCTCCTGTGCCGCCGCCAGCACGGCCTCCCACTCGAACATGCCGAGTGTCGTCTGCGCCAGCAGCGCCACCCGTTGCGGATCGCGGGCGGCGAACTCGCCCAATCCCGCCGCCGGATCCACCAGTGTCACCGCGCCTGGTGCCACCGCCACGGTGCCCACCGCTTCGTCGTGACCCTCGTGGCCGACATAGATGACGTCGTAGCCCTCATCAGCGCGGCGGCGCACCTCATGATGCACCTTGGTCACCAGCGGACAAACGGCATCGATGGTGACGGCCCCAGAGGACTCCGCCGCGGCGGCGACCTCCGGCGCCGAGCCATGGGCCGACAACATGACAGGCGCCCCCGGCGGCACCGAGGATATGTCGTCGACGAACACCACTCCGGCGCGGCGAAACGTCGCCACCACCGAGGAGTTGTGGACGATCTCGTGATAGCAATACACGGGGGGATCGAACACACCCACCATCCAGGTGAGCGCCTTGATGGCCATCTCCACTCCGGCACAAAAGCCGCGCGGTTCGGCAAGTAGCACCCGATCGACCATATGGGTCATGGTAGGAAGGCCTGGGTAGCAGCCTCCCTATCCTGCGCTGATGAAACCGGGTCACAACCGATGAGCCGGCTCCCGATCGTCGCCGTCGTCGGGCGGCCCAACGTCGGCAAGTCCACACTGGTGAACCGGATTCTGAAGCGGAGTGCTGCCGTGGTCGGCTCCCGGCCCGGCGTAACCCGCGATCGGCGCGAGTTCGAGGCCGAGTGGGCGGGCCGCAGCTTCGTCCTCGTCGACACCGGGGGCTGGGACTCGGCGGGCGATACCCTGACCTCGGATGTCCGCCACCAGGCCGAGGCCGCGGTCGGATCCGCCGATCTGGTGCTCGTCGTCACCGATGCCACCACCCCACTCGTCGAGGAGGATCTGGCCGTCAGCCGGATCGTGCACCGCTCCGGGATCCCGGTGGTGCTGGTGGCCAACAAGGCCGACGGCACAGCCGCCGATGCCGACTCCGGCCACCTGTGGGGGTTGGGATTGGGCGAGCCGATCCCGGTGAGCGCCCTCCATGGGCGCAACATCGGCGACCTACTCGATACGATTCTGCGGCGGCTGCCTGCCGAGGAAGAACTGGCTCCGGCTGAGGCGCGGCCGACACTGGCGATCCTGGGGCGCCCCAACGTGGGCAAGTCCACTTTGCTCAATCGGCTGGCCGGAGCGGAGCGGGTGCTGGTGAGCCCGGTGCCCGGCACCACCAGGGATCCCATCGACGCCGTGGTCGACATCGACGGCACCGAGTACCGGGTGGTCGACACCGCTGGCATCCGCCGCCGGACCAAGATGGCCGGCCCGACCGAGGCGTTTTCGGTCGAGCGAGCCCGCGAGGTGCTGAATGAGGCCGATGTGGTCCTTCTGGTGCTCGACGGCACCGCCGGCGTCACCCACCAGGAGCAGCGACTCGCCGAGGAGATCGTGGCTGCCGGTTGCGGCCTGATTCTCCTCCTCAACAAGTGGGATGCCACCGACGAGGAGGAGAAGGAGCGAACTGTGATCGACGTCGGCGACCGGCTCGCCTTTGTGTCCTGGGCGCCGGCGTTGCGCATCTCGGCACTCACCGGGGCCCGCATGCAGCGGCTCGGCGATGCCGTCACCTCAGTGCTGACGAGCCGGCGGACCCGGATCCCCACCCCGGAGTTGAATCGCCTGATCATCACCTGGCAGGAGGCCCACCCTCCGCCCACCCGTGGGGGACGCCGGGGGCGAATCATGTACGCGGTACAGGTTGGCATTGCACCGCCGACCATCGTCCTGTTCGTGCGCGGGGGAGAGATCGGTCCCGACTACCTGCGTTTCCTGGAGGGAAGGCTGCGGGACAAGTACGACTTCACCGGCACCCCGATACGCTTGATCGCCCGGAGGCGAGGGGAGCGGCGGTGAGCCAGCAGGAGCGCATGGCGGCGGCTGCGGAGCGTGCCCGACTGGGCGGCCCGGAACGGCATCGCGCCAAGCTCGCCGAGCAGTCCAAGCTGCCGGCTCGCGACCGGGTCGACCTGCTGTGCGATTCGGGTTCGTTCGTCGAGGATGGGCTACTCGCCAATGCCCTCGCCACCGACGAGCTCGGCGCCGACGGAGTCATCACCGGACGGGGCACGGTCGACGGCAGGCCGGTGGTGGTGATCGCCAACGATCCCACGGTGAAGGCCGGGTCATGGGGCGCCCGCACCGTCGAGAAGATGGTCCGCGCCCTGGAGGCGGCTTACGACGAGAGACTCGCGGTGTTCTACCTCATCGACTCCGCCGGTGCCCGCATCACCGACCAGGTGAACCTGTTCCCCGGGCGACGCGGCGCCGGCCGCATCTTCTACAACCAGGTGCGGCTCTCCGGGCGAGTTCCCCAGATCTGCTGCCTCTTCGGGCCCTCTGCGGCGGGCGGGGCGTACATCCCGGCGTTCTGCGACGTCGTGATCATGGTCGAGGGCAACGCTTCGATGTACCTCGGGTCGCCGCGAATGGCCGAGATGGTCATCGGGGAGCACACCACCCTCGAGGAGATGGGCGGAGCCCGGATGCACTGCTCGGTCAGCGGATGCGGCGACGCATTGGTTGGCAGCGACGAGGAGGCCATCGGGTGGGCCCGGACATACTTCTCGTACATGCCGGCTGACCACACCACCGCCCCGCCGCTCTATGAGTTCGAGGCTCCTGAGGACATCGACCCGGCCGGGGTCATCCCTACGGACCCCCGCCAGGGGTATGACATGCGCCGCCTGCTGCGCGCCCTCTTCGATGAGGGCAGCCTCCTCGAAGTCAAGGAGTTGTTCGCCCCCGAGGTGATCACCACCCTGGCCCGGCTCGGCGGAAGACCGGTCGGTGTGGTGGCCTCCCAGCCCGAGCACCTCGGCGGAGTCCTCTTCGTCGACTCCGCCGACAAGGCGGCGCGATTCATCTGGATGTGCGACGCGTTCAACCTGCCCCTGGTCTTCCTGGCCGACGTGCCCGGTTTCATGATCGGAACCGAGGTGGAGCGCCAGGGAATCATCCGCGCCGGAGCCAAGATGCTCACCGCCATCGCCGAGGCAACGGTTCCCAAGGTGTCGGTGATCGTGCGCAAGGCTTACGGCGCGGGTCTCTACGCCTTCTGCGGTCCCGGCTTCCGCCCAGACGCCACGCTCGCCCTGCCTACCGCCGAAATCGCGGTGATGGGACCTGAGGCAGCGGTCAATGCGGTGTACTACAACGCCATCCACGCCATCACGGACCCCGACGAGCGCGCTCGGTTCGTCGCCGAGCGGCGGGCAGAGTACGAGCAGGATGTCGACCTGCTTCACCTGGCATCCGACCTGGTCGTCGATGCCGTCGTGCCGCCCGAGCGCCTGCGCGAGGAGTTGATCACCCGGCTCGCTTACGCGTCCAACCGGGAACGTCACTTCTCCGACCGCCGCCATGGAGTGCCCCCGGTGTGACTGGCCCTTCCACCGAGTCCACACCATGGGGGTTTCGACTTCTCCTCATCGCCGCCGCCGGATACCTGACCTTGCGGCTGGTACAGACCCTCGTCTGGGTGGTGGACCGGCTTCGGTAGGATTCCCCGTCACGGGCTGTGGCGCAGCTTGGTTAGCGCGCTTGACTGGGGGTCAAGAGGTCGCCGGTTCAAATCCGGCCAGCCCGACGTGACTGATAGAGGGTCGGGTGGCCGCAGCCCCTAACCGGGACCGCAGCCACCCTCCACCGAGCCTCGCTGCGCTCGGCACATCCCAACAGGTCGCCGGTTCAAATCCGGCCAGCCCGACTCGGAGAAACCCCATCTTCAGCGGGGTTTGTCTCGCCTTGGGGAAGGTAGCGCGATCACCCCGTGGTCCGGGTCAAGTGATGAAGCCGTCGGCCCGAATGAACGCACTTGACTTAGCGGAAGGAGCGCTCCGGTCGCACAGATAGTTGTGGAAGTGAGCGGAGATCGTCGAAAAGGTCACGTGATCGAGACAGACCGGCAGAAGTTGCGTACCTCCGCATCGAACCGGGCTGGTTGTTCGAGGTTGCTGACGTGCCCGGCCCCGGAGATGATCGCGAGCCTGGCGCCCGGTATCGCATCGTGAAACTGGTGGGCGACGCTCATTGGAGACCGGGTGTCGGCGTCGCCCCAGACAAGCAGGGTGGGAACCCCGATGGTTGGAAGCAAATCACGAGTGTCCATGTGGGCCAAAGCGATAGCCATCAGCCGGAAACCGACCGGGTGAAAGTCGGACATGATGCTCGCCAACTCTTCTCGGACTTCCGTGCTCGCCGACTCGCTGAACATACCCGGTAGGTACCTCGGCACGAACTCGCTGGGTGGCAGCGAGGCATCTCGCAAGCAGGCCGCCAAGCGCTCTTCAGGGATCGGTTCGGGGAGTGAACCTTTCCAGCCGGCGTAGGTATCGGCCAGTACAAGCGACCTCACCCGGGCGGGGTGGCGCCGATAGAACTCCTGGGCCAGGATCCCTCCCCAGGAGAGTCCGAGGAAGTGGGCCTGCTCCACCCCGACGGCGTCGAGGAGCCCCGCAAGACAATCCGCCCAGTCCCCGATCCCGAACGTTTCCGGTGGGTCGGGCGACTGACCGGCACCCGGTGCATCCCAGGCAATGACTGTGAACTGGTCCGAAAGGCCTTCGAGTTGTGGCCTCCACACACGGGAGTCGTGGGTAAACCCGTGCAACAGAACCAGCGACGGACCGTCACCAGCCCGCTCGTAGGCCACCGAAAGACCGTTTACCTCGGCGCGGAGCATCTCGTTTCGGTTCCCAAGTCGCGATCGCGTGCCACGAGGGTGCGGTGTCCCGTCGCCGCCCCGTAGGCCACGCCAAACAGTAGGCCACTGAGAATCTGTCGTGAGACTCCCCGGCCGGCCCGACTGAAGAAACTGTCAGCTATCAGCCCGAGAAAGGTGCAGAGTTGGATCTGGAGTAATTCTGCCAATCCGGGTTCTGCCTGGAGCTCACCGCCCCTTGGGTTCTTCTTTCGCTATTCTCACGCCAATCCCCTCCGGAGGCACTCAACTCATGCGACTTCGCACCTTTCTCGCCGTGACCGCTCTGCTGTTCGGCGTCGCCGCCTGTAGCGATGACAACTCGGTGTTCGATCTGAAGGTGGGAGACTGCTTCAACGACGACCCCGACGCGGGCGACGCCGTCTCGAGCGTCGCCACCGTGGACTGCAGCCAGCCCCACGACAACGAGGTGTACTTCGAGTTCTCGATGACCGACGCAGCCTTCCCCGGCCGGGAGGCGACCACTCAGGCCGCCGCCGAGCGCTGCGTCTCGGAGTTCCAGGGCTTTGTCGGACTGTCTTACCCCGAGTCCAACCTGGACATCTTCCCGATCACGCCCACGCTGGAAAGTTGGGCGGAGGGTGACCGGGTGGTGTACTGCGTGCTGTATGCCCTCGACCTATCCAAGCTGACCGGGACCATGCGCGGCGCCAATCGGTGAGCATCCTGCGTCGGGCGGCGGTGCTGTTGCTGGTGGCGGCCTGCGACGGCACGTCGGCTCCGATAGCAGTGACGACGACACTTCCGGTGGGGACGTCTGTGGTGATCACCCCGCCGAGTGTCGGTACCACGGTCGCCGTCACTGCTGCCACAACCACGCTTTCAGCAACCGCGTTGCCTCCGCACGACTTCGCACGCTTGCAGCCACTGTTGGAGCCGCTGATCGCCCCCCTGGGATTCCGCCTAACCCGGGCCGCCCTGGTGTCGTCGGACACCTATGAGACCTCCACGACCGGGACCCATCTGGCGGTGTATGTGGAGCCGCTCGAAGCGCATACCGCGGATGAGGTCGCGGCCGCGATCGCACCGGTGGCGGCGGCCTTCCTGCCGTTCGTATTCCACGAGTGGCTCGGGCTCGAGTCGTTCGACGTCTGTCAGGAGCCGTACTCGGTGGAAGACGGATCCGTTCCGCCCGCGAACTCGGTCCTCGATGTCGGCCGGGAGGCTGCGCTGGCCTTCGACTGGGCGGGCGCAGACCTGGCCGCGCTGCTCGCCGGGGTAGGTCCGGACCTGAGCCTGCACTCCTCCGCAGCCGTCGCGGCTTCGGACACCTGGGTGGCGGCCGAGGCCGCCGCGGCCTGAGGGATTCGCCGCCGTCACTACGATCGCCGCCATGACCGTCACCGCACTCGACCATCTCTACGCCGAGACCACGCAGTGGGATCAGAGCGTCGCCTTCTGGGAGGGACTCGGCTTCGGATTCGCCGAGCGATGGGGGAGCGAGGGCCATCGCGCCGGGCGCCTCGTCGCCGGGACGGCCCACATCGTGCTCGCCGAGGTCAGCGCCGATCCCGATTTCACGGTGTTCTTCGCAGTCGCACCCACCGCCCCCGGTCTCGCCCCCACGCACTGGGGCACCCGCATGGCCCGTATCACCGACCCTGAAGGGCGCTCGCACGCACTCGAGGCCGCCAGTTGAGGCTCACCTCGGCGATGCTCGCCGATGCCGCACAGGTGACCGCCGGCAAGTTATACGTGCTCGGCGGGGCGTTCGACACCATCACCGCCCGCAGCTTCCCGGTCGTGTATCGCAGTCTGGCGGTGGTGCTCGTCGCCGAGGTGGGTCCCTCCGACCGTAACCGCGACTTGTCCCTGCGCATCGCGCTCTATGACGAGGATGGCGGCGACATGGGGATCGAATCGCACGGCAATCTCCGCGTCGGCGCACCGGCGTCGATACCGGCGGGTGCGGCGACGGTGGTGCCGTTGGTTGGGGCGTTCGGCAACGTCCGCTTCCCCGCGGCCGGGGGATATGTGTTCGTGGTGGAGCACGACGGAGCCGAACTGGCCCGGATCCCATTCCGCCTCCGCCAGGCGACGTGATCCTGACCATCCCCAACGCGGTGTCGGCGGTTCGCATCGCGCTGGTGCCGGTGTTTCTGTGGCTACTCCTGGGGCGCGACGATCCAATCGCGGCCGGACTGCTCATCGGCGGAATCGGCGCCACTGACTGGGTAGATGGTTACCTGGCGCGCCGCCTCGGACAAGTCTCGCCCCTGGGCAAGATCCTCGACCCGATGGCAGACCGTCTCGCGGTCATCGCCGGGGTGGCCGGGGGCTGGGCGGCGGGTGCCCTGCCGGTCTGGTTTGCCGCCGGTCTGCTCGCCCGGGAGGCGCTGGTCTCGGCGGGTGCGGCCTATCTGGCGGTGCGGGGTCGCCCACAGATGACGGTGCGCCGGCTGGGGAAGGTGGCGACATTCGCCGTGTACTTCGCCATCCCCGCCTTCCTGGTTTACGCCGGCGGGGCGCACGAGTTCTTCCGCTGGTTCGCCTACGCGGTGGGGGCGCCGGGACTGATCCTGTACTGGGTGGTCGGATTCCAATACGTGGGGGACGCCAGACGGATCGCGACCGTCGGCCGGGTATCCTCGGCTGACCGCAAGCCAGGAGAGGCGTCGTGAAGGTTCCCGAGGATCGCCGCTATACCGACCAGCACGAGTGGGCACTTCTCGTCGGCGGGGCGGTGCGAGTTGGGATCACCGACTACGCCCAGGATGCACTCGGGGATGTCGTCTTCGTCGATCTCCCTGAGGTGGGGAGACGGGTTGCTGGTGGGGAAACTCTGGCCGAGGTGGAGTCGACCAAATCGGTGGCGGAGATCTACGCGCCGTGTGCCGGACTGGTCGCCGCCGTGAATCAGGCCCTCGCGGAGAACCCGGAGCGCATCAACTCCGACCCGTACGGGGAAGGCTGGTTTGTGGAGATCACCCCCGACGACCCAGCCACGCTCGAGGGGTTGCTCGACCCCGCCGGGTACCGCGCCCTCATCGGCTGACCCTCTAGCACCACTCGAAGGTGACGGGGCCTAGACCTCATCCGCAGGTACCATTCCGTCGTGGATTCGAATCCCCCCTGGTCCGGTGACGAGCCGGATCCCACCGAAACCTTCGAGTTTCCCGGGTCCGCCCGTGCCCGTCAGGGCGCCACGGCCGAGTCCTATTCCCTGATGGTGGCCACCGGTCCCCGCCGCGGGCAGCATTGGCCGGTGCGGGATCGGGTCGAGGCGGGGCGCAACCCCGAAGCGGAGATTTTTCTCGACGATGTCACGGTCTCCCGCCACCACGCCGAGTTCTCACTCGATGGGGGCCGCCTCGTGGTCCGCGACCTGGGGTCTACCAACGGCACCTACGTCAATGGCGAGCGCTGCGAAGAGGCCGAGTTGCTCGTCGGCGATCAGGTGATCATCGGCCGCTTTCGCCTGGTGGTCGCCGCCGAGTCATGAGCGCTCCCACCCGGCTCAGCATCGGCGACGCGGTCGCCCAACTTCAGGGCGAGTTCCCCGATGCGAGCATCTCCAAGATCCGATTCCTCGAGACCGAAGGTCTCATCCATCCACCGCGCACCAAATCGGGATACCGGGAGTTCGGTCCCGCCGACCTGGAACGAATCCGGTACATCCTGCGCCAGCAGCGGGATCACTTTCTGCCGCTGCGGGTGATCAAGGGGCGCCTCAGCGCCTGGGAGCGGGGTCATGAATCGGTGCCGGCACCTGCCCCGGGACCCCCGGCGGCCGCATACTTCGCCACCACCGCGCGGTCGCTGACCGCCGCCCAGGCCGCCGAAGCCGCCGGGGCGCCGCTGGCACTGGTCACCGAGCTGGTGAAGCACGGGGTCCTCGATGCCACCAACGGCGCGGCCGAGGCGACCTTCGACGACGACGACGTGGCGGTGATCCGGGCCGCCTACCGCATGGTCGGCCATGGGCTCGAGGCGCGTCACCTGCGGGCGGTCCGACTGGGAGCCAACCGGGAAGTAGACCTGTTCCGCCAGCTCACGGCTCCGCTGCTGCGTCACGCCACTCCGATGGGACGACGCCAGGCCGCCGACGTCCTGGCCGATGTGGCCCAGGCGGCGCGGGAGATGCAGGAGGCGATGGTTCGCTCCGACCTGCGACAGGTTCTGGAGCGCTGAGCGGCGTGCTCTCCGCAGTCCTCCTGTCGGCCGCCCTGGGCGGAGTACCGCAACCGGGGCTGCGCCCGCTGCCGCTGCCCCCTCCGCCGGTACTCGCCTTCCCCGCCCCCGAGGCGCCCGCAATCGCCGCGCGCTCGTGGATGGTGTATTCCGTGGACTACGAAGCGATATTGGGTTTCAAGGACCCCGACCTGCCGATGCCGCCCGCCTCGATCACCAAACTCCTGACCGCGGTGCTGGCCGAAATAGCACTCGACATGAACTCGACGGTCACCATCTCCGCCAATGCCGATGCCACCCCCATCGGCTTCGACGGGCAACCCGACGTCCGCCAGGGCGAGGTGTGGCTAGCGCGGGATCTGGTGGCCAACGTCATGGTGCAATCGGGGAACGATGCCTCCACGGCCGTTGCCGAAGCGGTGTCGGGCACCGTGGAGGCATTCGTGGCACTCATGAATACGCGGGCCTCCGAGATCGGGATGGCCAACACCACATTTCGCAACCCGCACGGCCTCGATGCCACCGATCACGTCACCACCGCCCGCGATCTGATCGCGATGGGCCGATACGCATTGGACTTCCCGCTCACCCTGCAACTGGCACGCACCAAGCACATCACGTTTCGCATCGGCACCCGCGTCATCGCCGTGGACGCCACCGATCGTGACCTCGGGGTCTTCCCCGGCCTTCTCGGACTGAAGACAGGGGATACCGCCAACGCCGGCCAGGTGCTGCTCTCATACACGGTGACCCAGCACGATCGCCTGCTGGCAGTGGTCCTGGGCACTCCGGATCGCCGTGCCACCACCCGCAGTCTCCTTGCCTGGGCGATGGGCGCACTCGGGCCCCGGGATCACTTTTTCGCCCTGGCCGTGGGCAGCGATATCGCGCTGAGTTTTCCCGACTGGTACCGGACCAGAATGGAAGCCGCCGCCGCTGGCCTCGTCCCGGGAAACCCGGTTCCCCCGGAACACACCCCGCTCACCGACGACCTCACGCACCGGTTCCGCGAGCTGCTGCCGCAGCTGCTTGGAGGCGACCGATGAACACACTCGCGGAAGTGGTCGATGCGCCCACGATCGCCCGGCGGGTTGCCGAGCTCGGAGCCACCATCAGCGCCGACTATGTCGGCCGCGAGCCGGTATTGCTCGGAATCCTCAACGGGGCAGTGCCGTTCCTCGCCGACCTGGGACGCCATCTGCCTCCGGAGATCGAGGTCGACTTCCTCAGCCTGACCCGGTTCGGCGACGAGGGGAGAGTGTCCATCTCGGTGGACTCGGCCACCTCGATCACCGACCGGCACGTGATCGTGGTCGAGGACATCGTGGACACCGGTCTCACCCTCTCCTACCTGCACGGCCTGCTGGCGACGCGGCGCCCCGCCTCGCTCGCCACCGCCACCCTGATAGACAAGGTGACCCGCCGCATCGTCGACGTCCCCCTCGAATACCGCGGCTTCGAGGTGGGTGATGAATTTCTGCTCGGGTACGGACTCGATTGGAACGGCCGGTATCGCAATCTGCCCTCGCTGTGGGCGGTTCTCGACCTGGCCGCCTTCCAGGAAGACCCGGTTTCGCTATCCCGTCAGGTCTTCTCCCGCTCCCGGTAGGCTGATTCGCGTGACACCGGAGAGCATCCCCGTCGAACTCGTCGGGGTGCGCGTGGAGCTGCCAACTAACACCCCGATCGTGCTGCTGCGCGAGGTGGGCGGCAGCCGCCACCTCCCCATCTTCATCGGGGCCGGGGAGGCAACCGCGATCGCGTTCGCGTTGGAGGGTGTCGAGCCACAGCGGCCGATGACCCACGACCTGCTCAAGGCGGTGGTCGAGAGCCTGGGGGCACTGGTCAATCACGTTCTGATCACCGCATTGCGCGATGGGATCTACTACGCCGATCTGGTGCTCGACCGCGACGGTGCCGAGATGCGGATCTCGGCGCGGCCCAGCGATGCCATCGCCCTGGCTGCTCGCACGGGATCACCTCTTTTCGTCCTCCCCTCGGTCCTGGACGAGGCCGGAGTCGAACTCCAGGACGAGGACGAGGAGTCCGAGGTGGCTCGTTTTCGCACCTTCCTGGAGCAGGTCGACCCCGAGGACTTCGGCGGCTCAGGCTGAGCGTTTTCCACAGGGGTTGTTGACAATGACCCCTGCCGCTCCCTAACTTCATCTCGGTAGTTCCAGGGACCGGACTTACCGTGGTGTAAGCTCGGCGGGTTCGAGGAGGCTTTGTGAGCAACGAGAGCGGGTTCCGCGCCCCCCAGGCATGCAAGCTGGTCGGTATCACCTACCGACAGCTGGACTACTGGGCCCGCACCGACCTTCTGCGGCCGTCGCTGGCCACCGCCCACGGTTCCGGCTCCCAGCGCCGGTACTCGTTCGGGGACGTGGTCCAGCTGCGGGTGGTCAAGCGCCTCCTCGACGCCGGCATGAGCCTGAAGAAGATCCGCCAGGCGATGGACCTCCTTCGGGAGCAACTCAACAGCACTACCCCGCTCGCCGACGTCACCCTGCTCTCCGACGGCACCACCATCTACGCGGCTCACAGCGCCGATGAAGTCGTCGATGTGTTCCGACGCGGCCAGGGTGTGTTCGGAATCGCGGTCGGACCGGTCCAGGCAGAAATGGAGGGGGAGGTCCACCGCCTCTTCCCGGATGAAGCGGCTCCGGCCGCCGTCGCAACCGCCGCCAGGGAGGCGTGACCTGACCGTCGACTTCCACGACCAGGCGGAGACGGTCGATTTCGCCCACGAGAGTGAGCGCCAGTTCGCCCGGCTGCTCGACTTCTACGCCATCCCCTGGGATTACGAGCCGCGGTCGTTCCCGGTCGAGTTCGACACCGCTGGCGTTCCGATCGGGTTCTTCACCCCCGACTTCCACCTCCCCGAAGAGGACCTGTTCATCGAGATCACCACGATGAATCAGAAGCTCGTGACGAAGAAGAACCGAAAAGTCCGGCTGCTCGCCGAGCACCATCCCGACATCAAGTGCAAGATCTTCTACCAGCGCGACTTCCTTCACCTGCTCATCAAGTATGGCTTGGAGACCCCCGCAGATCTCGAGACCACTCCGGCGCCGAGCCGGATTCCAGGTCCGGTGCGGGTGGTCGACCTGGGGGATAGCGCCGCCGGCTGAGCGGCCAAGAATCCCAACCCTCGGGTCTAGAGTTCGGGCCGTGATCGGCCCCCGGCGTTCCCCGCTCCACGATTCTCACGCCGCCCGGGGGGCCCGCTTCACCGACTTCGGTGGCTGGGAGATGCCGCTGCAGTACTCCGGGACCCTGAACGAGCACCGCGCGGTCCGCACGGCCACCGGAGTCTTCGATGTCTCCCACCTGGGCCGGTTTCTCGTTGCCGGGCCGGGGGCTGCCGCCCTGGTCGGACGCCTGCTGTGCAATGACTTGAACCGCATCTCCCCAGGCCGAGCCCAGTACAGCATGATGCTCGGGGCCGACGGTGGGATCCGCGACGACATCATCGTGTGGTGGCTCGATCCGGATCGCATCATCGTCCTCCCCAACGGGGCCAATCACGACGTCGTGCGGGACACATTTGCCGCCGGCGCCGGCGATGCGGTGATCACAGATCTGCGGCCGGTGACAGCACTGCTGGCAGTGCAGGGACCGGGAGCCCCGGCACTTCTGGAGCGCGTCGTGGGCTGGTTTTCCAAGCGGTTTCGAGTCCTGGAGCGGCCCCCGATCGTGGCCGCAGGCACCGGCTACACCGGCGAGCCGGGTGCCGAGTTGATCGTCGATGTCGCCGCCGCCCGGGGACTGTTCGACTCGCTGCTGGAGGCTGGTGCCGTGCCGTGCGGTCTCGGCGCCCGCGACGTCCTCCGCCTCGAGATGGGGTACCCGCTGTGGGGCCAGGATCTCGATGCCACCACGACACCGCTCGAGGCCGGGCTGGAGTGGGTGGTCGGCTGGGATCACGACTTCGTGGGCCGCGAGGCGCTGCAGGCGCAACGCAGCGCCGGGACCACACGCCGGATGATCGGATTCTCTCTCGCCGACCGGCGCGTTCCGCGCCACGGCCAGCTGCTGCGCTGCGGTGCCTCGAGCGGAGTGGTGTCCTCGGGCAACTTCAGCCCCACCCTTGGAGTCGGAATCGGCATGGGTTACGTCTCCCCGACGCCCGCCGACACCGCCACCGATGCCGCGGTGGAGATTCGCGGAGAGTGGTACCCCGCCCGGCGCGTCGACCCCCCGTTTCTGGAACGCTGATGGACTTCACCCCCCACACCGATCACGACGTCGCTCGCATGCTGGGCGAACTCGGACTGAGCAGCATCGAGGATCTCTTCTCCCACATCCCGGCCCGGCTGCGGACCACCCCCGATCCGGGACTGCCGCCGCCGCTATCCGAGCCCGAGGTGATGGCCCACATCGCCGGCTTGGGCCGGCAGGTGGCGGGGCACCTGGTCTGCTTCGCCGGTGGGGGGGTCTACGACCACCACCTGCCCCCGGTGGTGCGCGCGCTGACACTCCGGCCCGAGTTCGTCACCTCATACACCCCCTATCAGAGCGAGGTGGCCCAGGGCGTGCTGCAGGCGCTCTGGGAGTACCAGTCGATGATCGCCACCATCACCGGCCTCCCGGTGGCCAACGCCTCGCTGTACGACGGGGCCTCCGCCGGCATCGAGGCGGTCAACCTGGCCGTCGCCGAGACCGGACGCAACGCGGTGTGGGTCTCACGCGGACTCGATCCCCGAACGCGTGAGGTGCTGGCAACCTTCGGACGAGCCCGCGACATGACGATCGTCGAGCACCCACTGCTCGATGGGCGGACCGTGTGGGCCAGCGATGCGATGCCAGCACCGGCGGCGGTGGTGTTTTCCCAACCCAACTACCTCGGGGTCATCGAGGACTACGACGCCGCGGTGGCAACGGCCCGCGCCGCCGGAGCATTGGCGGTGGCTGCCTTCGACCCCATGCTTCTCGGCGTGCTCCGCTCACCGGGTGCCGCCGGTTGCGATGTTGCCTTCGCCGAGGGGCAGCCCCTGGGAACCCCGATGTCGTTCGGGGGACCCGCCCTCGGGGTCTTCGCCACCACGCGCCAACTGATCCGCCGCATCCCCGGACGCCTGGTTGGCCGCACCGTGGACGGATCGGGAGCCACCGCGTACACCCTGACCCTGCGCACCCGGGAGCAGGACATCAGACGGGAGAAGGCATCCTCCAATATTTGCACCAACCAGACCCTCAATGCCATCGCCGCGGCAATCCACCTCGCCTGGCTCGGCCCGGAAGGCCTCGCCGAGGTGGGCCGCCAGTCCGTGGCCAAGGCGCACCACCTCGCCGGCTTGCTGTCCAACATCGATGGCGTGCAAACGGCGGTCACCGCGCCGTTCGCCCGTGAGTTCCCGCTCCTGCTGGCGGCGCCCGCGGACGAGGTCGTCACCGCGATGGCGGAACGGGGCTACCTCGCCGGAATTCCGATCGGGAGCGACTTTCCGGAGTTTCCCGCTGGGCTGCTGGTCGCGGTCACGGAGCGGCGCACCCGCGCCGAATTGGAGGGTTACGCCGCCGCCCTCAAGGAGGTGATGGCGCATGTCTGAACCCGGAGGCCGCGCCGCATCCACCCCGCTCACCGGGGGACGCGCCGAGCCGGCGCTCGATCGTATCTCTGCGCCCGGCCGCCGCGCCTGGTCGCTGCCGCCACTCGACGTGCCGCCGGCCCCGGCGCTTTCTGAGGCTGCGGGGGCGCCCCCGCAGCTCCCTGAGGTCTCCGAGCGGGACCTCGTGGCGCACTTCACCCGTCTGGCCCATCGCAATTTTGCGGTCGATCTCGGCGCCTATCCGCTCGGCTCCTGCACCATGAAGTACAACCCCAAGGTGTGCGACTGGGCCGCCGAACACGGGGGGTTCCGCGATCTGCATCCCGCGACCCCTGAAACTCTCGCCTCCGGGGCGCTGGAAGTGCTGCTGCAGGCCGAGGACGTGCTGTGCCGCCTCACCGGCATGGCAGCAGCGACATTCCAGCCGCCGGCCGGAGCTGCCGGGGAACTCACCGGGCTCCTCATCATGGCCGCCCACCATCGCCGTTCCGGGCGCAAACCCACGACGATCCTCATCCCGGACTCCGCACATGGGACGAACCCCGCGTCCGTGACCCTGGCCGGATTCCGCGTCCAGCACATCCCCAGCGACTCCCGGGGGATGGTCGACGTCGCCGCAGTGCGGGCCGCAGCCGATGACGACACCGCCGGGTTGATGCTCACCAATCCCAACACCCTGGGTCTGTTCGAAGAACATGTCGCCGAGATCGCCGCCGTGGTACACGATGCCGGAGGCCTCGTGTACTACGACGGAGCCAACCTCAACGCCATCCTGGGCGTCGTCCGGCCCGGGGACATGGGTTTCGACATCGTCCACTCCAACCTGCACAAGACATTCGCCACCCCACACGGCGGGGGAGGGCCAGGGGCTGGCCCGGTCGCGGTGGTGGAAGCGCTCGCCCCCTACCTTCCCGGGCCGCGCCCGCAGCGCACAGCCGACGGCCCCCGCTGGATGATGCCGGAGCACTCGATCGGCAGGGTGCACGGCCGCCACGGCAACTTCCTGGTGGTGTTGCGGGCCCTCACCTACATGCTGGCGCTGGGAGGACCGGGGCTGCGCCGAGTAGCGGAACGCTCGGTGCTCAATGCCCGCTACCTGGCGTCGCTGCTTTCCGACGCCTACACCTTCCCGTATCCGGCGCCCTGCATGCACGAGTTCGTCACCTCCGCCGCCAAATTGAAACGAGCCACCGGGGTGCGGGCCATGGATGTGGCCAAGGCGCTGCTGGACGAGGGATTTCACTCCCCGACGGTCTACTTTCCGCTGATCGTCGAAGAGGCCTTGATGGTCGAACCCACCGAGACCGAGTCCCCCGAGACCGTCGCCGCGCTGGCCCAAGCCTTCAACGAGATCGCCGCCCGAGCGGCGACCGATCCGGAATCAGTGAAACACGCCCCGCACCGCACTCCGGTATCCCGACCCGACGACGCCCTGGCGGCGCGCCGGCCGATCCTGACCTGGCACGACGCGGAGGTGGACGAGTGACCCTGGGAGAGCGCACCGCCCGTGACGGCACGACCATCGCCCGACGGCGCTGGGAGGCCACCGCTCCACGGCGTGCCATGGTCCTACTGATTCACGGGCTCGCCGAGCACGGAGGCCGGTACGACCACGTGGCGCGGATGCTCGCCGCCCGCGGGCACGCGGTGGTGGCACCAGATCTGCGCGGCTTCGGCCGCTCCGGGGGGCGACGCGCCTACCTGCAGCGATGGGACGACTACCTCGACGACGTTGCGGCCGATCTCGAACTGGTGCGCGCTGAGGGCGGGCCTGTCGTGCTCCTGGGTCACTCGATGGGGGGGCTAGTGGCCCTTTCCTACCTGCTCCATGGCCGTCCGGCGCCGGACCTGTTGGTGCTCAGTGCTCCGGCGATCGCCGCGGACCTGCCCCGGGTCAAGCAGGTGGCGGCGCGCGTCCTTGGTGTCGTCATCCCCCGAGTCTCCCTGGACAACGGGTTGCGCGGTGAGCAACTCTCCACCGACCCGACGGTCGGGGAGCGCTACTTCTCGGATCCCCTGGTCTACACCCGAACCACGCTCGGGTTGGGCCGACTCGCCCTCGCCGCGGGCGACCACTGTCGTAGCCATCTCGCCGAGCTCGCCGTACCCACCCTGGTACTGCATGGCGCCGACGACACGCTGGTTCCCGCTGCGATCTCGGCGCCCTTGGGCGATGTCCCCGGTGTGGAGCGCGTCGTGTTGTCCGGGTTGCGCCACGAGATCTTCAATGAGGGTGGGGGAGTGGCCGCCACCGGGATCGTCGCCGATTGGATCGAGAAGCGCCGTCAGTAGCCGGCCACCACCCGCGCCACCACGCGGGCGCGAGTGTCAGGGTCACAAAAAGCGGCCTCGACCGCGTTGTGAGTGATCACCTCCAGATCGGAGAGATCGAGACCGCAGTACTCGGTCACTACCTCGAACTCGCGCACCATCGATGTGGCGCTCATCAGGCGGTTGTCGGTGCTGAGAGTCACGACAAAGCCTGCGCGGTGCAACATACCGACCGGGTGCTCGGCAGGTGAGGAGTACATGGCGGTGTCCAGATTCGACACCACCGCCACCTCCAGCGGTATCCGGCGCTCGTGCACCTCGGTGGCGACCGGTCCCATCCCCACGATCCGTCCCCCGGCGACGGTGCAGTCCTCGATGATGCGCACCCCGTGACCGAGGCGCTCCGCTCCGCAAACCAGGGCATCGGCGATGCTCCCCACCCCATCACCCTCGCCGGCATGAAGGGTGATGCGCAGGCCGGCCCCCTGGGCGAGTTCGATGGCAGCGCGATGACTGCTGGCGCGAAAACCCGCCTCAGGCCCGGCGAGGTCGAATCCGACCACCCCGGCGCCTACGAACCGCGTCGCCGCCTCCGCAACCTGGAGCGAGTCATCACTCTGGCGCAGGGCGTCAATGATGATCCGGGTGGGCAGGTCGAAATCGCGCTCGCCGGCACCGAGTCCGGAGAGCACGGCGGCGATCACCTCGTCGCGATTCATCCCCCCGGCGATGTGAAGTGAGGGTGCAAACCGAATCTCGGCATAAACGACCCCCGCCGCTGCCATGTCCTCTACCGCCTCATACGCGGCGCGGTGCATCGAAGCCGGTGTCTGCATCACGCCGTAGGTGTGGGCGAACGCCTCGAGATACGCCTCCAGCGACTCGGCCCCTGCCTGATGGAACCAGCGGCCGAGTTCGGCGGGGTCGGTGACAGGAAGGCTGCGGTAGCCAGACGCCGTGGCAAGAGCGGCAACAGTGGTGGGACGGACACCGCCGTCGAGATGGTCGTGCAGCACGACCTTGGGGAGTCGAACAAGATCCACGGTGGTTGCGAGGCTAGCGCCCGATCCGAGGGGCGCCCGCCTGGGCGCGGCAACCGCCCGGTGCAGCGGCGGGAGGCCCCGTAGAATCGCCACCGTGGACGTCGCCACCATTGCCATCCTCGGCGCCACGGTCGCAGGAGTGGCCGGCGTCGCCGCTGGCCTGGCGGCGACACGGCGGGCGGAGGGATTCCGCCGGGACCGTGATGCCTCACGGCTAGGCGTTGTGACAGCCGAAGCCGACGCGGCCAACGCACGCGCCCGAGTCGAGGTGACCCGCGCCGGGGAGCGCGAGGCGGCATGGGTGGCGCGCTCGCTGACCGCGGTGGTGGGAGAGAGGGATGCCACCATCTCGGGATTGGAGCACGCCCTCGCACAGCAGGAGCACCACGCCGCTGCAGTCGAGGCCCGGGTGGACGCTCTCAGCGATGACTTGCGGAGGCTGTCGACCGACCTGGACGGGGCCCGCCACGATGAGGCGGTGGCCACGAGCCAGGCAGCGGCTCTGGAGACCGAACTCGCCGCGGTCCGAGCGGCTGCCATGCTCGGTGCCGAGCGGCTGGCCGACATCGAGCAGCGCGTGGCCCCGGCGGTTCCCGATCCCGCCCTCGTCGTGCGGCTGGCGGCGTCGGCCGCGGAGACGGCCCGCCTGCGGGGGCGCGTGGCTGAGCTCGAGCATGACCTGGCCGCGTTGCTCGCGGCGCCGCCACGACCCGATCCGAGGACCGAGGAGGCGCTGGCGGGGGCGATGACCGAGGCGGCTGAAGCAGCGCAGGTCGCGGCGCTGGCCCGAGCCGAGGTGGAGATGCTCACGGCCGAGCTGACTCGGGCGCGATCCGACGCCGATCTCCGGGTCGCTGCCGCCATGGCTGCCGTTCCCGCCCCCGCGGCCGCGCCGCCTCCTCCTCCCGGCAACGAGCTCCTCAAGGTACGCGAGGCACAGATCCGAGAGCTCGAGGAGCGGCTGTCGGCCCTCACCGCCGCACGCAACGCCGAGCTGCGGCGGCTCAACGAGCGTATCGTCGCCCTGGAGCGGGTGTATCTCGAGGTGGCGCGACGGGACGACCGCATCGCCGAAATCGAAGAAAGTTTGAAAGAGGCCACCGAGACTCTGGAGACGGTGCGCCTCGATGCGGTGGCACTCGAAAGCCGCCTCAGCGAGGCACACCGAGAGCTGGAGACGACGCAGCGCCACCGCGAGGAGGCCACTGCCCTCGCCCGGGACCTGGTCTCGGCACGCACCCGAATCGAGGACCTGGAGATCGAGGTGCGGCGCGCCATCGCCGGGGGCGAGGTGGAACAGTTGCGCGCGCTCCTAGGTGCCGAGCGGGAGCGCAACGTCCGCCTGGTGCGGCGCGCCTCCTTGGACTCCACGCCCGGGCTCGAGGCTGCGGTCGCGGCCGCGGCCCGGCCGCTGCTTGCCACGATCGCCTCCCTGGAGGCCGAACTCGCCGCGCGGCCGGAGGCTCCGGCAGTTCGCGACGACGTAGCCCTGATCCGCGGCATCGGCCCCAAGATCACCGCGATTCTGGCCGTGCAAGGAATCACATCGCTCCGTCAGATTGCGGCCTTCACCGCAGATGACGTGGCACGGATCGGTCCGCTGCTGCCGGTCTACCCGGGCCGGATAGTGGCCGACCGGTGGGTGGACCAGGCGCGCGAGCTGCTCGGCGTATCAGGCGAGGCGAGGGCCGTGCCATCATGATGCGGTGTCGCTGACCGGCTTCCTCCTCGTCGCCTCGCCGACTCTCACCGACTTGAACTTTGCCGGCGCGGTGGTGTTTCTCATCCATCATGGCGATCCCGGGGCGGTGGGGGTCGTCCTCAACCGCCCCACCACCCTGGCCGTGGAGCGTCTTCCCCAGGTTTGGGCGATCGCCGGGCCGGTGTTCGCCGGGGGCCCGGTCGAGCCCGAGGTGGCCATCGGGCTCGCCGACGGAGACTCCGGCTCCGCAGACTGGGAGCGGGTGGGGGAGCAGGTCTGGCTCGCCGATCTGGAGTCGTCCCCGGCAACCGTGCCTCGCATCCGGGTGTTTGCGGGCTACGCCGGATGGTCCCCCGGACAGTTGGAGGCGGAGATCGCCCGCGGTGACTGGATCGTCGCCGAAGCCGAGCAGGCGGATGTCTTCACGGACCAGCCAGCTGAGTTGTGGCACCTCGTGGTGAGCCGCCAGCCAGACCCGATCCGCCTACTGAACCGCTATCCCGGCGATCCCAACCTCAACTGACCGGCCGGTCACGGTAGGTATTGCTCCACGATCCCGGTGGCGGCGCCACCGTTCAGATACAGCCACACGTCGGTGGTGGCGCGGTGTCACACCACGGTGGGAGACTGAAGAGGTGCCAGGCGCAGCCACGATCCTCCACGCCGACCTCGACGCCTTCTACGCCGCGGTGGAGGTTCGGGACGATCCCGGCCTGGCGGGGCGACCCGTGGCGGTCGGGGGAGGGGTGATCCTATCCGCGACGTATGAGGCTCGCGCCTTCGGCGTGACGGCCCCGATGACCGGAGGCACCGCCCGCCGCCGCTGTCCCGGGTTGGTGATCGTCGCCCCCCGATTCTGGCGCTACGTGGCGGTCAGCAATGCGGTCATGGCCATCCTGCGCGACATCACCCCGCAGGTCGAGCCGATCTCGATCGACGAGGCGTTTCTGGATGTGTCCGGATCACAGCGCATCTTCGGCGGTCCCGGAGCGATCGCGGCGCGGATCCGGGCCGCGGTTCGCGCCGAGGTCGGGATCCCGATATCGGTCGGCGCCGCCACCACCAAACACCTCGCCAAGATCGCCAGCCGGGTTGCCAAGCCCGATGGCGCGCTGGTGGTCCCACCGGGAACCGAGACGGCGTTCCTCGCTCCGCTGCCGGTGGGCCACCTCTGGGGAGTCGGGCCGGCGGGGGAGGAGCGCCTGGGCAGTTACGGGATCCACACCATCGGGCAGCTTGCCGAGGTGGGAGAGTCCAGCCTGATCGCCTGGTTCGGAGAACACACCGGACGGCACTTCTGGACCCTGGCGCACAACCGGGATGTCCGTTCCGTTGCTGCGGCGACCCGAGCCACCGGATCGGTCGGAGCGCAATCCGCAGGGGACGCCACCGATGTCGCCTCCCGCCATGCCGCTCTGCTGGGACTCGCCGACCGGGTGGGGTGGCGCTTGCGCCGCCGGGGAACCGCCGGGCGGCGGGTGACGGTTCATGTCCGATTCCACGACATGACCCGGGCGACCCGGAGCATCATCCTGCCCGCACCGCTGGCGGAGACGACCTCGCTGTATCGGGCCGCGGCGGCCCTCGCCGACGCGCTCGTCGGGGAGCGAGCCCAGGGGCGCCGGGTCACTCTGGTGGCGATCTCCGTGGATCAGCTCGCCGCCACTCCTCATCTCCAGCTCGCTATTGCCGCGGGCGACGGCGATCCCGCCCTCCATCCCGGGAGCCCAATCCATCGCCGCCTGCGCTCCGTCGATGCGGCCGTGGACCGCGCCCGGGATCGCTTCGGCCAGCGGGCGGTGCTGCGCGCCACCGTGTTGGCGAGCGGGCCCGAAGACCGCTCTCCGGTGGATGCCGCGGAGGAGGGGCGAGTGCCGGAGCGGGACCCGAGGACATGGTCCACCTCAGCCTAGCTTGACAGAACGTGGATTATGGGCGTAGACCGGCGAGGTCCATGGTGAATGTGTCCAGGACGACACCGTCCACGCCGCGGACCGCCACCTCGATCGTTTCCCCCAGTCCGCTGACGGTGAGGAAGTGGAACGCCACCTCGGCGGCGACGGCCTCAGGATGGCCCGGCGGGCACGCTTCCAGGGCATGGAGGGGACGCCCGCCGCCTCCGGTCACCACCGACCAACCACCGGCGACTGCAAACCGCTGGTAGTTGTGGTCGTGGCCGTTGAGGACGAGTTTCGCGCTTTCCAGGAGACCCTCCCAGGCCACCACCGGCCACTCACCGTCTCCGTGGCGACTACAGGACTTCCAGGGATGGTGAAACACCGCAATCCACGGCCGTTCCCCCAGACCGGCCACCGTGGCCGCGAACCAGGCGTGCTGTTCCGCTGAGCCGACCTGATTGGAGTCGAGGAGGACGAAGGTGACCCCGCCGACCTCGCGGGTGCGCCAACGGGGAAAGGAACCAAAGGCGTCGACACTGGCCTGCCACTGGCCCGCAGTCTCCAGGTCGTGGTTGCCCGGTACCGCCCACACGACCAGTCCCCGATCCTGCACCCAACCGTAGGGTTCGTCCCAGGCGGCAGCGACGTCGGCGATGTAAAAGTTGTCCCCGGTGGTCACCACAGCCACGGTCTCGGGGTGCGCCTCGACCCAGGCCCGGGCCGCGGCGGCCACCTGATGCATCTGCTCCCCGCCGTCACCAAAGTCGCCCACCACGACCACCGCCCATGGTTGCTCGGCCACGACCACCACGGTGGTGGTGGTCACACTGGTGGTGGTCACACTGGTGGTGGACCTGGTCGGGATGGGGGTGATCGCCGCAGTGGTGGCGGGCGCGGCGGGCGGCTCTCCGCATGCCGAGCCGATCAACAGCACGACCAGGGCGAGGCGGGGGCGCACCCGATCCACAGTAGGAGCCCGGGAATCGCCAGACCCCGGCGACGGTTGCACTGCGACGTGCCCACCATCGCTCTCACCAAGGACACCTTTGCCGACGCCATCGCGTCCCACCACACCGTGCTCGTCGACTTCTGGGCGGCATGGTGCGGGCCGTGCCGCGCCTTCGCCCCCATCTTCGAGGCGGCCGCCGAGCAGAACCCCGATCTGGTCTTCGCCAAGGTGGACACCGAGGCCGAGCAGGAGCTGGCCGGCTACTTCTCGATCCGTTCCATCCCGACCTTGATGGTGTTTCGGGAGCGGGTCATCCTGTACAGCCAGGCCGGGGCCCTCCCCCCGGCGAGCCTGGACGACCTGATCGCCCAGGTGCGGGAAGTGGACATGAGCGAGGTCCATCGCCGGATTGCCGAGCAGAGTCCCGCTCAGGGCACCGACGGGTAGCGGCCGCAGGTCTGGCGGCGGCGTTGCTCACAGGCGGCGCGTGCGTGGCACCCCACCAAGTGGTCGTTGACCATGCCCATGGCCTGCATGAATGCATAGACCGTTGTCGGCCCGACGAAGGTCCATCCGCGTTGTTTCAATTCCCGGCTCAGGGCCTGCGACTCCGCGGTGACCGCGGCCAGGTCGGCCAGCCGCCGCGGCGCCCGGGCGGGCCACGGGGCGAAGCGCCACACCATTGCGGCCAGGCTTCCGTGTCTCTCGATCGCCTCCAGTGCCCGGCGAGCGTTGTTGACCGCCGACTCGATCTTGCCGCGATGACGGATCACTGCGGGGTCGGCAAGCATCCGCGAGATCTCGCGCTCGCCATAACGGGACACCCGCACCGGATCGAAATCGGCGAAGTGACTGCGAAACGCCTCCCGCTTGCGCAGCACCGTGATCCACGACAGCCCGGCCTGAAAGCCCTCCAGGGCCAATTTCTCGTACAGCGCGGCGTCGCCCTCCTCGGCCCGACCCCACTCGGTGTCGTGGTAGCCGACATACAGCGGGTCGGCTCCCGGCCAGCGGCAGCGACGCCGGCGGTCCTCCCCCACGATCAGGTCGGTCACTCCTCGAACTCGAGTGCCGCCGAGTTGATGCAGTAACGCATCCCGGTGGGAGCGGGGCCATCGGGAAAGACATGACCGAGGTGCCCGCCGCATGCCGCGCAGCGCACCTCGGTGCGCTCCATCCCGAAGGTGACATCGCGGTGCATCGTCACCGACGACTCCCCCGAGGGACGAACGAACGACGGCCACCCGCTCCCGCTGTCGAACTTGTCGTCCGATGCGAACAGGGTCTCGCCGCACCCGGCGCAGCGATAGCTGCCGGTGCCGTGATGATCCCAATACACCCCGGTAAAGGGCGGCTCGGTGTCCCCCTCCCGTAGCACCCGGTACTGCTCGGCATTGAGACGCTCACGCCATTCGGCGTTGGTCTGGGGCATCTGTTCGGTCATGGGACTCGCAGGCTACCTGGGTGGCGCACACCGGCGGACTGGGACCTGATGGCCGACCTCAGTACATCACGGTCCTGGTGAGGTGGTGGGGCCGGGGCGCGGCGTGATAGGCGCTCCACAAGCGATAGTCGACCTCGGGGATGATCAACCCGTTGCCCTCCCCGCGGCGCCGGTTGATGGCATCGGTGAGCAATGCGGTGGCGTAGAGAGTGTGAGCGCGGATTTCGATCTCCTCCTCCGAGTCTCGCGCCAGCACCACTCCCCTGGCGATCTGATCATCGAGAGCTGTCGTGTACTCCAGGATCCCCATGAGGCGCAGCGCCATCGGCACCACATAGTCGGCAAAGGCGGTCATCCCCGCCAGGTCGCCGATCACCACTCCCCCTGGAGACCCGACGCTGAGATGCAGCGACCACAGGGCTAGCTGGGCCAGCTTGTGGAACACCACCTCGCCATCGCGATATCGACTGCGATCGTCGAAGCGAGGAAACTCCTCCGTCAGCCTCTCCAGGAGGCCCTCGCCGCCGGCGTACATCGCCGGGGCGCACGACCGTACCCAGCGATGAAACCGGCCCTGGTAGCGGTCCACGAGAACCGAACCCACCTCATTGAGGATGCCGGCTCTCTCGGGGAGCATGGGCATCGTCACGGAGCCGGCAAAGATTTGGTCGAGATCGTCTGCGGACACGGCCGCGAGGAAGGCGCCGTCGAGTACCGGTTCGCCGCGGCTCCAGGCGCGATGCAATGAGCCGTACATCGCCTCGCTGTCCGACCACTTACCGCCCAGGTACTCGATGGTGAACTTTTCGCCGGTGGCGAAGTCGGTGAAGGCAAAATCGATCGTCGCCTTGAGCATCACCGCATCGATCACGCCGTCGGGGTCGCTCCCCCACTCGAACGGCGCCTCGGGTCCACCCGCCGGCGGGGCGAACGGCTCGTATGCCATCCATTCCGCAACCCGTTCCACCGCCTCCGGATTCGTCGTCACGTGCCGGGTCGCGGCGGCCATCGCCGCCACCGATTGCAACACGGGACGATCCCAGGCGGGGACGCGGGTTGGAGTCATGATCCTCCGGAAGCGACGCTGGCGCTAGCGTGCCACAGATCGTGACCGCCCCTCACTCCATCGGGCGCATCGCCGTGGTTGGCTCGACCATGATCGACCTCGTGGCCTATGCCCCCCGCATCCCCGGCCCGGGTGAGACGCTGGTCGGAGACCGGTTCGTGATGGGATTCGGAGGCAAGGGAGCCAACCAGGCGGTGATGGCCCGATTGCTGGGCGCCGAGGTGGCGATGGTGAACTGCGTCGGCGACGACACCTACGGCGATATGGCCCGGTCGAACCTGGCCGGGTTCGGCATCGACGTGGCCCACGTGCACACTGTGCCGGGAGCCAGCGGGGTCGCTCCGATCTGGGTCGAACCCGACGGCACCAATCGGATCATCATCATTCCCGGCGCCAACCATCGGCTCTCCGCCGACCAAGCGGTGGCCGCCGTCTCCGGGCCTGGCACCCCGCGGGTGGTGGTGGGACAGTTCGAGATCCCCCAACCGGTGACCGCCGCTGCCTTTGCCGCCGCCCGAGCAACGGGAGCGGTGACGATTCTCAACCCGGCGCCGGGTGCTGCCCTCGACCCGGCCCTGCTGGCGGTCACCGATTGGGTGATCCCCAATCAGGTGGAACTCGCTCACCTCGTCCCCGGCCCGGCCACCTCCGACGATGCCACCCTGCTGGCCGCACGGGAGCGCCTCGGTTGCGGCCTCGTGGTGACCTTGGGCGGCGCCGGAGCGGCCCTGGTGGATGCCGGCCGGGTGCACCGCATCCCTGCCCCCGCGGTGACCGCTGTGGACACCACCGGCGCCGGAGATGCCTTCGTGGGAGCTTTTGCCTTCGGTCTCGCCACCGGCATGGACACCGGCGCCGCCACCCGCCTAGGCATCGCATGTGCCTCCGATAGTGTCACCCGAGCGGGCACGCAGTCCTCGTTCCCCCGCGGCGACCGGGTCCAGGAGCTGCTGGCCGCCTCCCGCAAACCCTCAACCTGAAGTCGAAGCGCATTACCACACCACCCTCGACCATTGATCGAGGGTGGGCTAGGGGTGGGGGCGGGAGGCGAACTCTTCACTGGCGAACACCGCCGCCAGCCAGGTCGTCAGGGGCACCGCGCTGATCAGGCCGATGCTGCCCACGAGAGTGCGCACCACCTCCACGGCCACCACCTCCCCATTGAGGACGGTACCGATCGACTGACCGGCCAACACGAAGAAGAGCAACAACGGCATGGCGGCTCCGGCGTAGGCGAGCAAGAGGGTGTTCACGGTGGAGGCGACATGATCTCGACCCACCTTGAGACCGGAACGGAAGAGCGCCGCCTGTCCCAGGTCGGGCCGCACCGCGTGCAACTCCCACACCGTCGAGGCCTGGGTGACGGTTATGTCGTCGATGGCCCCGAGGGCGCCGAGGACGATTCCGGCAAGGATGAGGCCGCTGAGATCGAAATGTCCGGCGACGGCGATGATGAACGCCTCGTCGCCAGTCAGCCCGCTGAACCGGGCGACTCCCACCGCTACCGACGAGAGTACTGCCGTCACCCCCAGAGCCGCCAACGTGCCGAGCAGGGCTACGGTCGTCATCCTGGTGAATCCGTGGGCGGCGTACAGCGCCAGGTAGGCGATGGCTGCCGATCCCACCACCGCCACCGCCAGAGGGTTACGCCCATCGAGAATGGCCGGAAGGACGAACTCCAGCAAGATCACCACGCTCCCGGCCAGGCCGATCAGAGCCGCCAAGCCCCGCATCCGACCCAGTGCCACCACGACGAGGGCAAAGACTACGGCCAACACCAGCAGCACGGGGCGGCGCTGGCGATCGGCGTACGAGTAGCGGAACTCGGGCTCGGCGGCATCCTGGTAATTGAGAACCACCCGGTCCCCGAGGCCGAACGATGTCGAGGTCTCAGAAACCACCAGAACCAGATGGACCACCGTCCCGGTGTCGGGACCTTGGGTCAGCCGCAACGCGGTGACGGCGCACTGGAGGTCGGGGTTGGACTCACACGGCCCCGTGATGACTTCTACGACCACCGCGCCGTAGGTGCGTGCGGTGATACCCAGCTCGGAGAGATCGGGCCGGTCACCGCCAGTAGGTCGCAACAGGATCCCACCGATGATCACCGCAACCGCGAGGACGCACGCCAGGATCGCCGGAAGGGCCCGGGTGATACCGACCCTTTCGGGCTCGAGAAACCGCCGCAGATCGGAGCCACGGTCTTCAGTCACCGCTTGACGACCAGCCCGGCGAGGAGGGCCTCGGCGCTGGTCGCGATCTCAGCCACGGCGCGGCCGAACACCTCTCGGTTCACCGCCGATGGTTCGCGAAAACCGCTGATCTTGCGCACGAACTGGAGCGCCGCCGCCTCGAGTTCCTCGCGGGTGGCTCCATCAGGCTTTCTCAGTTGAACGATGCTGCGACACATCGGGACAGGCTAGGCGAGGATTGATTTACGGTGCCTCCCGGTACCGGCCCCCGGTGCGCCAGTAGACGCCGTCGGCCCGAGTCATGATTCCCTCATCGACCAGGTAGCGGCGCAAGGCCGCGAAATCGGGGTGAAACAGCGCCAGGGTGAAGTTCACCTCCCGCTCGGCGTAGCGCACCCCGGGCTCGAACTCCATGGCGAGCCGTTCCAGCACCACCCGGCGCTTGGCGTGGGCACCGGGTATCTCGGTCAGCCGGTCGCCGGAGAAGAACGTCTGCAGCACCCGGGTCTCCTCGGAGTTCCAGGGGCCGGCGATGACCTCTGCCGTCGCCTCGGGGACGCGGGGCAGCTGGCCGGCCAGATCCTGGAGCACCCCCACCACGAGCCGCCCCTCCACCAGAAGGCCTGCCTGGGTGAGCGCCCCAATTTCACGCTGCACCCGGCGCTCATTGACTCCAACCCGGTATGCGACCTGACCCGCGTCAAGGGTCCCGGTGGCGGCGGCTCCGAGGATCGCCAGGCGCACCGGGTCCACCACCAGACGCAGAAAGGCCGGGATGTCGAGCACAGGTCCTCCGCCCCCGGCGGCGAGGCTAGCCCTCCTGATCCTCGCCATCGCGCAGACACACCTGCTCGGCCACGACCTCGAGCCGGCTGCGCCGCCCGTCGTCACCGCTCCAGAACCGTCGCTGCACCGCACCCGCCACCCACACGCGGGTCCCGGGAGCGGGATCGGCGTCCACCAGGGCGTCGTCGGGATCCCACAGGGTCACCGGGACCACATCGACCCGGCGCGTTGGCTCCTCGGTGCGCACGGTGACGAGGTAACGGGCGAGGCGGGTGCCGCTCTCGAACTGCCGGATCTCGGGAGGGGCGGCGAGGCGGCCAGCAAGCACCACCAGGTTGAGGTCCACGGGCTTCCTTTCCGGATGCCGCGCCTTGGGC
>JBKKBI010000068.1:0-23629 GCA_046714175.1 Acidimicrobiia bacterium | reverse complement strand
TCTTCATGCCGGGGCGAGCCGGCCGCGACACCGGGATCAAAGTGGTGTCGACGGTTCCGGGGAAGCCGTCGGGGATCGTGGCAGTTTTCGACACCGAGGGATCGTGTCGCGGACTGGTGGACGGTCCCACCCTCACGGCGATCCGCACCGCCGCCGGAGCCGGTCTCGCCACCCGCCTGTTGGCGCGGCCCGATGCTTCGGTGCTGGCGATACTCGGTGCGGGCGCCATGGCTTTCGACCAGGTGGTAGCGGTCATGGAGGTGCGGCCGATCGGCGAGGTCCTCGTTTGGAGCCGCAACATCGATCGCGCCACCGCCCTGGCAGAGCGGGTTGGAGGGAGCGCCGTCGGAGATCCCGACTCGGCGGTGTCGGCCGCCGACGTGGTCACCACCGTGACACCTTCGCGCCAACCATTGTTCGGTGTCGCCGCGGTGCGGCCGGGAACCCATTTCAACGCCGTAGGTGCCTTCACTCCAGAAATGGTGGAGATCCCCGGGCCGGTGGTGCTCGCCGCCCGCGTGTTCGTGGATGACATCGCCGCGGCGGCTGCGGAAGCGGGCGACGTTCTCCAGGCGGGCCGGGAACCCGACGGCACCATCGGCGACCTGCTCGCCGGGCGCGTCCGCGGCCGCAGGACCGCGGATCAGATCACTCTCTTCAAGTCGGTCGGCATCGCCTCCCAGGATGTCGCGGCCGCGGCGGCGGCACTGGCACACGCCGAACGCCACGGGCTGGGGCGAGTGCTCTGATCCCGTAACCTATCGGTGATGAGTTCCCTGTTCAGCAAGATCATCGCCGGCGAGATCCCCGCGCACCGGGTTTACGAGGACGAGTCCTGCTTGGCATTTCTCGACATCAACCCGCGGAGCGAGGGTCATACCCTCGTGGTTCCCAAGCGCGAGGTCGACTACCTGTTCGATCTTCCCGAAGAGGACTACACGGCTCTCTGGGCGGCTTGCGCCGCGGTGGCCACCTCGCTCAAGGCGGTGACGGGCTGCCGAAGGGTGGCGGTGCTGGTCGTCGGCTACGAGGTCCCCCACGCCCACGTGCACCTCATCCCCACCGATGAACTCGGCGACGTACCTTTCCCCCCGGTGGATGCCGCAGCGGCCGGACGCCTGGCGGCGACGGCGGAACGCCTCCGCGCCGCCATGGGGTGAGCCCGAGGTCCGCCACCCACTAGATTCGCGCCCAAAGGAGCGACATGGCCGACACGAAGTCAGACCAGCCCAACGCGGCTGCGGCCAACGTGGAAGCCCTGGCCCGGACGATCCTCGAAGCCAACCAGCGCGAGTTCCTCAGGACTGCTCGCAGCCAGCGCTTTGCCTTCGCCACCATGAAGTGGATGTTCCTGGTGGTGTTCGCCATCGCTCTCGGAGCGATGATCGCCGCGGTTCGACTCGCCTCGACGCCTCCCGCGACTGGATACGACTGGGCGCACGCCGGAACGGTGGCGGCGCTGGCGGCGATGTCGCTGATCCTCTTCGCGCTGTTGCTGTACATGCGCCCGCTCGCCGCTCTGGAGCGCAATAGCGTGGTGCAATCTTTCCTCACCGTCGTCATCAACTCCTACTGGACCCGGATGCAATTCGTCAAGGGCGCCGGGGATGTCGACACCCATCTCGAGGAGGCCACCGCCTACACGGTGGAGCACCTGGGGGCGCTGCTCGATCGCCAGATCCTCGGGGCCTCCAAATACATGGATCTCGTACGCCGCGCTCAGGACGAGGCCGGCCGCGACCCGGGCGCCTACGCCTCCCCGTTGTGACGACCGGACCGCCGGGCGAGCCAAAGGCTGACAGCTGACCGCCAGCGGTAACTTCTCGGGGATGGCAGGCGCCCTCCGCAGCTCCCGGGTCTTGATCGCAGACTCGCTGCGTCCCGCCACCATCGTCCACCGCGACGGCATCATCACCGCGGTGGTCGCCCACGACACCGGCCCCGCCGACACCAGCGACCACGGCGATCTGGTCGTCATGCCAGCGCTCGTCGACAGCCACGTCCACGTCAACGAGCCGGGTCGCACCGAGTGGGAGGGGTTCGCCACCGCCACCGCCGCGGCGCGTGCCGGCGGGGTGGCGGTGATCGTCGACATGCCGCTCAACTCGATTCCTCCGACCATCTCGGTAGCGGCTCTGCAGACCAAGCGGCGCGCCGCGGCGGAGGCGCAGCTCAGCGCCGATGTCGCCTTCTGGGGAGGGATCATCCCCGGCAGCATCGACGGTGTGCCTGGGCTGGCGGCAGCGGGAGTCCGCGGCTTCAAGTGCTTCCTCAGCGACTCCGGGGTCCCCGAGTTTCCCGCAATCGAGATCGCCCACCTCAACTCGGTCCTGGAGGCCACCGCCGCGGTCGGACTACCGCTGCTGGTGCACGCCGAGGCACCTGCGGTGCTCGCCGCCGCTCCCCTCCCCGGAGCGAGTTACGGCTCATACCTGGCGTCGCGGCCGCCAGATGCCGAGATCGAGGCGATTGCGGCGGTGATCGCCGCCACCCGCAACACCGGAGGCCGAGCGCACATTCTCCACCTGTCGGCCGCCGGGGCACTGCCGCTGCTGGCCTCGGCCCGTCGCGACGGCGTCGCCATCACTGCCGAGACCTGTCCGCACTACCTCATCCTCAGCGCCGAGGAGTTGGGCGACGACGCATCGGCCAAGTGCGCCCCGCCGATCCGCGATGCGGAGAACCGCGAGCTGCTGTGGGAGGGCCTCGCTTCCGGGATCATCGACATGGTCGTGAGCGATCACTCACCGTGCCCCGGGGAGCTGAAGCGAGGTGGATTCGACACCGCCTGGGGCGGGATCGCCTCCCTGGAGCTGCGCCTGCCCCTGATGTGGACCGAAGCCGAGAGGCGTGGCTTTGGCATCGCCGAAGTCGCCGAGTGGGTGTGTGCGGCACCGGCACGGCTCGCCGGCATCGCCACGGGTGCCATCGCCCCGGGTATGCGTGCCGACCTGGTGGTGTGGGACCCCGACGCCGAGGTCGTAGTGGAACCCCACCGGATGGCGCAACGCCACCCCATCACCCCATACGCCGGGCGCTCCTTGCGGGGACGGGTCGTGGCGACCATCGTGCGGGGTGACAGCCCCCCGGCACTGATCCCGGAGACGATATGACGTCAGATGACCTGCTGGTGGACCTGGCCGCGGCGCGGCTCGGAGGACGGGTCCTTTCCACCAACGACGAGTTCTTCGCCGAGAAGGAGAACCTGATCCTCGACTCCGACCCGGTCTGGGATCGGGAGCGCTACACCGACCGCGGCAAGTGGATGGACGGGTGGGAGACGCGTCGCCGCCGCGAGCCCGGGTTCGACTGGGCGGTGGTGCAACTCGGGATCCCCGGAATCGTGCAGCGGGTGACCGTCGACACCGCCTATTTCACTGGCAACTTTCCAGAGTCGTGCTCGTTGGAGGCGGCACACGTGGCCGGCGAGCCTGGGCCCACTCACTGGTCGGAGGTGCTCCCGCGCTCTCCGCTCCACGGCGATACCCGGGTCGAACTGCCGCTGCCTCGCCCCGCGCCCGCCACCCACCTCCGCCTCAACATCTACCCCGATGGCGGTGTCGCCCGCCTCCGGGTCTGGGGCGACCCGACGCCGCCCGATGGGTCGCTCGACGGATCGCCGCGTGACCTCGCCGCCCTCGCCAGCGGCGGCCGCGCCGTGGACTGCTCCAACCGGCATTACTCCTCGCCCAATCGGATGCTCGTCACCGGACCCGCCCGGGGGATGTGGGACGGCTGGGAGACCCGGCGGAGGCGCGGGCCGGGCAACGATTGGGCGGTGATACGGCTCGCCGGCCGCGGCGAGGTGGACCGCATCGAGATCGATACCACCCACTTCAAAGGCAACGCCCCCGGGGCGGCGGCCGTATTCGCCGCCGATGCTCCCGGCGTCGCGATCCCCGGAGAGGGGCAGTGGCGGCCGCTGCTCGGCGTCACCCCGCTCACCCCCGACACTCCTCACGGATTCGCCGTCCCCTCGCCATCCGGTGCGTGTACCCACCTCCGGCTCGACATCCATCCCGACGGGGGCGTGGCACGTTTCCGCGCCCACGGAAGAAGCACGGCTCCGTGGACCTCCCCGGCCTGAATCGGGCGCCGCGCCCCGAGGCCGTGGCGGCCCTGCTCGCGTGCTGCGCGTCGACGGCATGGGCCGAGGCGATGGCCGACCGCCGCCCCTTCCGCGGAGTCGATGAATTGCTCACCAGCGCAGCCGACGAATGGTGGATCCGTGGGGAGGGTGATTGGCTACAGGCGTTCGGCGCCCACCCCAGAATCGGCGAGAGCCGCGCCGGCGCCGACCGCCACAGCACCTGGTCGCGTGACGAGCAGTCCGGGATGGCCGAGGCCGCCGCAGAGGTGGCGGAGGCGATCGCAGCCTGCAACCGGGACTACGCCGAACGCTTCGGGTTCGGGTTCCTCATCTACGCCGCGGGCGTGGAGGCGGCGGCTCTCTTGGAGGCCTGCCACCGCCGCCTGGAGAACGACCCCGACGAGGAGTTTCTGGTCGCCGCTGCCGAGCAGGAAAAGATCACCGAGCTCAGACTGCGCAAGCTCCTCGGGATAGACTGAGGCCCACAGGAGGGATGGCGCAGTGGCTCGTCCGGATCCAAATGTCAGCTGGCAGCCATCAGCTGACAGCGGAACACCCGGACCAGACAAGATCACCGGGAGGTCGTGATGTCACTCAGCACCCACGTCCTCGACATCGCCGCAGGCCTGCCGGTCTCCGGTCTGGCGGTGACGGTGACGGTGCGCAAGGCCGAGAACTGGGTCAGCGTCGGAAGCGGGGTCACCGATTCCGACGGGCGCATCGCCGACCTGCTGGGCGACGAGCCGCTGGAAGCCGCGGTCTATCGGCTCACCTTCGCCACCGGTGCGCACCTCGGACCCACGGCGTTCTATCCCGAGGTCGTAGTCACGGTCCGGGTGACTGATCCCCGACAGCACCATCACGTTCCACTGCTGCTCGGGCCGTACGGTTACACCACCTATCGGGGCTCGTAGGCGTGTTCGACGCCCACATCCACGAGTGGCTCAACCTCGCGGCGCGTTGGCTGCACGCCGTGGTCGGTATCGCGTGGATCGGTACCTCGTTCTACTTCAACTGGCTGAACACCCACATCCGGGCGCCGCAACAGCCGGAACCGGGAGTAGCCGGCGAGCTGTGGTCGGTGCACGGCGGCGGCTTCTACCGGGTAATCAAGTACGAGACCGCTCCGGCGCGTCTTCCCACGACGCTGCATTGGTTCAAGTGGGAGGCTTACGCCACCTGGCTGAGCGGTGCCTCCCTGCTGGCGATCGTCTACTACCTCGGCCCCCTCGGCGTCGCCGTCGATCCCGGGCGCTGGGCTGTGCCGCGCTGGGGTCTCATCACCTTTGGGATCGCAACTCTGGCCGCGGGATGGGTCGGATACGACCGGCTGTGCCGCCTGCTCAGCCGCAGACCGGTGACACTCGCCGCGATCGGCACCGTCTTGCTCACCGGCGCCGCCTGGGGGTACTCCCTGCTCCTCACCGGGAGGGCGGCATACATTCACACCGGGGCACTGATCGGCACCCTGATGGCCGCCAATGTCTTCTTCGTCATCATCCCCTCACAAAAGGTGATGGTGGCGGCGATGGCGCGCGGGGAGAAACCGGATCCCAAGCCGGGAGCCGAAGCGGCGCGGCGGTCCCTGCACAACAACTACCTCACCCTGCCCGTGGTGTTCATCATGGTGAGCAACCACTTCCCCTCGACCTTCGCCGCCAACTGGAACTGGGCTCTGTTGGCGGGCCTGAGTCTGGTCGGGGTCCTGGTGCGGCACTGGTTCAACCTCCGCGGTCAGGGGCGGCGCAACGTGTGGATTCTTCCCGCGGCGGTGGTCGCGATGCTCGCCCTGGCGGTCATCGCCGCTCCCCCGGCCACCAGCGGCGATGACGTTCCCGACGACGTGTGGGCGATCGTGGTAATGCGCTGCACCCCATGCCACGCCGCAGACCCGACTCAGCCCGGGTTCACCGAACCACCCAAAGACATCGTGTTCGCCACCAGGGCCGACCTCGAGCGGCGCCGCGTCCTGGTGCGTCAGGTGGTGGCCTCAAACTTCATGCCGCTGGGGAACCTCACCCTCATGACCGATCTCGAACGGCAGCGCGTCGTGGACTGGGCCGAGGGCCCCTAGGAACATCCGGTCAGCGGTCGCGGCGGTGCTTGAGGATCTCCAGGAACGACCGCGCCTGCAGTTCCTCCAGTGTCACGCCGGTGCGGGCCGACGCCTCCTCCTCCGAGATGGCACCGCTGTTGATGGCACGGGCGAAGAAGTTCAGCAATCCCTGGCCAGTGGCGGCATCGTCGAAGACATCCCCGACCAGCGTGGCCTGGGTGGCCTTGTCCACGAAGTTGGCCAGGCGCACGGCACCAGCGTCGAGGCTCTCCAGAAAGAAGGACTGCACTGCGGCATAACGGGTGACCAACTGGGCGGGATGCAGGTCCCAGCCCTGGTAGAAGCCATGGACCAACGAGTGCCGCACTTCGTCGAAGTGCTGTCTCCAGGCCTCATGAACCGCAGTCCGGTTGTCGGCCTCCTGGGCCGTGGAGAGGTCCTCACCGCGATGGATCGGCACGGGGAGCACATTGGTGGCCCCATCGGAGAGCCACACGCCGGTTCCGGCGAGCGACACCTGCATCACATGGCGGGCAAAGTCGCAAGCGGGATGGGTCATTCCCTGGTAAGCCGCAGTGATCTGGCACGAGGCGGTGTAGTCGTAGGTGCCGAAGTGGGCGGCGATACAGCGCGGTCCCGTCGCCTGGACGAGGCGGACGACGTTGACCCGCCCCTCCTCGTCGAAGATCGACCGGGTGATCTCGATCATCAGCTCGGCGCGCACGGATTGCTCCGGCAGACCCAGGTCCTTCTCGATGACGTCGAGAACCTCGCCGAACACCGCAGCCTGCTCGACCGAGACCACCTTGGGGAGGGTGACGTGGAACCAGCGGGGAATACGGCCCCCCGCGGCCTCCACGAGGCGCCCCAGGAACAGATCGAGCGTGCGCAGCGACCGGTTGCGCAACTCCGGGCTGAGCTGCTTGATACGGATTCCGATGAATGGGGGCAGCGTGTTGGCGGCCATGCCCGCCGCCACCGCGTCCGCTGCGGCCAACGCCGCGGCGTCCTCTTCGGAGTCGGGACGGACTCCAAAGCCATCCTCGAAGTCGATCCGGAAGTCTTCCACCGGTTCGCGCCGCAGCTTCTCCACGATCCGGGGATAGACGGCGCCGAAGATCGGATCGTTCTCGGGGCGACCCAATGCCGCGGCGAGATCTGCCGCGGTCGGGGCGTACTTCTCCAGCACGCGCAGGGCGGTTTCCCCGAGACGGGGCGCCGAGTCCGGTTGGAACAGGTGGGCACCTCCATACACGGTGTGCACCGGCTGGCGGGTCCCCGACTCACCCGGGAAAGCGGGACGGGCCTCCTGGTCGGCATCAAGGCGGGAGAAGTAGGAGGACACGAGCGAGGCGGGGAGGGCAGGCTTCACGGTCCCGAGGCTAGAGGCGAAGGGCGAAGGGCGAAGGGCGAGGGGCGAGGGGGGAGGGGCGAGGGGCGAGGGGCGAGGGTCCTTGCGGAGGTCGTTGGGGGGGCACGTCCGGACGCGACCGCACCGCACGCTGCCCGCTGCGCGGATACTGTTCAGCGACGACAAGAGGGGGAGCATGCCCGAGCCGCGCACCCGCCTTCCCAGGGGCGCCCCGCAGGCGCTGGTGGACTTTGCCAAGTGCAAGACGGACCAGGTCGAGATCGCCTCCGGCGAGATCACCTGGCTCCCCAAGCCCAAAGGGGCCCTGGTTCCAGACGTCAAGCCTTCGGCCACATTCACCCCGGGTGCCAACGGCTCGGTGGACGTCGGGGTGGGCTGGGGATTCATCGGGGTCACGGTGAATGCCTCCGTGGTGGACGGAAGCCTCGTCGTCACCACTGAGAACCCGCTGCTGCCCAAGGAGCAGCTCGACAAATTCACCAAGGACCTGAACGACGATCTCAAAGACAACGGCAAGGCATTCGACAAGGTCGAGATCGTCAAGGGAAAGCTGAAGCTGACCAAACGCGCTGTCGGCGCCGGGAGGCAGGCCGCCGCGACCGGGGTGCGTGGTGCGATCCGACAGCATCCGATGGCAGCGGCCGGCGCCACTCTCGGTGCCCTGGCACTGGGTTTCGCCGCCTATGCCGGTCTGAGTGACGGCAGCCAGCCGAGTGCCGGAGGTACGACCAGCACCACGAGCACCACACTGCCGCGACAGGTGGGGGCGTTGCCATCGTGCGACGACAATCCCACCGAGACACAACTCGCAGCTGCGACCGCCGGACCGCTCTCCGGCTTTCAGACCGGTCAGTGGCCTGCGGTACCGATCGCCCTCGACCCACGATTCCACGTGCAGTGCGCCGGGTACAGCAACGGCTGGCTCGGACCACTCGCCGGACAGGCTTCCGCGGCTCTGTTCCCCTCCGGCTACCTGCTCGTGGCCGGTCCCGGTCAGACCAGCGTGAGCCACGCCGGGTCGGTGCCGGACGCGATCACCGGCGAGGAGGGACAGTCTCTATACGAATGGGGCTTCCCCAGCAACCTGGTAGGGATCGGGTTGTCGGTCGACCTGACCTACAACTGCGCTGGGAAGGACAGCAACAGTGTGGGGACGGGAGCCGACGGTGCGATCGTCGGCGCGGGGCCGCTCTTCCAGTTCGGCGAATGCACCCCGACCTACATCGGGGTGATGGTGGAGGGCAGCCGCCTCCCCTTCGCCTCCACCCCCCTCGGCGCCTTTACGGTGGGTCCGGCGGAGAGCACCCTCGACACTGCGGCACTGCAGCCGGACTGGGCCCAGAACGACCTAATCGCCCCAATGACCGCCGCTCGCCTCCTGCTTCCGGCGACGATCGTGCGCGACTCGCTGCTCGGCCAGACGATGCCCTCAGGCGATTGCGTGTGGGGAGTGTCCACCAACGACACCAACGCCACGTTGCAGGCGATCGACTGCTTTGGGTGGGAGTACTGGACGTTCCGCCCGGCCCGGGGGAGCTCGAGACCGGGTCTTCCTGAGGTCATGGGTTCGGGCATGGGGACCATGAGCATGTCGGCGTCTTACGACAATTTCGGCCGGCTTTTGTTCTCCAACACGCTCTACCACTGCGGACCCGGCCGCTTGGCCTTCACCGTATGCGCCACCGATGGCTCGGTGATCCCGGAGGGCCCGTGGACCATCGCCCAGATGATCCTGGTCGAACCGCTGGCGCTGCAGCCGGAAGCCGAGCTCACCATCGGGTTTGGGTTCGACCTCGATGGTGACCCGGCGACCGGTGACGCCTTTGGCGGCGGCGACTCCGGCGGGGTCGAAGTCGAGTACCGGGTTACCGCCACCGCAGGCGGCGAGTGGACTCTGGCCCGTCACGACGGCGCACCCACCACGGCACGGGTACTGCTTGCCGACAACTCGGTGACGCTGGTGGTCGCCACCTCGGAGATCGGTGACACCGCCGGCTATCGCACCTACGTCGCGAGTGGTGGCGATATGGACGCCTTCCCGGCAGTGGGCGCTCCCCCGATCCTCAGCGCCGAGTACGAATTGCCGGTGGCCGATCTCGGCGGGCCCGCGGTAGATGGCACCACCACCACGGTTGGTGCCGCCGAGACCGTGGAGGAGTTCGTGGCCCTGTTCGCGGCCGCCATCGCCGAAGGGGATACCGACTTCCTCATGGCCCGGCTGCATCCCATCGTGCTCCAGTTGCAGGACGAAGCACTGTGCCGCACATTCGTGGAAGGAGAGATCCTGTCCCTCGGCGCCTACACCCTGGTCGGCGAAGCTACGGGGCCAACGACAGTGACGATCGAAGGCGTCGAGGTCACGAATTATTACAGCGCACAGGTGAGCTTCGTCTTTGAGGGGGAGACGATCGAGACCGTGGGTGCCTTTGCCCTGGTCGACGGTCAGATGCGTTGGTTAGCCGTGTGCCGCTGAGGTCCGTCAAGGCTTCTTCATCGCGCAGATCCGCGGCAGCGTGCGATACCGCTCGGCGAAGTCGAGACCGTAGCCGACCACCCAGACGTCGGGAATGTCGAATCCGAGATAATCGATGGTGACGTCGACCTGGGCGCGGTCGGGCTTGCGCAGCAGAGTACAGGTCCGCAGCGAGGCGGGGAGCCGGGCCTGAAGCAGCCGTACCAGATACGACAGCGTGTGACCGGTGTCCACGATGTCCTCGACGATGATCACGTGGCGGTTGCCGATGTCGTGACGCACATCGAGGATCAGGCGGACCGCACCTGGATCCTCGCTCTCCCGGTCCCCGTACGACGACACCGCGATGAACTCGACCCGGTGCGGGATGGTGAGACGGCGGGCCAGGTCGGCGAGGAATACAAATGACCCCTTCAGGACCCCGATGAGGATGAGGTCGGCGTCGTCGCGATAGTCCTCGTCGATTTGGCCGGCAAGCTCGCCCACCCGCTCGGAGATCAGCTCTTCGGAGATCAGGGTGGTGAGGGTGTCGCCCACGGAGCCGAGGGTAGTCCCCGGGCGCGTTCGGGCTGGATCGGAGATAAACAGATAACAGACAACAGACCAGACAGAGGTTTCTGGTCTGTGATCTGCCATCTGCCATCTGTCATCGCTCGTTGACAGCCTCCCCGGTTCCTGGGAAACTCCTCCCCGCTCTCTAGGGAGTATGGAGGCCGCGATGCTCAGGAACCCGACCACCGCCCGTTGACCCGGCGCGGGGAGCGATGTCGCTCCAGGCAGACCTGACGGACGGCCCACCGGGCGGCGGGCAACTCAACCAGACCCCTCTCCTTTGGCGCGTCTGCGCCCACCCGATTCAGGAGCCGCATGATCCCGGTCCGCGCCTACTGGCGCCTCCTCAAGAAGTACCTCCTCCCGCTCAAGACGCGGGTGATGGTGCTCTTCGCCTTGCTCTTCACCGGGATCGCCTTCCAGGTGGTGAACCCGCAGCTGATCCGCGCCTTCATCGATGGGGCCACCGCGGGCGATGAACTGTCGGAGCTCACCGCCCTCGCCGCCGGGTTTGTGATCCTTGCCGTGGGCCACCAGGTGCTCAGTGTCGCCGCTACGTACTTCGCCGCCCATATCGGCTGGTCGGCCACCAACGAGATGCGGGTGGAGTTGACGGCACATCTGCTCGACCTCGACCTCTCGTTTCACAAGACCAAGACTCCCGGTGAGCTGATCGAACGCATCGACGGCGACGTGACCACGCTGTCCAACTTCTTCTCGGCCTTCGTCGTGCAGGTGATGGGCAACCTCGTCTTGGTGACGGCCATCGTCGTGCTCATGTGGCGCGAGCACCCCCTGATCGGGCTGGGAATGACCGTCTTCGCCGGCCTCGCCATGGCGTTCATGGTGAAGATCCAGGCGATCGCGATCCCGTGGTGGCGCGAGGTGCGCGCCAAGCGAGCGACCTTCTTCGGGTTCCTCGGCGAACAGCTCGGCGGCACCGAGGACATCCGCGCCAATGGCGCCGTGCCCTACATGATGCACCGCTTCACCTCGCTGCATCGCGAGTGGCTGCCTCTCGAAGTGCGAGGCCGTTTCGGGTTCTCGCTGTTGTGGTCGTCCTCGATCGCGGTCTACGTCTTCGGGCTGGCGCTGGTCTTTGGGATCGGGGCACCCCTGGTTCGTGATGGTGCCATGACCATCGGTGCGGTCTACCTGGTCTTCCACTACACCGAGATGATCCGCCATCCCATCGATCAGATCCGCACCCAGATGGAGGATCTGCAGAAGGCGGGCGCCGGGATCTCTCGCGTCGAGGAGCTGTTCGCCACCACCACCCATCTCCCCGAAACAGGAACCCTCCACCTTCCCGCCGGCGCCCTCGCGGTGGACTTCGACGCCGTCGACTTCGCCTATCGGGACGACGTCGATGAGATCGTCCTCGAGGGGCTCGACCTGGAGCTGGCGCCAGGGAGGCTGCTCGGGATTCTGGGACGGACCGGCTCGGGCAAGTCGACCCTGGCCCGGCTCTTGACCCGCCTGTACGACCCGGTGGCGGGAACCATTCGCGTCGGAGGCGTGGATTTGCGCCAGGTGGCGCGTGACGACCGCAGAGCCCGGATCGGGATGGTCACCCAGGAGGTCCAGCTCTTCCGCGCCACGATCCGGGAGAACCTGACTTTCTTCGACGACGCCATCACCGACGACGAGCTCTGGCGCGTGCTCGATGAGCTGGAAATGGGCGATTGGATCCGGTCGCTCTCCCGCGGTCTCGACACGATGCTGGAGTCTGGGTCCGGAGGCGTCTCCGCGGGCCAGGCACAGCTGCTCGCCTTCGCTCGGATCTTCCTGCGCGACCCCGGTCTGGTGATCCTGGACGAGGCGTCGTCGCGCCTCGATCCCGCCACCGAGGTTCTGATCGAGCGCGCCGTGGATCGCCTCCTCGAAGCACGCACCGGCGTGATAATCGCCCACCGGCTGGCAACCGTTGAGCGCGCCGACGACATCCTGATCCTGGAGCGGGGGCGCGTCGCCGAGTACGGTCCGCGGTCCGGTCTCGCGGCCGACCCAGCCTCGCGATTCGCCTCTCTTCTGCGCACCGGCATGGAGGAGCTGCTGGCATGAGCGAACCCAAGGTCGATACCACAGGCGTCCCCACCGCTCGATTGGGCTGGGGACTCATCACCCAGCACAAAATGAGATACGCCGTCAACGTCTTCATGTGGGCGTCGATGTGGGTCATGCCGATCATCCCGGCCGTCATCACCCGCATCTTCTTCGACTCTGTGACCGGCGACACCGCGGACGCACCTCCGATCGCGGTGCTGGTGGCGATCACCATCGCGTATGCCATGGGACGGATCACCTTTGTGATCGTGGGGATGTGGAACGACGTCCACCTCATGTTCCGGGTGGGCACTCTGCTGCGGCGCAACATGCTGGAGAGGATCTTCGAGCTTCCCGGGGCACAGTCCATGAAGGAGTCGCCCGGCGACGCCATCAGCCGCTTCCGCGATGACGTGGACGAGAACGTCGAGTCGTTCTCCTGGACCGTGGACATGGTCGGCCTCACCATCTTCGCGGTCATCGCCATCTGGATGCTGGTGTCGATCGATGGCTTCCTCACCCTGGTCGTGTTCGGTCCCACAGTCGTCGTGGTCTACCTGGCCGCCGCCGCCCGGCACCGGGTGAAGCGCTATCGCGAGGCGGCCCGCATCGCCACCGGCAAGGTGACCGAGTCGCTCGGCGAGACTTTTGGATCGGTGCAGGCGATCAAGGTGGCAGGGGCGGAACGGTCGATGGTGCGCCACTTCCGTCGCCTTAGCGACGAGCGGCGCGCGGTCGCGGTCAAGGACAAGGTGCTCGAGGCGATGCTCGAGTCCCTGTTCTGGAACACCGTCAGCATCGGGACCGGGATCATCCTGGTGGTGGCGGCCGCTTCGATGCGCAGTGGCGAATTCACCGTCGGGGAGTTCGCCCTGTTCGTGTACTTCGTCGGGTTCATCACCGACTCGGTGTTCTTCCTCGGGATGTTCATCGCCCGCTACCAGCAGGCGGCGGTGTCGTTCGCCCGAATGCTCAACCTGATGGGGGATGCCGAGCCGATGCGATTGGTGGCGCATCGCGATCTGCAGCTCACTGGCCCTCTCGCCGACCCTGAAGTGGTGCCCGCCCACCTGGCGCCCCTGCAGCGCCTCGACGTGTCCGGGCTCACCTTCCACTACCCCGGCACCACCGATGGCATCGACGACGTCACCTTTTCGGTTCCGGCAGGATCGTTCACTGTGATAACCGGACGAGTCGGTTCGGGAAAGACCACCCTGTTGCGCGCCATTCTTGGACTCGTCAGTGCCGATGCCGGGGAGGTGCGGTGGAACGGCGAGACGGTGGCCGAGCCCGATCGCTTCTTCATCCCACCCCGATCGGCGTACACCCCGCAGGTACCGCGGCTGTTCTCGATGAGCCTGATGGACAACCTGCTCATGGGTCGTACCGATCCCACTGAAGTGGTCGCCGAAGCGGTCGATGCCGCGGTCATGACCCCGGACGTCTCCGAGATGCCCCAGGGTCTCGACACGATGGTCGGTCCCCTCGGGGTGCGCCTCTCCGGGGGCCAGGTGCAGCGTTCGGCCACGGCGCGCATGTTCGTCCGCCGACCGGATCTGCTGGTGTTCGACGACGTCTCCAGTGCGCTCGACGTCGAAACCGAACGCATCCTCTGGGAACGATTGTTCCGCGACCGCTCCGGAGTGACCAGCCTGGTGGTGTCGCACCGCCATCCGGCGCTGCAACGGGCCGACCAGATCGTGGTGATGGAACGCGGTCGGGTGGTGGCGGTTGGCCGCCTCGAAGAGCTGCTGGCGACCAGCTCCGAGCTGCAAGCGCTGTGGGCCGAGGGGTGAGGAAGGCTACCCACGGCCCGCTACCGGCTGCCCGCAGGAACATTTCCCGATTCCCGTTGCCAGTTGCCGGCCTTGCCTGATGCCTTATACCGACATGACGCGTTAGCGTCACGTCGTCATGCCGACTCTTCTGGTCAAGAACGCCGTCGTGCTGGTCACCATGGACGAGCAGCGGCGCGAGATCGCCCACGGCGGACTCTTCGCCCGCGATGGTCTCATCGAACAGGTCGGGCCCACTGCTGAGATGCCCAAGACTGCCGATGAGGTGCTCGATGCCGCCGGACATCTGGTGCTCCCCGGTCTGGTCAACACCCACCACCATCTGTATCAGAGCCTGACGCGTGCCGTCCCCGGTGCCCAGAACGCTGGCCTGTTCGACTGGCTGCGCACCCTGTACCCGATCTGGTCGCGGCTCACCCCGGAAGCCGTTCATGTCGCCACGACCCTGGGCCTGCTGGAACTCGCCCACTCCGGATGCACCACGGCCTTCGACCACCAGTACTTGTGGCCCAACGGATCCGCCATCGACGACCAGTTCGCCGCCGCCGCCGAAGTCGGAGTGCGATTCCACGCCGCCCGCGGATCGATGAGCCTCTCAGAGAAAGACGGCGGACTCCCCCCGGACTCGGTGGTCGAGACCCCGGAGCGAATCCTGGCCGACACCATGCGCGCCATCGAAGCATTCCACGACCCGGCCCCGGGATCGAGGCGCCAGGTGGTGGTGGCGCCGTGCTCACCGTTCAGTGTCACCGCGGACCTGATGCGCGAGTCGGCGGCGCTGGCGCGCGATCGCGGGGTGCGCCTGCACACTCATCTTGCGGAGACCGCTGACGAGGAGAGCTTCACCCTGGAGCGCTTCGGCAAGCGTCCGATTGCATATGCCGCCGACCTGGGTTGGCTCGGTGACGATGTGTGGTTCGCTCACGGCGTGTTCGTGTCCGACAGCGAGATCGCCGACATGGCCGCGGCCGGCACCGGTGTGGCACATTGCCCCACCTCCAATATGCGCCTCGCTTCGGGTATCGCCCCAGTGGGCCGCTACCTGGAAGCCGGCGTTCCGGTGGGCATCGGCGTGGACGGCTCGGCGGGTAACGATGGCGGTAACCTGCTCGCCGAGGCTCGCCAGGCCATGCTGCTCGCCCGACTCGCGGTCTCCCCCGGGATCGGGCGTGGACTACAGATGCCGGCCCGCACAGCGTTGGAGATGGCCACCAGGGGCGGGGCGGCTGTTCTGGGACGCGACGACATCGGCGCTCTGGCAGTCGGGATGCAGGCCGATCTGTTCACCTTGGAGGTGGATCGCGTCGAATATGCGGGAGCGGCCCACGATCTGGTGGCGGCGGTGTTGCTGGCTGCTCCCACCCCCGCCCACGACGTGGTCGTCGGCGGACGCCGGGTGATCGACCACGGGCACCACGTGCTGCTCGACGAACCGGCAGTGATCGAGCGGCATAACGATCTGGCCGCGGGCTTGATGCAATGAGGCGCCCGTGGCGCGGACTCCTGGGTCTGGGCCGCTGGGGTGTGGTCGGAGAGGTTCCCCGGTTGCCGAAGATGGTGATCATCGGCGCCCCGCACACATCCAACTGGGACTTTGTGATCGCCATGCTGGCAGCCCGCGCCCTGGGAGTTCGAATCCGCTTTCTCGGCAAGCACACACTGTTCCGGCCCCCCTTTGGCGGGTTCTTCCGGATGCTGGGCGGAATCCCGGTGGATCGCAACCGTCCCGGAGGGATCATCGGACAGATCACAGCCGAGTTCGCCGGCGCGGAGAATCTGGTGCTCGCGCTGGCCCCGGAAGGCACCCGCAGCCATCAGCCCTACTGGCGATCCGGCTTTTACGAGATCGCTCGCGCCGCCGCACTCCCGGTGGTGCTCGTCGCCCTCGATGCCGGCACCCGCCGGGTACGGGTGGGGCCGACGATCGAGTTGACCGGTGCAGTCACCGCCGACATGGATCGCATCCGGGCGTACTACGCCCCATTTCGGGGGATCAGACCGGAGAAGGCGGGAAGGGTGCGGCTGCGGGCGGAGGAGGAATAGTCTCCTGGGCTAGCCCTCGCCGCGGGTGCCGTGCTCGTGCCTTCCCGACACCGGTCGGTGCGCCGGGTCTTCCAAAACGAAACGCTCGCCCTCGTGGAGAAGGATCGAGCCATAGGCCGCGGCCAGATTGGCGGCGGTGAGCACCGTGGCGGGAGGACCGCAGGCCACGACTCTGCCGGCGAGCAGAATCACCCAGTCGCCGGCGGCGGCCTCGTTGAGATCATGAGAAGTGATGACAACAGTGCGCCCGGCGTCCTGTTCCTCATGGAGCACTGTATCGATGGCGCGGGCCGAAGGCAGGTCGAGCCCGGTGAGCGGCTCATCGAGCAGGAGCATGTCGTGGTCCTGGGCGATCCCCTGGGCGACGAACACTCGTTGCCGCTGGCCACCGGACAACTCGCGAAGGTGGCGACGGGCGATGGCTCCGATTCCCATGCGCGCGATGGCGGCCTCGACCGCGGCGCGGTCCGCGGCACCGAGACGGCGGTACGGCCCGGCGGTGGAGTATCGCCCCATGGCAACCACCTCACGCACCGTCACCGGAAGCGCCTCGTTCACCTTGGTGGCCTGCAGCACGTAGGCGATGCGGCGTGACGGCGCCACGGTCAAGGTGCCAGCCACCGGGTCGATCAACCCGGCGATGGCGTGCAGCACCGTCGACTTCCCCGAGCCGTTGGGTCCGATCAGGGTGGTGATCGCTCCGCCGGGAATGGTGAATGACGACTCGGCAAGGGCAACGGCGTCTCCGTAGCGAAACGCGACACCCTGGGCGGTGACGACTGGGGCTGCGTTCACGCGCATCGGCCGCATCGGCCCTCGATCTCCAGCGAATGACCACCGGGCTCGAAGCCCACCCGGTCTGCGATCGCTCCGACCAGCCCCTGCATGCGGCGCTCGTCGGCCGGTGACACCGCAACGTCTGCGACGGTGCCGCAACTCACACACACCAGATGATGGTGATGTCCCGACAGCCACTCGGCCGGCTCGTATCGGGTGAGCCCCCGGGTCCCGTGATGCGTCGTCACCACCCCGGCTTCCTCGAGAACCATGAGCGAGCGGTAAAGGGACGAAAGCGGGACCGCTGTCCGCAGGGCACCGTGGAGCTCCCCGGCCGAGAGTGGGCCGACCGATCGAAGGAGGTGGCTCATCACGGTGCGGCGGGCCGTGGTGTATCGCGACCCCACGCCCGCCAGGCGCTCCTCGATGAGTTGGTCGATTGCCACGACGCGCCATCCCGGGTTAGATTGGCGAGAGATGATAAGAATGATTCTCATTTTCGTCAACCGCCTGAGAATGCCCCTGCTGCTCGGGTTGTTCGGGATCGTCGGCTGCGGCGACAGCGCAGCCGGCAACGCCGCTGGGCCGCAGGTCGTGACAACCACCTCGGTGCTCGGAGATCTGGTCACCGCGGTGGCGGGGCCGGGAGCAGAGATCGAAGTCCTGATCCCCATCGGGGTGGACCCCCACGACTACCAACCATCGGCGCAGCAGATGGCGCGAGTGGCGGCGGCCGACCTGGTGGTGATCAACGGCCTGGGCCTCGAGGAGGGTCTGGCGACGGCGATCTTCGAATCGGTAGCCCCGGGTACGGTCGTCGTGCAGGTGGCCGAGTCCCTCGATCCCCTCCCCCGTACCGACGACGGGAGCAGCGACCCCCACGTGTGGCTCGATCCGGTGCGGATGGCGCGAGCCACCCACCTCGTGGCCGAAGCATTGCTCACGGTCGATCCCGGCGGCGGGTACGCCGCCAGAGCGGATGACTACGCCGCCCGGTTGCTGGCCGCCCACACCGAAATCGAGAACCTGCTTGCGGCGGTGCCCGCGGAGCGCAGGGTTCTCGTCACCAATCACGAAGCGTTGCGCTACTTCGCCGACCGGTACGGATTCCGAATCATCGGAGTGATCATTCCCGGTGGGTCGACCCTGGCCGAGCCCAGCGCCGCCGACCTCGCCGCCCTGGTTGCCACCATCCGCGCACTCGGCGTGCCTGCGATCTTCGCCGAAACCACCCACCCCACCGACCTGGCCGATGCCATCGCCGCCGAAGCGGGTACCGGTGTCGCGGTGATCGAACTATTCACCGAGTCCCTCGGCGCCCCGGGCACCCCCGCCGACACCCTCCCCGGGTTGCTGGTCGAAAACGCCCGCCGAATTGCCGCCGCCCTGGGAGGATGAGTGTCGTGGACTGGCTGACCGATCCGTTTGCACTCGCCTTTCAACAGCGGGCACTGCTCGGTGGGGCGCTGGCGGCGGTGGCGACCTCGGCGGCGGGCATCTGGGTGGTGGTGCGGGGCATGACCTTTCTCGGTGACGCCTTGGTGCACGGTGTCGTCCCAGGTATCGCGGTGGCGGTCTTGATCGGCTTTGACCCCGCGATCGGAGCCGCCATCGCCGCCGTCGTGATGATCGGCGGTATCCGTCTGGTCCACCAGCAGACCGCGTTCTCCGAAGACACCGGCATCGGGTTGTTGTTCGTCGGGATGCTCGGCCTCGGCGTGATCCTCATCTCCCGCACCGCGTCGTACACCGGAAGCCTGACCGCGATCCTGTTCGGCAACACCTTCGGGGTCAGCACCGGTGATCTCGCCTGGCACGCCATCGTCGCCCTGGTCACGGTTGCCGGATCACTCCTCTTCTATCGCCGTTTCCTGGTCCTGTCCTTCAACGAGCAGAAGGCGCAGCTGCTCGGCCTGCGCCCGGGACTGTCTCACGCCGTGTTATTGGGATTGACCACGCTCGCCATCATCGGGTCGTCGCGCACTGTGGGCACTCTGCTCGTGCTCGGCCTGCTGGTGGCTCCTCCGGCCACGGCCGCCCTGCTGGTGCGACGGGTGCCGGCGATGATGGTCATCTCGACCCTCATCGGGATCGCAGCCGTTGCCGCCGGATTGGTCATCTCCTACCACGCCGGCACCTCCGGCTCGGCGACCATGGCGGTGCTGCCGGTGGCGTTGTTCTTTCTCGTGCTCACCGGCCGAGCACTTGTCGCGAACCGCGCCGGTGCTCCGCCGGGCCTAGGCGGGGAATAGGCTTCCCTGGCTCATGAACACCACGCTCCCCCGCGACCTCGACGAGGCCCTGGCCGCCCTGGCTGCCGACCCCGCCGCCACCGTGCTCGCGGGAGGCACCGATCTCATGGTTCGAATCAATCTCCACGGATTCCGGCCCAGTGCCGTGGTGGCGCTGCGCCGGGTGGCGGAGTTGCAGGTGTGGGATCCGGGTTTCATCGGCGCTGGCGTCACCTACCGGCGGCTCGAGGAAGGTCCGATCGCCGCCCTGGCACAGGCCGCCCGCACGGTCGGCTCACCACAGATCCGCAGCGCCGGAACCATCGGGGGCAACCTGGGCTTTGCCAGCCCGGCCGGGGACACCCTCCCTTTCCTCGCCGCGATCGACGCCTCCGTTGTGTTGCGATCGCAGCGGGCCGAGCGCGTACTGCCCTGGGACCAGTTCATCATCGGACCCAAGCGCACCGGCCGGCTGCCCGATGAGCTGATAGTCGGCGTCCGGCTTCCCACCCGGTTGCCAGATCGGCAGGCCTTCGCCAAGGTGGGAGTGCGCAGCGCCATGGTGATCGCCATCGCCTCGTGCTGCGTGACCCGCGACGACGACGGCACCACCCGGGTCGCCCTCGGCTCCGTGGGCCCGACCACGATCCGCGCACGGCGCGCCGAGGAAATGATCTCCGCCGAGCGTCGTCCCTCCCCGAGCGCGGTCGCCGAGTTCGCCCGACTCGTCTCCACCGAGGTCGCCCCGATCACCGACCACCGCTCCACGGCGGAGTACCGCCGCCGCGCCTGCGAGGTCATGGCGGGCAGGCTGCTCGAAAGAGTGCTGTTGTGATCCGGCTGATCATCAACGGCGCCGAGCGCACCGCGTCGCCGGCGGGCACGGAGAGCCTGCTCACCACACTGCGGGAAGAGCTCGGGCTGCTCGGATCCAAGAGTGCCTGCGACCAGGGCGAGTGCGGCTCGTGCACGGTGATCATGGACGGCGCCCCGGTGTGCTCCTGCCTGGTGTTGGCGGCCGATGCCGATGGGGCCGACATCCGCACCGTCGAGGGCCTCGCCGCGGCCGGCACCCTCGCTGCGGTGCAGCAGGCGCTGCTCGACACCGGTGGCGTCCAATGCGGGTTCTGCACGCCCGGCATCGTTGTGGCTGCCGATCATCTTTTTGCGACCAACCCGCACCCCACAGAGTTGGAGCTGCGGGAGGCTCTGGCGGGCAACATCTGCCGCTGTACCGGATACGGGTCCATCGTGCGGGCCCTCACCGCGCTCGCCGAGGGGGCGCCGTGACCACCCGGGTGCGTACCGCACCGTTGCGAGGCGTGGGTGCCTCGATCCCCCGCCCCGACGGGATTCCCAAACTGCGGGGTGAGTTCGCCTACTCGTCCGATCTCGAGGCCGAGGGGATGCTGTGGGGGGCGACGGTGCGCAGCCCCCATCCCCACGCCCACGTCACCGGTATCGACATCGCGCCCGCCCTCGCCATCCCCGGGGTGCGCGCCGTGCTCACTCAGGACGACGTCCCCGGCAGCCGCCACTTCGGTCTGGCACATGCCGACCAGCCGGTGTTTGCCTCCGACGAGGTTCGCTACTGGGGCCAGCCGGTAGCGGTCGTCGCTGCGGAGGATCGGGAGACGGCGCGACGCGCCGCAGCCGCGGTTGTCGTCTCCTACGAAGTGCTTACCCCGGTGGTCGACCCGCGGGCCGCCCGCAGCGCCGGCGCCACCTACCGCACCATCGAGATCATCAACGGCGATCAAGATGCTCATGGCGAGGTCGTCGTCGAGGGCGAGTACGAGGTCGGCATGCAGGACCAGGCAGCGCTCGGGACCGAAGCGGGACTGGCCATCCCTGACGGGGAAGGGGGTGTCGACCTACACATTTCCACCCAGTGGCTGCATGTCGACCACTCCCAGGTGGTGGCGTCGCTGGGTCTGGACCCGGGGCAGGTGCGGCTGCACAACGCCGGCGTCGGGGGAGCGTTCGGATCACGCGAGGACATCAGCCTGCAGATCCACCTGTGCCTGCTCGCCCTCCGCACCGGACGCCCGGTAAAGATGGTCTACGACCGCACGGAGTCGTTCTCCGGTCACGTACACCGTCACCCGGCGTGGATGCGGTTTCGTCATGAGGCGAACCGCGATGGCACGCTGGTCCGCGTGGAAGCGGACGTGCTGCTCGACGGCGGCGCCTATGCCTCGACCAGCTCGGCAGTCCTGGCGAATGCCTGCTACTTCGCCGCCGGACCTTACCGGGTCCAATCGGTGCGGATCCACGGCGCCGCCACCCGCACCAACAACCCTTCTGCCGGCGCCATGCGCGGGTTTGGAGCCGTCCAGGTGTGCTTCGGATACGAGTCACAGATGGACCGGCTCGCCGCCGCGCTGGCCATCGACCCGATCCGGTTCCGTCTCCAGAACGCGCTGGCCAGTGGCGACCGGATCCCCACCACCGGCCAGCTGATCGTGGGCAGCCTCCCCACCCGCGAGGTGATCGAGTCGGTTGCCGCGATGCCCCTCCCCGATCCTGCAGACTCAGACGATCCGCGGCTCCTTCCCGGAGGCACCGGACTCACCACTCCCGCCGCGGCGGTACGGCGCGGCATCGGCTTTGCGGTCGGAATCAAGAATCTGGCGTTCTCCGAAGGCTTCGACGACTTCGCCGAGGTGCGCGCAGTTCTCACCCCGCAGGGACTCGAGTTGCACACCGCGGCCAGCGAAAACGGCCAGGGCATGGTCACGGTCGTGGAACAGATCGGGCGCTCCGCCACCGGACTGGACTCGGTCGCGCTGGTGTTCGATGACACTTCCCAGATCGGTTCGGCCGGATCCACCTCGGCATCGCGCCAGACCCAGATGACCGGAGGGGCGGCGCTGCGCGCCGCCGAAGCGGTGCGGGAGGCGGCGCTGCGCCGCGCCCAGGGGGATCGCCTCGACGACTCCGGCGTCTGGCGCGGAGAGCAGCTGGTGATGTCGCTGGCCGAACTGCTCGCCGCCGGGCCGATCGAGCACCTGGAGCGGTTCCGCCATCCCGCAACAAGCCCCCCGGACAGTCAAGGCCGTGGCGACGTTCACGCCGGATTCGTGGTGGCGGCGCATCGCGCCGTCGTCGACGTCGACCCCGACCTCGGTCTGATCCGCGTGGTGCGCATCGACACTGCCCAGGATGTCGGTCGGGCGCTCAATCCGCTTGGGGTGGTGGGCCAGATCGAGGGCGGAATCATGCAGGGGGTCGGGCTGGCGGTGATGGAGGAGATCATCGTCTCCGCAGGCGTGATGAAGAACGCCTCCTTCACCGACTACCTGCTCCCCACCTTCCTCGACGCCCCGGAGGTGGAGGCAATCCTGATCGAGCAGCCCGACCACTGGGGTCCCTTTGGCGCCAAGGGGGTGGGCGAGCCGCCGACGATCTCGTCGACCGCGGCGATCGTGGCGGCCATCCGCGCCGCCACGGGAGCCGAGCTACGCCGGGTGCCGGTGCGGCCCGAGGACATCGCCTTCGGCAGCCACCGGCCTCCGGTCTCCAGCCTGCAGCCAGACCACTGATGAAGGTGGCGGTGATCGGTGGTGGGATCGCCGGAACCAGTGCCGCGTACGAGTTGGCCGCCGTGGCCGATGTCACCGTCTTCGAGCAGGAAGCCACGTGCGGATTTCACTCCACCGGCCGCTCCGCGGCCCTGTTCACCGAGTGCTACGGGGATGCGATCGTGCGGCACTTTGCGATCGCCAGCCGGTCCTTCCTCGAAAGTCCGCCCGATGACTTCGGCGATGGTCCGTTGGTGCGCCCGCGACCGGTCCTGTTCGTCGGCACCGCGGGCCAGGAGGAGTCGCTTGATCGCGCCCTGAGCGAGTTCGGTGCCATGGTTCCCGCGGTGCGCGCCGTCACAGGTGCCGAGGCGGCGGCGCGGTGCCCGGTCCTCGACCCTGGAGTCGTCACCGGAGCGGTGATGGAGCCCGGCGCCTACGACATCGACGTACATGCCCTTCACACCGGATTCCAGATCGGCACCCGGGGACGCGGCGGCCGCATCGTGACCGCGGCACCGGTGACCCGACTCACCGCGGCAGGCGCGGGATGGGAAGTGGAAGCCGCGGGCACAGTCGCTCGCTTCGACGTCGTCGTGAACGCCGCCGGTGCCTGGTGCGATGCGGTCGGGATCCTCGCCGGGGCGAAACCGCTCGGCCTCGTACCCA
>JBKKBI010000067.1:0-5245 GCA_046714175.1 Acidimicrobiia bacterium | reverse complement strand
AGCGCGGCGTACACCTCCTTTTCCGTGCTCGCCGCCACCACGGCGCCACCTTCGGACTCGGCCAGGGCGTACTCGTTGAGGATCCAGCCCCGCTCGATCGCCATCTGCCGAAGGCGGATGTTGTGTGCCTTGGAACCGGTGAAGTAGATCGCCGCCGCCCCAAACTGGGAGGTCTCCATGACGCGAACGTCGATCTGCATCCCGGAGGCGCTGAGCACCGCCGACTTGCGCGCCCCGTAACCCACCACCTCGCGCACGACCGGGAGGCCGACGAAGCGGCGCATCACCTCTTCGGGGTCACCGGCGGAAATCACGATCACATCGATGTCCCCGATGGTCTCGCGGAAGCGGCGCAGGCTCCCCATCGGCTCCACCCTGGTGACCCCCGGAACCGTGGCCAGCGCGGCAACCACATCGGCGGCCACCCGGGTGGCGTCGAGGATCGGAGTCCGCCTTTCCTTGCCACCCACACCGAGCCGCTGCAGAGAATTGCGGATGTTGTCCTCGGTCTTCGGCCCCATACCGGGGAGACCACGCAATGCCTCGACGTCCAAGGCTGCCTTGAGGTCGGCGACGCTGTTCACTTGCAACTCGTCGCGCAACATGACCGCGGTCTTAGGCCCGATCCCGGGGATCCGGGTCAATTCGACGAAGTCCGGCGGGAACTTGGCCCGCAGGTCTTCGAGCTTGGTCATGCGTCCGCTGTCGACCAGTTCCCGAATCTTGCGCGCGGTGCTCGCTCCCACTCCGCGCAGGGTCTCCATCTCCTTGTCCGTCATTGCCGCTACCGGCTGGTCGAGGGTCTCGATGGTGCGGGCAGCGGCTTCGTAAGCGCGCACCCGGAACGCGTTGCTGCTCCCCTCGTCCAAAGTGGTCAACCGGGCCAGTTCGAGGAGATGAGAGGCGATTTCGGAGTTGGAGAGCACCGGGAGAGGCTACGCCTGATGCCCGATTCCGGAGACCGGAAGCCGGAGTCCGGAAGCCGGAGATCAACGGGCAACGGCAAAGGGGCAACGGGTCTGGTCGGGATAACCCGGCCCAACCGATACCCTCTGGCGCACTCATGTCCCGCCGCGTCGAATATGTCACCTTTCTCGGGCCGCGGCGCGACCGCAGACGCGACTTTGCCGGACTGGAGAGCCGGATCGGTCTGCGACTCTTCGTGCTGCCGGCACTCGTGGTGGCCTTCGTGGCAGTGTCGGTGTGGTGGTTTGCCTTTCGTGATGACAATGTCGTCGCCGGCGGTGTTCTCACCCTCGAGGACGCCACCATCCCCACCATCCTGCTTCCCTCCGGTGCCGCCACCGATGACCCGGGACTGCTCCTCTCCGGCGTGTCGATCGAATGTGAGGAGGAGGTCACCGAGTGGGTGGCGTTCCAGGGATCTCCGACGCACCAGGGTTGCGTCCAGGCTCCGACCATCGCCGAGGGGAACGCCACCATCGAGTGGCGGGTGCCGATGGGAATCGGTGGCTGGTTGAACAGCCCGATCATCGTCGGTGACACGGTGTTCGTCGCCAGCGCCGGGCGTGCCCAGGGCACCGAAGATGCCCGCGACGGGGTCTACGCGTTCAACCTCTACAACGGACGCCAGGAGTGGTTCTTCGGTGCGACCCTTGATGTCAATGGGGTCGGATACGGATCGGGGATCGTCGTCGCTACCGGCGACGAAGGCCGCGTGTGGGCCATCGATGCCCAAGACGGAGACCTGCTTTGGGAGGACGCCCTGGGCGTGGCGACCTTCGGCTATCCGCTCGTCCTGGAAGAGGAGCAGTTGGTCGTCATCGGCGACGCCAACGGAGTCGCCACCGCGTACAACCTGCGCAACGGTGTGCTCCGGTGGCAGCTCGGAGCCGGCAGTGCCGCCGCCAAGGTCGATGGGCCGATTCGGGGCGGGGCCGCCTCCGACGGCGAGATGATCGTGATCGCTGGGGAGAATCGCGATGTGCTCGCGGTCGATCTCAATGGCCGCCAGCTGTGGCGAACCGAGGTGATCGAGCGCGACACCGCGGGGGCCCTGGCCCGTATCTGGGCGGCGCCCACCATGGTGCGCGACATGGTGGTGATCACGATGCTGCGCGAAGACACGTTCGTCGATCCCGCCATCACCGCCCTGTCCAAGGCCGACGGCACCATCGTTTGGCAGGCGGAAGACGCGGCCGGGATCAAGACCGACTGGGGCAGCATCCGTTCCTCGGTCGCGGTTGTCGGCGACCTTCTGGTTTACGGAGAGCCCTACTCCAATCGCCTGGTGGCCATCGACATCGAAACCGGGGAGACCGCGTGGGATGTCGAGGTCGGCGCCTACTGCTACCCCCACTGGCCATCACCGGCAGTCGTGTCGGGCCAGGTGATCCTGCCCCGTCACGACGGTGGCCTCTACGCGGTGTCGGTCGAGACCCAGACCAAGGTGTGGGAGATCTACCTCGGCAACTCCAGCTCTCCCGGCACCTTCCCGGCATCATTTGGCGCCGGCGAGTTCTGTGAATGGGGACCGACCGAGGGTTACTCGATCCTCGCCTCGCCAGCAATCGCTTCGAATGGCTACATCATCATTCCCACCCTCGAGGGCTATCTCATCGCGGTGAGCGACCGATCCTGGGGGTAAGGACTCTCGACGGGCGCGCTAGGGCGTCCCCTCCCCAAGGAGTGCCAGCGCCGTCTCCAGTCCCGGATCGCGTCCGGCCACGACGTCGTCCACGGTGAGCGCCGCGGCGACATCAGGAACCAGCGGGGTCCCCACGAGCTTCGTGCCGTCGGCGGCCGCCACCGCCGTGTTGGGTACGCCGAGCACCCATCCGTTGGGGAGGGTGCGCACCAGCGGCGACCGGGGACTCCCCGCCGTTGCCTCCCCCACCAGAGTCACGTTGGGCAACGCTGACAAGGCCACTGCCAGCAACTCCGCCGGGCCTGCCGTCCCCGGACCGATCAATACGATCACCCGCCCGGCATATGCTCCGGTCGGCATCGGGTGCACTGTTGCCTCGCCGGCGTACAGCTGAGCGCCGTCGGAGCCTCGCACCGAACTCGTGGCCACCAGCGTGGGTGCGGATACGAACCGGGTCGCCACCAGCAGCGCCTCCACTTCGGCGCCGGTGGTGGTAGCGCGCAGATCGAGCACGAGAGCGGTGGCGTCGCGGAGACTCTGGTCCAGTGCCGCCGCCAGTACCCGCTGTGAACCGTCGCTGCCACCGGCGAACCCTCCCAGCCGCAGGAGGCCCAGATAGCGCACCCCGGCACCGAGATCGGTCATCACCAGTCCACCTTCGGCCGCAACTAGTGCTTCGGGAAGCAGTGAACCGGCCAGCATTGCCGCGGTGAATTCGGCCGCCGGTCCGGCCGGAGGCAACGACCACAGAGTGCCGTCGTGCTGCAGGGCGATCTGCGGATCATCAAGCGGGCTGAGGAGTGCAACGATGGCGGCGGCGAGTGCCGCGTCGTCGCCGAGCGGCGTCGCTGCCGCAGACGCCTTCCGGGCCGGCCAACCCGCATCCACGCCCGGTTGGAAGTGTTCTTCGACCGCGGCCACTGTTGCCGCCAGCACTCCCTGCGGGCTGGCATCCACCTCGGCGCCGCATCGTGCCGGAAGCTCGAAGAGCGCGTCGAACCGAATCACCCGCCCCGCATCGCGCAACACCAGCTGGCCCTCCTCGAGTGCCACCACCTCATCGATGTTGCGCGCGCTGGCGGCATCGGCGAGCAGGCAATGGGTGGCTGAGGTCTCGTACAGGTCGGCGTGAGAACCGTCGATGTGGAGGATGATCCCCCAGCCCTGCGAGGCCCACACGCCCTCGAAGGGTTCGGCCTCGGGCACCGCCCCGGTGCAGGCCGCGGCCAGCAGCCCCATCGCTACCAGCAGCGGTAACCGAGTCACTGCGAAAGCGCGTGGAGCTCGTCGAGAGCCCGGCCCAGGTGTCCGGTGAACTTCTCGATGTCGGGGACAGTGTCCCAGTCGGCCACGATGCCCCAGTCCAGCCAGCCGTCGTAGGAGAACAGCGCCACTCCGATCCCATGATTCACCCACAGCGGAACGACGGGATGGATCCGCAGCAACCGCGACCCGAGTAGGTACAGGGGAATCTGCGGGCCGGGAACGTTGGTGACCGTCATGTTGAACGGACGCGCCGTCGCCGCCGCCACCCGGGCCGCGACCGAGAGGACGGTCGCCGGGGTGAATGATGCGGTCTGCGTGAGCATCGCCGCGCCGGTGGCCTGGCCGGTGGCTTTGAGATGATCGGTCCGCTCCCGCACCTTGCGATAGCGCTGCAACGGATCCGGCTCGGCGATGGGCAGGTCGATCAGCCACATCGTGACGGCGTTGGCCGAGTCGGTGAGGGGCCACTCCCCCCGCGTGGACACCGGCACCATGGCGCGGAAGTCCAGTGCATCGGGAGGGTGATCACGCTCTTCGATCAGGAACGACCGCACTGCACCCGCCACGGCGGTGATAACTACATCGTTGACGGTTCCCCCGTGGGCGTCCTTCACCGCCTTGGCATCATCCAACGGAGTGTGCAAAAAGTCGACGCGGCGATTGGGACCGATGCGCTGATTGAGCGGCGTCGCCGAGGCGCGGCTGAACCACCCCGACCGCGCCGATGCCGTCATCGACATGAGCCGCTGGCGCAACTCGTCCCCCATCATGCGGGACTCCTCGACGAACTTGCGGACGCTCTTCACCGCCCGGCGGGGAGCTCGCATCCGCCTGGTCACCTCGTCGGTGAAGAGCTGGCTGCGGGTGGGGACTGGCCGCGGGTGGTACTCCTCGGTGATCCCGACGTCGTCCGTGGGCTCGGGGGCGAGCAGAACCTTGAGCAGGTCGACGCCACCGATGCCATCCACCATGCAATGATGCACCTTGGAGACCAACGCGAACCCGCCGGAGTCGAGACCCTCGACCACCCAGATCTCCCACATGGGGCGGGACCGATCGAGGCTGGCGCTCAACAGGGCGCCGGCGAGGGTGCGCAGCTGCTCGTCGGTGCCGGGTTTGGGGAGGGCAATGTGACGCACGTGGTACCCGAGGTCGAACCGGGCATCATCGACCCACACCGGGTGGCCCTCGACCGGGATCCACTCCAGGCGCTGGCGATACCGGGGCACGAATTGCAGCCGATTGCCAATGAAGGCTCGAATCGAGTCGACATCCACACCACCCGTTCCGGTCTCCAGCGCTCCGGCCGCAAACCGCAGGGTCGCCCCGACGTGCATCGGGTTGTTGGGCCCCTCCATCGCCAGGAAGGTG
>JBKKBI010000066.1:0-6345 GCA_046714175.1 Acidimicrobiia bacterium | reverse complement strand
GCAACGATCTCGGCGCGCGCATCCTGGGGAAAGTCGGCTCCGAAGGCTACGAGTTCGTTGGGTATCGGATCGGAGATGGCCAGGATGCGCACCTTGGCGATCACGTCGGGGTGCTCCTCCCGGAGTCCGCGGCGGGCGTCGCGGGGCCGGAGGCTCCCGCACACCAGATCTCCCTCGCTGAGGGCGCAGTCATCGATCAAGTCGTCGGGTATGTCCGCAGTGGCCAGGGTCAGATCCCAGACCGGATTCCCCTCCTCGTCGATGTTGGGGGCGAAACGCACGGTGGCGAAGTCGGCGGTGCCGTCGTACACGGCGGCCACCGCATCCGTCGCGTTGCCTGCCTCGAACGCGGAACCGGGGGTGACGGCGGAGGTGGCGAACATCCCCCGTGGGATCAGGTGACCCGCAGTGGACCCCGCATCGGGATACGCCCATCTGAGACCGTCCAGATCCGCGATGGTCTCCAGATCGGAGTCGCGGGCGACGACGATTTCGGTCCAATAGTCGCTGTACCCGAACCGCAGCGCCTTCAGGGCGGGAGTCACCCCGCACAGGTCCGCGGCCACCACGAACACCTCGGCGGGGAGTATGCCGATGGTGTCGTCGGGCGAGGCGCACATCGCTCTGACCGTGTCGGCGTAGGTGGGCGGAACCGCGACAGTAAAAGACAGCCCGGTGGCGGTCTGTAGGGCATTCACCAGGATCTCCGCTCCTGCGGCGAGGGCGTCGGCAGGCACGATCGGCGCAAACAGGATCTGGATCGGGTTATCGGGGGTCCCGATCGCCGTCACCGGCGGCGACAGGTAGAGGACGCTGCCGGCGGGGGCGTCGAACCATGCGTCGTAGATGGTCTGGTAGGTGCCGTCTGCGAGCATGTCGGCCAAGGCGTCGTTGATGGCATCCAGCAGTGCGGTCCGTTCCGGGTCCACCGCGATGCCGTAATGCTCGTCGGTATCGATCACCTGGACGATGGCGATGTCCGCACGGTTGCCGACCTCGGCCACCGCCGAAGGCTCGTCACTCACCACACCGGTCACCTGACCCGATTCCACCGCGTTATAGGCGTCACCAATCACCGAGAACTCGCGGACCTCGACGCCCCGCGGCGCCAGATTCGCTGTGGCCCAATCCGCACCGGTGGTCGCGGTCTGTACCGCTACCGAGTCCCCGGCCTGGAGGTCATCGGTGCTCTCGATCGTCGGGGTCAGCGCGGTGTTCACCGTGAACGCCTGCTGGGACAGGTAGTAGGTATCGGTGAAATTCACCTGCGCCGCCCGCTCCGGAGTGATCGACGACGCCGAGATCACCACATCGAACCGACCTGTGGCCAACTGGGTGAAGATCGTGTCGAAATCGGTGTCGACCCACTCCACCGTCAAACCAAGCCGATCGGCGATCTCGGTGAGCAACTCGGCATCAAAACCGATCACATTCCCATCGGCATCGAAGTCCTCGAACGGCGGATAAGGAATGTCAGACCCCACCGTCAACACCCCCGCCGTCTGAGTCAGATCAGCCGCAGCCGTCGTCGTAGTCGCATCATCGTCACCACAGGCGGAGACGACGAGGGCGAGTACGAAGAGCAGCCCCAGCACCCTGCGTCCACGCATGGCATTTCTCCTGGGTTGGCAAGCATTTCGCGGCCCGAATGGGCCGTATGTATGCGAGGCTATCACGCGTCGTGAGCCAGAACCCCGGAACCGATTCCACAGGCCTCCGTGTCGAGGCTGGCATGGCCGCGGTCGTGATCGCGGTCAGCGACGATCGGCCCCGGGTGCTCACGGTGGGCGGTAACCACCGCGGGCTGCCCGCAGGGCCTCTGGACCCCGCTGCCGACCGAACCCTGGAGCGCGCTGTCCGGCGGTGGGTGGCCGAGACGACCAGCATTCGGCTCGGGTACGTCGAGCAGCTGTACACCCTTGGCGATGCCGGCCGTGGGGAACGACCCGGAGTGCGCGAGCTCGCCATCGCCTATCTCGGCCTCGTGATCGAGTCTCCCGTGACCGGTTCGGGGGCCTGGCGGGATCTGTACGACTTCCTTCCCTGGGAGGATCGCCGCCACGCCGGGGGTTCGCCGTGGCGGGCGGCGCTGGATCCATGGCTGGCGGCATCCGGAGCAGAGCGCCGGGGGCGGCGAGAGCGGATAGCCCTCGCGTTTGGGGGCGGCGAGACCGGATGGGACGTGGAGCGATCTCTGGAGCGGTACGAATTGCTGTTCGAAGCCGGTGCCCTGCCAGAAGCCGGAGGGGATCGCATCGCCGGGGAGGCCATGAACCTGGACCATCGCCGAGTGCTGGCCCAGGCTCTGGGGCGCATTCGGGGCAAGCTGCGCTATCGCCCCGTCGTGTTCGAGTTGCTCCCTCCGGAGTTCACCCTGGGGGCGCTGCAGCGCCTCGTGGAGGCCCTGGCCGGGGTGCGGCTACACACCGGAAACTTCCGTCGTCTCCTGGAGCGCTCGGGGGTGGTTGAGGGGGTGGGGAGGCGCATCGGCGGCACCGGGGGCCGTCCCGCCGAGTTGCACCGCTTCCGGCGGGAAGTGGTCCTGGAGCGTCCCGCTCCGGGAGTGGGCCTACCCGGGATGCGAACCGCCGGATGACTGCCTCGCCGGCAGGTATATACTCACACTGAGCAAAATGAGTCGCATCTGAGCACGGATCTCATCCCCCTCGAGAAGCTGAAGCGGTCCGAGCGCGACCTGATCGATCGCCGCTACCTCCCCATGCAGGGCATCGTTCCCGAAACCGACTGGGAGTTGGCCGCGCCTTTCGTCGCCGCCATCGAGCGGCTCAAGAAGGAGCGCAACGCAGTCGTCATCGCCCATAACTACCAAGTCCCTGAGATCTTCCATGGGGTGGCGGATCTGGTGGGGGACTCGCTGGCCATGGCCTACCTGGCATCTGAGACCACGGCTGAGGTGGTCGTTGTCGCCGGGGTGCACTTCATGGCGGAGACTGCCAAGCTGATCAACCCGGACAAGATGGTGCTGATCCCGTCGCTTCTGGCCGGGTGCTCGCTGGCGGAGTCGATCACCGGCGCCGACGTGCGCCTGCTGCGGGAGCGCTACCCCGATACCCCGGTGGTCACTTATGTGAACACCTCTGCCGAGGTCAAGGCCGAGTCCGATATCTGCTGCACCTCCTCCAATGCGGTCGAGGTGGTCGAATCGCTGGGTGTGCCGCGTGTGATCTTTCTCCCCGACGAGTTCCTCGGGCAGTGGGTGGCGAGCCAGACCGGGGTCAGGGTGGTGCTGTGGAAGGGCCATTGCATGGTCCACGAGCGCTTCACCGCCGACGAGATCCGCCGTTTTCGGGCGGCCTACGACGGCGACATTGAGGTTCTGGCGCACCCGGAGTGCCCGCCCGAGGTGCTTGCCGAGGCCGACTTCGTCGGCTCTACCAGTGGCTTGATCAAGCGCGTCGCCGAGCAGCAGCCGCGCCGGGTAATGCTGGTCACCGAATGCTCCATGGCCGCGAATGTCGCAGTGAAGTTCCCCGGGGTGGAGTTTGTGCGTCCCTGCAACCTGTGCCCCCACATGAACCGAATCACAGTGCCCGGGATCTACGAGTCGTTGCGCGACCTCAAGTTCGAGGTCACGGTGCCTGCTGAGATCGCCGGCCAGGCCCGGGTGGCGGTGGAGCGGATGCTGGCGGTGGGCCGGGGACGTGGGGGCTGAGTTGAACCGGATCCGCTGTGATGCGGTGGTGGTGGGGAGCGGCGTCGCGGGGCTGACCACGGCAGTGGCGATGACGGGTTGCCGCGTCGCTCTGGTCACCAAGACCGAGTTGGGCGGCGGCTCCACCTGGTGGGCTCAGGGCGGCATCGCCGCCGCCATCTCCCGGGAGGACTCACCGGATCGCCACGCCGACGACACCATCGCCGTTGGCGCCGGGCTCAACGACCCGGCGGCGGTGGAGGCAATGGCCGACAATGCCGTTTCCGGAATCCGCCGGTTGCTGGAGCGCGGCGCCCGCTTTGATGTCGGTCCTGACGGCGAGCTTCTCCTGGGCCGGGAGGCCGGGCATTCGGTGCGGCGCATCATCCACACCGATGGCGACGCCACCGGGGCCGAGGTGAGCCGGGCCCTCGTGGCGGCAGCGCGGCGCGCGAGCCACGTCGAACTCCACGAGCGCAGCTTCGTCGCCGACCTCATCGTCGACGGCGGTCGGGTACAGGGGATCACGGCCCGCGATGCGGCGGGCGAGGCTTACGCGATCCTGGCCCCGGCGGTGGTTCTGGCCACCGGTGGGATCGGCCGGATCTATGCCAATACCACCAACCCGGTGGAGGTCACGGGGGACGGGCTGGCCATGGCCGCCCGGGCAGGGGCGCGCATCGCCGACGCCGAGTTCGTCCAGTTCCATCCCACCGCGCTGGCGTCCGGTCTCGATCCGATGCCGCTGTTGACCGAGGCCCTGCGCGGGGAGGGAGCGCATCTGATCGACGAACGCGGAGACCGTTTCATGGTCGCCGAGCATCCCGACGCCGAGCTCGCTCCCCGTGACGTGGTAGCCCGCGCGGTGTTTCGCCGCCTCCAGGCCGGGCACGGGGTGTTTCTGGATGCCCGTAGCATCGGATCGGTCTTCCCGGAGCGGTTCCCCACGGTGTTTCGTATCTGTGCCGATGCCGGGATCGATCCCCGAATCGAGCCGGTGCCAGTGGCGCCTGCGGCGCACTTCCACATGGGCGGGGTCGCCGTCGGTCTTCACGGTCGCAGCTCGCTCCCCGGCCTCTGGGCGGTGGGAGAGGTGAGTCGTTCCGGCGTGCATGGGGCCAATCGGCTCGCCAGCAATTCGCTGCTCGAGGGTCTCGTGTTCGGAGAGCGTGTCGCCGTCGATGTGACCGCTGCCGTCGCTGCCGTGACGCCGGATTCTGATCCGGTGATCGGCGATCCGGGGCTAGAGCCGGCGATCGATCCCGACTTGGTGTCCGGGCTACGCCGGGTGATGTGGGAGCAGGTGGGGGTGGTTCGGGACGACACCTCGGTGCGCTCTGCCCTGGGCACCATCGGCGAGCTCGCCCAGCGGCTGCCCTCGGTACCATGCGAGGCGGCGAACCTGGTGCAAGTGGCCGAGCTGGTGGCCACGGCGGCACTGGCTCGCACCGAGTCTCGCGGCGCCCATTACCGATCCGATTACCCGGAACCGGACGAAACCTACCTGGTGCGGATGCCGTGAGTGCCGTACTCCCGCCCCAAGAGGAGTGGCGGCCTCTGATCGAGCGGGCCCTTGCCGAGGACCTCGGATCCGTTGGTGACGTCACCACTGCCACCGTCATCCCGGAGGGTGCCGTGGCGCGAGGGCGCATCGTGGCCCGTCAGGCCGGGGTCGTGGCCGGCCTCCCCGTCGCCCTCGAGGTGTTCACCTTGCTCGACGCGTCCCTTCAGATCGAGGCTGCAGTAGACGACGGAGACCGGGTCGGAGCCGACACGACCCTCGCCGTGATCTCCGGTCGAGCAGCGCCGATCCTGACCGGGGAGCGGGTGGCGCTCAATCTGCTCGGACGCCTGTGCGGCATTGCCACCGGCACCGCCGAGCTGGTGACTCGCGTGGTGCACACCAAGACTGTGGTCTCCGCGACTCGCAAGACCACCCCAGGGCTGCGCGCCCTGGAGAAGTACGCTGTGATGTGCGGCGGGGGCCAGGCCCATCGCAGTGGCCTCTTCGATGCGGTTTTGATCAAGGACAACCACCTGGCGGTGGTGGGCAGCATCGCCGCTGCGGTCCGGGCCGCCCGCGCCGGCTTGGGGCACACGATGTCGGTCGAGGTCGAGGTGACGACGCTGCACGGTCTCGATGAGGCCCTCGCTTCCGGGGCGGACGCGGTGCTCCTCGACAACATGGATCCGGGGACGGTCGCACAGGCGGTTCGGCAATCCGCGGGCCGGGTGATCCTGGAGGCCTCAGGGGGGATCACCCCGGAGACGATCGTCGCCTACGCCGAGACCGGAGTGGACGTGGTCTCGTTGGGCTGGCTCACCCACAGCGTGCCGGTGCTGGATGTGGCGTTGGAATTCGAAGCCGGCACCAGGCATTAGGCGTTAGACAGCAGTCTTAGCCCTAGTGCGTGGTATCGCCGGTACGATCTCCCAAATGGCCGAATACCGTGCCCTTTACCGCAAGTACCGCCCGCAGGGGTTTGGCGCGGTAGTCGGTCAGGGTCACGTCACCGAAACCCTGGCTCGTGAGGTGCAGGCGGGACGCGTCGCCCACGCCTATCTTTTTGCCGGCCCGCGGGGCACCGGCAAGACCACCACGGCGCGGATTCTCGCCAAGGCGTTGAATTGCCCGGATCGGCGACCGGATGGCGAGCCTTGCAACGTGTGCCTCTCCTGTATCGCGATCACCG
>JBKKBI010000065.1:0-3066 GCA_046714175.1 Acidimicrobiia bacterium | reverse complement strand
GCGTGGACTTCTTGGGGACGAACCCGAGATGGCCCATGACCGGGATGTCCTCCTCCGCCAGCAGCTCCACGGCGCCGAGGCGCCGTGCCGTGATCACCGCATCGGCACCGTTGGATAGGGCGCCGAGGGCAGTGCCGAGCAGTTCGTCGACGGTCACCGCTCCGTCGAAGTCGATGGCCGCCGTGACGAACACCCGCGACGACCCGCGGCGCACTGCGGGAACCGTTTGGGAGAGACACACCACCATCTCGATACCCGCAGCTTCGGCCGCCGCGGCCTCGGCTTCGGTCGCCGCCGTCACCTGGGCGTAGTGGGTGGTCGTGCCCTTGAGGGCCTTGATGGAAGCAACGGTGACCGTGCGTTCGGCGTCCCGGCCCTGGTAGTCGAGTATCCGCGGCATGGCAGCTTTCCTTCGGTGGTGACCAATGCTCGCACACCGGGCCGCCGAACCAGCCAGCCCCGAGAAGGCCGGTCAGGCCCGGGCGTAGGCGCTGGCCTCTTCGAGACTCATCGCAGCCCCACTCCGGGCGAGCTCCTCGAATCGCGGCGTGCCCAACCGATCCTGGAGCGCAGCCTTCGCTGCGGTAGCGACCGACTGTTCCCTCGGCGGCAGGTTCAGGCCCATCCGCTGTCGGGCCGCCTCCGCGGCTCCTGAGAGCGTGGAAGCTCGTTCCGAGGATCCCCGGCGCTCCTCGAGCTCGGCGATGGCCTGCAGGATCAGAGGCACATCCGGCCGGACCTGGTCCAAGGAGATGCGCAGCGCCTCCCGCAACAGCTCCTGCGCCCGAGTGGTGTCGCCCTGTTCGAGTGCCGCCCGACCCAGGTGACGCATCGCCCACGACGTACCCAATGGATGGCCGAGTTTTTGGAACATGGCCAATCCCTCGGAGAGCAGCCGCTCGCCATCCTCGACTCGCCCCTCACCGACGGCGAGCTTTCCGAGATACGCCGTGGCCCACGAGATCACGTCGGTGAACCCGGCGTTCTGGGCGGCTTGAAGCGCCTCCTCGAGGGCCTGCCGCGCCCGGTCCCAATCACCGCGGTTGATGGCGATCTCGCCGACGGCGAGCAGAGCATCGGTGGCCACATAGAGATCGCGGGTGTGTGCCCGGTTTGCTTGCGCTTCGGTCACGTACGCCTCGGCCGCCGCCGTCCGGCCCTGATCCTCCGACAGCAGGGCGAGGCTCGCCAGGATGTGCCCCAACCGTATCGGATCACTGCTCCGTCGTGCTCGGGCCAGGGCATCTTCGAGTAGCCGCGTCGCTTCCTCCAACTCGCCCTGGCGATGGAACAGGCCCGCGAGCCTGGTGAGTGCCGCGGCGGCACCGGCATCGTCGCCGAGTCCTTCGGCGAGCTGCAACGATCGCGCCAGGTACTCGCGGGCGTGTTCGTCATCACCCTGTCCGGCGGCGAGGTCGCCGGCCCCGCGGAGTGCCCGAGCCAGTACTGCCGGGGGAGCGTCGTGCGATGCTTCGATCGCCTGCTCGAGCCAGCTGCGCCCCTCGGTGACATGTCCGCGCAGCTTCCAAAAGTCCCACGCCTCGCTGCCGATGCGAAGCGCGAGATCGCCTTCGCCAGCCTGGAGCGACCATCGCAGCGCGGCGCGAAGGTTGTCGTGTTCCTGCTCGAGACGGTCGAGCCGGGCTGACTGATCTGCATCGGCCCCGGCGGCGGCTCCCTCCACCATCGCGGCAAAAAAGGCCGCGTGTTGACGCGCCAGCGCGTCGTCCTTCCCCGCCGCGACAAGCTTGTCCCAGGCGTACCGGCGCACCGGCTCGAGCAATCGGTACCTCCCGGTCACCGGGTCCCGGTTGAGGAGGGACTTGTCGACGAGGGCCATCACCGGCTCGATGAGTTCATCGAGGCCGGCAACATCGCAGATGGCCTCTACCTGTTCCAGATCGAAGCTTCCCCGGAACGCGGCGAGTTGTGCCAGCAGTTCGCGCTCCTGTGGGGAGAGAAGGTCATGGCTCCAATCGAGCGTCGCCAGCATCGTCCGGTGGCGGTGCTCTGCGGTTCCGCCGCTCCCTCCCGCGATTTCCAGCCTGCTGACGAGCCGGTCGGCGATCTGCCTGACGCTCAAGCCGGCGACCCTGCTCGCGGCGAGTTCCAGGGCCAGCGGGATGCCATCGACGGCCCGGCAGATCCGGCCCACGTCCACGCAGTTGTCTTCGGTCACTCGAAAGCCCGACCCCGCCTGGCTGGCCCGCTGGGCGAAGAGCCGCACCGCGTCGTACCGACTCACTGCTTCCGCGGAGCGCGACTCCGCCTCGTCGGGTACTGACATGGGAGACACGACTTGAACGGTCTCCCCGGGTACGCCGAGACGTTGGCGACTGGTGGCGAGGATCCTCAGCCCGGGCACTGTCCGCAACAATTGGTCGGCGGCCTTCGCCGATGCCTCGAGCAGGTGCTCGCAGTTGTCGAGCACGAGCAGCGCCGGGGCATCCCGCAGCCGCATTGCCACCGAGTCGAGCAGGCTCCGGCCGGGCTCCTCGGGAACCCCGACGGCCTGGGCGATGAGGCGGGGGACCAGCCCCGGTTCAGATAGGAACGCCAGCTCGACCAGCCAGACTCCGCCCGGGGCATTGGCCAGCAGGTCGGTCGCGGCTCGCAACGCCAGTCGACTCTTGCCTCCGCCACCCACCCCGGTCAGCGTGACCAGGCGCGACCTGTCCAACGAACCGATGGTCTCGCTGAGCTCTGCCTCGCGCCCGACGAATCCGGTGAGGTTGGCGGGAAGGTTGTGGGCGAAGGTGTCCGCTCCCCGCAACGGGGGAAAGTCCGCCAGAAGATCCGGATGCACAACCTGGAAGATGTGGACCGCTTCGGCAACATCCCGCAGCCGATGTCTCCCCAGGTCGAGCAAGGTGACACCGTTCGGTAAAGGGCGGGCGAGAACCTCCTCGGTCGCAAGGGTGAGCACGATCTGGCCGCCATGCGCTGCCGCCATCACCCGCTGACAGCGATTGAGCGCCACGCCGTAGTAGTCGTCGTTTCGGAACTCGGCTTCTCCGGTATTGAGTCCAACTCGGGCTCGCATGGTGCCGTGCCGCTGCAGCTCCA
>JBKKBI010000064.1:0-4414 GCA_046714175.1 Acidimicrobiia bacterium | reverse complement strand
GCCATCGGCGAAGTAGCAGTAGGTATCGGTCATGGAGGTGTCCGCCAGGTACACGTGCGCGGCCATCCCGAACTGGGCGTGGGCATCGCCGTTGGTGGCGATGGTGCGCAGCCCGGTCAGCCAGGTGAGCCCGGCCTCCCCGGGGAGCGGATCCCAGCGCAGTTGGCCGAACGGCGGCTCCGACTCCCGGCAGGGTGCGGTGCGGAGGAGTCCCGGCTCGACGGGGCGCAGATCGTGGACGTGGAGCACAGAGGGCCGGATGCGGTACATCCAGGTGCGGCGATTCTGCCCCCGGGGGGCGGTGAAAGCAGTGCCGCTGAGCTGCTCGGTGTAGAGGCCGAGCGGAGGCTTCTGCGGGTTGTTCTGACCGACCGGGAGCGCTCCGGGGACCGCGGCGGAGGCATGGTGGTTGCCGAATCCGGAGAGGTACTTCAGGTCGGCCATGGGCGCTCCTCGAGGGGTGACGGGGAGGGACAAGACTATCGGAGCGGGTCGCCACCCCGGGCCCACCCGGCCCCATCGCCTGACCCACCTGGGGTTGTCTTCCAATTTGGCCGCTCCGCGGCCGGCGGTGTATCCTCCCGCCCAACGCTCTCCGTGCTGGGGAGTGCTCAGAGATTTTGAGGAACCAGGCAGCCTTCGGAAGCTAAGCGAGGAAGAAATGAGCCGTTTGCACCCTGACCGCCGTCCGGTGCGACGCACCGGAGTGTTGGTCGCCACTCTGGCGGCGGCCCTCCTGATCGTGACCGCGGCGCTGGCCGTCGAGCCGCCGGTCCTCCTTGGAAACGCGGATCCATTCGCGGTGCTGGCTGGCGAGACGATCACGAACGTCGGGGCCACCACCATCACCGGCAGCGTTGGTCTCGATCCCGGCACGGCCGTTACCGGTTTCGGCCCCGGCGCCGACAATGTGACCATCCTCGACGGCGCCCTCCACGTGGACAATCTCACCGCCGAAAATGCTAAGAGCGCGTTGGTGACTGCCTACAACAGCGCGGCCGGACGCGCAACGACGGGCACCATCGCCCCCGAACTTGGCGGAGCGACTCTGACGGGTGGTGTATATGACTCCGATAACGGCACGTTCGAGATCACCGGAACGCTCACCTTCGATGGCGAGAACGACCCCGACACGGTTTGGATTTTCCAAATGGAGAGCACGCTGCTGGCCAAAGGGACCAGCGACATGGTGTTCATCCGCGGCGCCCAGGCGTGCAACGTCTTCTGGCAGGTGGGCAGCTCGGCGACGCTCGAGCCTTCGGCCACCTTCTCCGGCAACATCCTGGCCCTCACCTCGATCTTTCTGCAGACCGGGGCGACCGTTGAGGGCCGGGCGCTGGCTCGTAACGGGGAGGTCACGATGGATGCCAACACCATCACCCGGGCGGTGTGCGCGCCGGCTGGTGGGGTCGGTACCGGTGGCGGATCCACCTCGGGAACCGAGGACCCGTACCTCTTCATCATCGCCGGGGGACTGTTCGCCGCTGCCATCGGGGTCCTGGCGTGGCGCCGGCGGGCGCTCCGCTCAAACTGATCCCGTCCATCGGCATGCCCAACCGTGCGGCGTAATCGGCTGATCACGGTGGCGGTGGGGGTGCTGGCTCTCGGAGGGGGGGCCGTGCTCGCCCTCGCCGTTCAGGCGCAAGAGCAGGCACCGCGTCCGGGCTTGGCGGTAACCGGACCCCCCGGCCTCGACGGGCTGGCGGTCGATCGTCACAACGGTGAGGTGTCGTGGGTGAGAGCTGGCGGGTTCTCGATCCGAGACCAGTCCACCACGACGACCACGGTTGCCACCACGGCGGGCGAAGACCCCGAGGTCGACCACTACCCGGTGTTGTCGCTCCCGGTGTCGCTTCCGGTGGCGATCGACATTCCGGCCATCGAGGTGCACTCATCGCTGCAGAGCCTCGGCCTGACCGAGGACGGCGCACTCCAGGTGCCCCAGCCCGGACCGCGATACGACGATGCCGGCTGGTACAAGTACTCCTCGACCCCCGGGTCGCTCGGGCCTGCCGTCATCGTTGGCCACGTCGACTCGTTCGACGGCGGGTCGTCGGTTTTCTTTCGCCTCGGTGCCCTGCAGCCCGGGGACGAGGTCATGGTCACCCGCAGCGACGGTCTGGTGGCGGTGTTTCGAGTCGATGCCGTCGTCGTCTACCCGAAGGATGAATTCCCCACCGCCCTGGTGTATGGGCAGACCCGGCACGCGGCGCTTCGCCTGATCACTTGCGGCGGGTATTTCGACGACCGCTCCGGCAGCTACGACGACAACATCATCGTGTTCGCCACGATGATCGGCGCCTACTAGGGGTCGGCCCGTCCCGACCATCCGGCCGGTACCCTTTCGATTCCGGGCGCTTAGCTCAGTTGGCAAGAGCGCTTCCCTTACAAGGAAGAAGTCGGGGGTTCGAGTCCCTCAGCGCCCACCGTCGAGTAGTTCCAATCGGCCCAAGGTTTCGGATCTGCGGATGTCGACCACAGCCGGAAGAACCCGACCTCCACTAACCCGGGGTCGCTTCAATTCGCGCTACATTCGGCTCCAGTAGGCAGACCATGGATCACCGATGCCCCTGAGGTCATCCTGTTGAAGCGGTCGCTGGCTCAGCCCAATGTGCGCGTGCTCAGGATCAGGAGAAGAGGCGTGAAAGTCGGACAGTTCGTCGGTGGCTGGCTCGATCGGGTCGGTGAGGAAACCCACAGCGCCGAAGAAATGGGCTACGACTATGTGCTCTGCGACGAGTCGCAGCATGACTCGATGCTCACGATGGCCATGGCCGCAGCCAACAGCCAGCGGGTCGAGCTGGAGACCGCCGTGACGATCGCTTTCCCGCGCAGCCCGATGATCCTGGCCATGCAGGGGTGGGATCTCCAACAGCTGAGCAAAGGGCGATTCATCCTCGGCCTGGGAACCTCGTGGCAAGATCACAGCGAAAACCGGTTTAGCGTTCCGTGGATGCCCCCTGTCCCCCGGATGAAGGAATATCTTCAGTGTCTGCTGGCTATCTGGGATACTTTTCAGGAAGGAACTTGGCCGGATTTCGTAGGCAATACCTACCGGTTCCAGCTCATGACTCCCGACTACAACCCGGGTCCGATCGAATATCCCCGGCCGAAGATCTTCGTCGGCGCGGGGCGTCCTGCCATGGCCCGCCTAGCCGGCGAATTTGCCGACGGTATCCCATACGTCCGGGTCAGCAATCGCTATATGCGGGAGGTCCTCTTGCCCAACGTCAAGATCGGGCTCGAGCGGGCCGGCCGGAGCTGGAAGGACATTGAGATCGGCGCCTCCGGTTTCACGCTCCTGGGTGAGAATGAGTCAGAAATCGAACATGGCTTGGCGCGGTTTCGCAGGTTGATCGCAGCGGCGTTTCTGCCGGATTCTCACCTAGTTGGCCCAATCGATGAGATCTTTCAACTGCACGGCTGGGATGACCTCTCCGGGAACCTTCGCGTCCTCGCGGAGAAGGGCAAACGGGACGAGATGGAGAGGATCATTCCCGACGCAGTGCTCCGCGACCTAGCGCAGAGCTCGACGTACGACGACCTTCCAGACTTCATCCGGATGCACCGCGAGTACGCCAGGAGATTCGCATTCAGCATGGCGATCCGCAGCGAGGCGGACCGGGAGCGCTTCAAATTTATCTTGCAGAGCATCCGAGAGGTTGAAACGCCGGGCGTCCCGGTCGGCCTGGCGATCTCGTAAGGGCGGTCCCCCTCGCCTTATCAATAGAGCGGTGACAGATCGGATCTTCGCCTCCGACGAAGGAGGTGGCTTACCGCGAGCTCCATGCTTCCATCGCAGAGCGGTGGTCGCGAGCCATCTTCACCAACATCGAGATCCTCGGCGCCCACGCAAGCCCGAAAGACAGCTACGCGTCTAGCGCCGCCACGAAGAGTTCCAGCTCCGTCGCATCGGCCATCACGATCTCCGCCTGACCTGGGAAGCGGCCGCCGGCGACATCGGCCCGGTACGCGGTGAGGGCGCGCACCCGCTTCGCGGCGATGGTGGCGTGAAGCGATGCCAGGTCTGCGTACGCCCGGGCATGGCGGGGCACGCGTCCCTCGCCGCAGATGTCGCTGGTGAACAGAAAGATCACATTGGCGTTCGGACCCGAACCGAGAGAGATCGTGACCATTCCGGTGCGACGCCCGATCTCCGCCAGGACGTTCGCTGGAATCAGCTCACATTCGACAGCAAAGGCTCCGGCGTCCTCGAGGCGTCGGAACTGGTCCCAGAGCCCCAGCGCCTCCGCCGCCGCCCTGCCCACTGCTCGCACCCTCCATACGGCGTGGACTTCTTGGGGACGAACCCGAGATGGCCCATGACCGGGATGTCCTCCTCCGCCAGCAGCTCCACGGCGCCGAGGCGCCGTGCCGTGATCACCGCATCGGCACCGTTGGATAGGGCGCCGAG
>JBKKBI010000063.1:0-20971 GCA_046714175.1 Acidimicrobiia bacterium | reverse complement strand
CCCGACAACCCGCCCCGCTGGCTGTACGAGATCGGCATCTGGGAGTTTCCCGAGACTCCCGCCACCGAGATCAACATCCACTGGTCCAACCAGACCGTGGTGCGCTGGGTCTACGAGGACGGCGTCTATCGCCGGTGGCAGGGTGGAACCGAACACAACTGGCGCGCCGCCGATGGCACCCAGGGCCAGGTGCAGGTCGACGTTTTGGTGACGCTCACGGGCCGCGCCTACACCGCCTACCCCCCCTCAGGTGTGAGCGGCACACCGGTCCCGGCCACCGAGACCGTGGGCTCGGGGAAGGCACGGATCTTCGCCTACGGGTTGGTGTGGGAAGGCACCTGGGAGCGGGACAGCACGAACGAGGCGTTCCGACTGTTCAATGCCGACGGATCGCCTGCCGTCGTGCCGCCCGGGGTGCCCTGGGTGTCGATTCTTCCCAACACGGCATCCATCGACTTCTCGTGACCGCGGCGGACATCGCGATCCGCACCCGAGCCGGCGAATCCTGCGTCCCCGAGGTCATGGGGTCGCTGGCACAGATCGCCACGGATCGTTACAACGCGTTCGTGTCGGCAGACCCGGCCGCCGCAGAGCGCGCGGTCGCGATCGACGCGGTAGTGGCACGCGGGGGTGACCCGGGATCACTCGCTGGGGTCCCGGTAGCGCTGAAGGACCTCATCGATCACCGCGGCCGGGTTACCACGGCCGGTTCGTCCTTCCTCCGCCTGCACCCGGGGCGAAGCGCCACGGTCGTGGATCGATTGGAGGCTGCGGGTGCGGTGATCGTGGGCCGCACCGGACTCCACGAGTTCGCACTCGGTTTCTCGTCGGAGAACGACTGGTTCGGCCCGATCCGCAACCCGTGGGACCCGGCTGCCTCGCCCGGGGGGTCCTCCGGCGGTTCGGCGGCAGCAGTCGCGGCCGGGATGGTGCCTGTCGCCATCGGCACCGACACCGGCGGCTCGGTGCGGGTGCCCGCAGCGTTATGCGGCTGCGTGGGCCTCAAGGTCACTCACGGCCGAGTGTCCCTGGCCGGGGTGTTTCCGGTCGCTCCGTCGCGTGACACCGTGGGCCCGATCGCCACGACAGTGACGGATGCCGCCGCCGTGTATCTGGCCATCGCCGGAGACGACCCGCAAGATCCATGGTCGCGCCCGATGCCGGTGCAGTCACCCGGCGCACCTGCCGCGCTCTCCGGCCTTCGGATCGGAGTCCCGCATCCCTGGGTGGACCGCCCTTTGGCTCCAGAGGTGGCCGCGGGGTGGCGCAGTTTTCTTGCCGGCCTCAGCAGGGCGGGAGCGGAGATGGTCGACCTCGCGGCCCCAGTCCTCGATCCGGCTGCGATGCCCCGCGCGGTCTATGCGGAGGTGGCCGCGGTGCACCGCGGCTGGATGACGACCCATCCCGATCGGTACGGGCCGGCGCTTCGCGACCGATTGCTCACCGACATGGGTCACACCGCCGATGACACCGCCCGCGCCTGGGAGTGGCGCCAGCGCCTGGTGGCGGCGTTCGAGCGACTCTTCGGCACAGTCGCCGTGCTTGTTACCCCAACCACCCCGGCGTTGCGCAAGGTGATCGGAGAGGACCTGATTGCCGCGGGCGCCGACCCCGAGCCGCACCGTCCCGCCCTGTCCTGGTTCACCAACCTCGTGAACCAAGCCGGGCTCCCGGCGCTGGCCCTGCCGCTCGCTGGCGGCGACGGGGCAGGACCGCCGGTCTCGGTGCAGCTCATCGGACCGCAGTGGACAGAGCATCGTCTCCTCGAGATCGGCCTCGCGCTGGAGGGGGTGGGGATCAGCGCCTTCTCGCGTCCGGGACGGTGATTCGGGTGTAACAGGACCGTACAATGAACCTCGTTCGCCTGTGCCACGCGGCGAGTCGGTGCCAGTTTCTTCATCCGTTAGGAGTCCGGACGTGTCGGAAGCGCCCACGATCGACAGCCCCGAGGCCGAACAGGTTCACACGGTCGCGATTCGCTTCGCCGGCGACTCCGGTGACGGCATGCAGCTCGCCGGAGCCCGCTTCACCGATGCGTCCGCCATTTTCGGCAACGACCTCAGCACGTTCGCCAACTTCCCCGCGGAGATTCGCGCTCCCGCCGGAACACTTCCGGGCGTGTCGTCGTTCCAGGTGCACATCGCCGATCGCGACATCCTCACGCCCGGCGACCAGCCCGATGTCCTCGTGGCGATGAACCCTGCCGCTCTCAAGGCAAACCTGATGGACCTGGCTCCCGCCGGAATCATCGTCGTCAATACCGACGCATTCGACGAGCGCAATCTCACTCGGGCCGGCTATCCCACCAATCCGATCGAGGACGGATCCCTCGATGCCTACCGCGTGCTCAAGGTGCCGATGGAAGACCTGACCAAGCGTGCCTTGGAGGGTTCCGGTGTCAAGGGTCGCGACGCCCTGCGGTCCAAGAACTTCTTTGCCGTGGGGTTGATGACGTGGATGTTCCAGCGTCCACTGGAGCCGACCCTGCAGTGGATCGAGTCCAAGTTCGCTCGTGAGCCGGAGGTCAAGGCCGCCAACGAACTGGCCTTCCGTGCCGGCTTCAACCTGGGCGAAACGACGGAGATGTTCCGCCACACCTATCGGGTCGAGCCCGCGCGGCTTCCCGCCGGCACCTATACCAATGTCACCGGCAACCAGGCGTTGGCGTGGGGGCTCATCGCCGCCGGACAAGCCGCCCGGCTTCCGGTCTTCTACGCGTCATATCCGATCACCCCCGCCTCCGACATCCTCCATGAACTGGCCCGGCACCGGAACTTTGGCGTGCGTACCTTCCAGGCGGAGGATGAGATCGCCGCAGTCGGCGCAGCACTGGGCGCCGCTTTCGCTGGCCACTTCGCGGTAACCGGCACAAGCGGGCCCGGCCTTGCGCTGAAGAGCGAGACGATGAGCCTCGGACTGATGACCGAGCTGCCGCTCTTGGTCATCGATGTGCAGCGCGGCGGTCCCTCGACCGGACTGCCCACCAAGACCGAGCAGGCCGACCTACTCATGGCGATGTACGGGCGCCACGGCGAGTCCCCCCTTCCGATCGTCGCCATCTCCCATCCGTCGGATGCCTTCGACGCCGCGATCGAAGCGGCACGAATCGCCCTGAAGTACATGACACCGGTGATCCTGCTTTCCGATGGCTACATCGGGACCAGCACCGAGCCGTGGCGGCTGCCCGACCTCAGCGATCTCCCCGACATCAGCGTTCCATTCGCAGTGGCACCCAATGGACCCGATGGCGAGTTCATCCCCTACTTGCGCAATCCCCAGACCCAGGCCCGGCCTTGGGCGGTGCCCGGCACGCCGGGGCTCGAGCACCGCATCGGCGGCCTGGAGAAGGATGGCAAAGGCAATGTCTCCTACGAGCCGGCGAACCACGAAGCGATGACAGTCCTACGCGAGGGCAAGATCAGGGGCATCGCCGCGGACATCCCTCACGTCGAAGTTGACAGCGACGAAGGTGCCGAGGTCCTGGTACTCGGCTGGGGATCTACCTTTGGTGCCATCCTGGCCGGAGTACGCCGGGTCAGGGCCCAAGGCAAGAAGGTGGCGCGTATCCATCTGCGCCACCTCAACCCGTTCCCATCCAATCTGGGAGAGGCGGTGCAGGGCTACCGCAAGGTGCTCATCCCCGAACTGAACCGCGGCCAACTGGTGCGGATGATCCGCGCCGACTTTCTCGTTGACGCCGTCAGCTATCCCAAGGTCCAGGGCCAGCCGTTCAAGACCAGCGAAATCGAAGCCAAGCTCATGGAGATGATCGGATGACGACCCAGGCCCGTTACACCCGTGCCGACTTCCAGACCGACCAGGAGGTGCGGTGGTGCCCCGGGTGCGGGGACTACACAATCCTCGCCTCGGTGCAGAACTTCATGGCCGAAATGGGCGTCGACCGGGAGAAGATCGTCTTCGTCTCCGGCATCGGCTGCGCCGCCCGCTTCCCCTACTACATGAACACCTACGGCCTGCATGCCATCCATGGGCGGGCCCCGGCGATCGCCTCCGGCCTCGCGGTCGCCCGTCCGGAGTTGTCGGTCTGGGTGGTGGCAGGCGACGGCGACGCGATGTCCATCGGGGGCAACCATCTCATCCATGCGCTGCGGCGCAACATCAATCTCAAGATCCTGGTCTTCAACAACCAGATCTACGGGCTCACCAAGGGTCAATACTCGCCCACCTCGGAGGTCGGCAAGAAGACCAAGTCGAGTCCGTCGGGGTCGATCGACTTCCCGTTCAACCCGGTGAGTCTGGCCCTCGGGGCTGAGGCGACGTTTGTCGCCCGCACCGTCGACATGGACCGGGTCCACACCACCGAAATCCTCAACCAGGCCTACCAGCATCGCGGCTCCGCCTTCGTCGAGATCTACCAGAACTGCAACGTCTTCAACGACAAGGCGTTCATCGCTCTGACCGGCAAGGAGGAGCGCGACCTCAACCGGATCAACCTGGTGCACGGGGAGAAGATCGTCTTCGGGCCGGATCAGGCCAGGGGGGTGGTCATCGTAGGCGGCACCGCGCGGATCGTGGACGTGGCCGATGTCGGCCTCGATGCCATCCACACCCACGACGCCAAGGCCGAGAGCGCCGGACCTGCCTACGCATTGAGCCGGCTCAGCCACGGCCCCGTCGGCCCGACGCCGATCGGTGTTTTCCGCTCCGTCGCCCGCCCCGTCTACGAGGAGACCCTGCAACAGCAGATTCACGACGCCCAGGCCAAGCGCGGCCCCGGAGATCTGGCCGCTCTGATCGCCTCGGCGGGAACCTGGACGGTGGAGTCCACGGGCACAGAACTGCCGGCGCACACCGCCTAGCTGTCAGCTCTCAGCCAGAGTTCGTTCTCATCGCCGTCGGCGGTCTCACCCCCGCCTTCGGGGGCCTGGCATCACGGCTGGGCGGCGCCGACGCCCTCCCCGCAACCCTGCTAGCGGGTCTGGTGCTGATCTGGGTGGGTGCAGTGATGGGTTCGGGACGCGCCCGGGTGATGGGTTCTGGCTGACAGCTACTTCTTCCACCACACGGTGACCATCTCCCGTTCCTCCGCACCCAGAACCAGCCATCCATCCTGGGTGCGGCGAATGTCGGGTTCGAGCAGGGCTGCCGCCTCCATGGACCGCGGCGGTGGCACCAGCAGCCGGCGGCGGTAGAAGGTGAGCAGTTCTTGAATGTCGGCGAAACGCAGACCCGTCGCCACCGACCACCGGCTTTGCTTGGTGATCGCTCCGGTGACCTCCTCCACCACCCGAATGAAGTCATCCACATTGGGCCGGGTCGGGCGGTCGAGTCCGTGCAAAGCGCGGAAATAGCGCGACAGCGGCGCCCAGGGATGGCGAGGCGTGAGTTCGATCACCACGCCCCGCCGTGCGCAGCGATGCATGGCGGCGACAAAGTCCCCGATGCCGACGACTCCATATATGGTCTCCGCGGACATCACCACGTCGTGGACTCCGGTGTTGCCGGCAACGAACGGCCAGGCCCCGATCACGTGGGTGAGCTTCGTTCCGGCGCGCACCGCCTCGGCGGCCTGCGAACTAGCCACCCCGGCATCTCCCTCGACGACGGTAACTCGGTGACCTCGCTCGGCCAGGGCTATGGCGGGGCTGGTGGCCCCCGAGCCGACGTCGAGGACGCTGCCCCCGGCACTGAGTTCGTGAACCACGGCAAACGTTCCGGACTGGGGAACGGCAGCCGGCTCGAACCGTCGGATTCGCTCGGCGAACTCCGGTTCCCAACGCCCTTTGTCCACCCCGACACCGTCGATGAGGTGCTGGGGAATCGCCCAGCCCTCGAGCCAGCGGCGCCACGCCTCTCGGGCGGAAGTTTCCACGTAGGCATCGTAAGGAAACCCCTTGCGGCCGCGAAGCGTCCAATGACCGTGAAAGTCCGCACCCTCTTGGCCACACTGCTCCTGCTGGCCGGGTGCGGTGATGGCGCCGCCGCCCCGACCACAGCACACATCGGGTCTTTGCCCGACGAGGTCGGGATCCTGGTCGGGGGGATCCGCTGGGAATTGCCCGCCGCGGTGTGCGATTCCACCGCTGGCGCCCCCCAGTTGGAGGCTGCCGCCACTGCGACGGCCCTTGAGGTGCGCAACCTTGTCGCCGACCGAGTCAGTGGGTGGCCCACCACCACCCGGGCCCTCCCCGGTGATGAGGCAGGCTTCTTCGTCGCAATCAATCGTGCCGGGCCGGTGGCCCTGTCGCTGGCGACCCTCACCGGAAGCCGGGAGAGCGTGATCGCCGACTGGGCGCAGTTCGAGGCCGGATACACCGATCTCCCCGCATCGCCCGGGCCGGTGTCGGTGATCGCCGATCGCCTGCAGGGATGGTCGGCGACGGCGGCAGGGATCGTTGCCGCCATTCCGACCGCCTGCGGCTGAGTTCGCCGGCGCGGCTACGGGGCGGACAACGCCGCGATCGGATCTGGCTCGGTGGAGTCTCCCCAGACCTGGATGAAGACCTCCTCGCCCAGAAAACCGGCGATCTGTTCGTCCGGCATCGCCCGAATCCAGGACTCGACGGAGAACTGGGTGTCGTGGCAGAGGAGGGCGCGGCGCTTTCGTCCCAACTGCGCGGTGACGTCGCGCCGCAGCGACAGAAACACCCCGGGAAATCCCGTGGGCGCCTCGACCTCGTCGAACAGATCGGCATCCTCACCGCGCATAGCCCTCCGAACGCCAGTGGCGCGCTCCCGCGACCAGGTGGCCCAGAGCAGGGTTCCGACGCGCCACGGCTCCCCGAACTCCGCCCTCGGGTAGCGACCACCATCGGCCGCTCCGAAGAATGCCGCCGTGCCTACCCGGTGCACCTGGATGTGGTCGGGATGCCCGTAACCGCCGAAGGGGTCATAAGCGGTCATCACCTCAGGACGCACCTCGCGCAGGATGCGCACCAGGCGCCCCGTGGCCTCCATGAAGTTGGCGCGCCAGAACGAGCCGACGTGGTCGTTGTCGGCGGTTCCCATCATCCCGGAGTCCTCATAGCCGAGGAACTGCAGGTCGGACACCCCGAGGACGGCGAGAGCGGCACGCTCCTCGGCCTCCCTGATCTCCCCGAGCCGGTGACGCACCTCATCCGAGTCGTCGCGGTTATGGATCTCTCCTGCCTCTCCCCTCGTTGCGGTCACCACGGTCACGGCGACACCACGATCGGTGAGCTCGGCCAGCGTGCCCCCCATCGTGATCGACTCATCGTCGGGGTGGGCATGGAAGGAGAGGAGACCGGGCACGGCGGGCAACTCTACCGAGGGCCGGAGGGGTGCCGGTCTACCCTCGGCTGCCGATGAAATACCGGGCCCTGATCGCAGCAATCGTGGTGACGGCCTGCGCCGGTGACTCCGGATCGGTACCACCCACCACGACGACGATCCACGCCCCGGCGACGACCGCGGCCACGGCCCCTGCGACCACTCAGGCGACCACCACGATCACAGCCACGACGCCCATGCCCGTGGCTGCGGTTGCTCGCGTACCGGCTCGGGATCGCCTCGTGATCCATGGTGTCGGTGACGTGCTGTTGTGCAATTGCTTCCATCACGCGTTCGCCACCCACGGCTACCAGCTCGCCTTCTCCGGGATGCGCGGGCTGTTCACCCGCGATGCGTTGACGATCGCCAACCTGGAGTGCGCTCCCGCAGACGGGGGACGACTGCTCGCCGACAAGCCTTTCGCTCTCCGCTGCGACACGGCCGGCCTTCCGGAAATGGCGGCCGCCGGCGTCGACGTCGCGGTCCTGGCCAACAACCACTCCGGCGACGCCGGGATGAGAGCACTGCTCGAAGGAAGGGACAACCTGACCGCGACTGGAATGTCGCCGGTTGGCGCAGGGGCCGACCTGAAAGAGGCGACGCTTCCGGCCACCTTCCGCCGCGGGGGCTGGACTATCGCCGTGGTCGGGTTCTCAGCCGTCGGCGGTGGTGCCGGCTGGTATGCCCACGGGCCGGATGATCCCGGCGTAGCCCTGGCCGACATCGACTCGATGGTCGAGGTGGTGACCGCGCTCGATGAGGAGTTCGACATCGTGATCGTTTCGATCCATCAGGGTGCGGGCAACTTCTCCACCACCCCGACGGGAGTCGAGGTGGGACGGGGACGGGCCATGATCGATGCTGGAGCTGACGTGGTCCTGGCACACCATCACCACCGCCTGCTCCCGGTCGAGACCTATCGCGACCGCCCCATCTTCTGGGGCCTGGGGAACTTCGTCTGGGCCCGCCTCGGCGACGACCGCGACATCACCGCGGTGGCCGAGATCGTCGTCGAGAGCGACGGATCCATCACCGGGAGGCTCATCCCCGCAGAGATCGTGTCGCACGGACATCCGGTGCTCCAGGGCCTCCCCGACCCCGCCGTGCGCTGGCAGCCGCCTCCGTATCGCTGAAGACCATTGACCTGGCGGCCGATGTCGCACAAAATACGGCCGTTGCTACGGTGCTCCCCGAACGCACCCGTGACACCGAACCGCGCGGAGGGCCGAAGACCATGCGCACGATGACACGACGATTGATCCTCGCTACGGCCACCGCATTGGCCGTAGTCCTGGCAATGGCGGTTCCGATCGCCTCGGCCAATCATCAGGCCCCATTCGACGGCCCGACACACACCTACGGCGAGGTTGTGGCCTACTCCCTGGTCTTCCCGGTCGTGGGTCAAAACCGCTACAACCCGGGCTTCTGGTCCACCCGGGGCACCGGATCCCACCACGCGGTCGACATCATGGCGGCGAAAATGACCCCCATCGTCGCCGTCGCCAGTGGGACCATCAGCTACGTCAACTCACGCTGTTGCACTTTGCACATCAAGCATGACGACGGCTGGACTTCCAAGTACATCCACCTCAACAACGACACCCCGGGGACCGATGACGGCCAGGGTTGGGGCATCGCTCCCGGGCTGGCGGTAGGCACCCGCGTGGCGGCTGGACAGCTCATCGCTTGGGTCGGAGACAGCGGCAACGCCGAGGGCACCTCCCCCCACCTGCACTTCGAACTCATGGACCCGGACAAAGTCTTGGTCGATTCCTACGAGGCCCTTCGCTCCGCACAGACAGGGAATGCGGTGGCACTGTGCCGTCCCCCCGACTCTGGCGCCCTCGACACGCTTCTCTCCACCACCACGCTGATCAAGCGTGACTCCCGGGGGCATGCCGTCGTCGAGCTGCAGCGATTCCTCAACGCCATCGGCTACGACGCCGGAAGTGTCGACGGGGTGGTAGGCAACTCGACCCTGGGCGCGATCCGCGCCTTCCAGGAGGGGCGGGGCCTCTCCCCCGACGGGGTGGTGGGCGCCACCACCCGCACGCACATTGGGCAGGTGTATCGGATCATGCCAGCGATGCCGGTGCTCGACTCGAGCAATCGAGTCATCCGGCCGGGCTACCGGGGGGACGACGTGAAAAGCATTCAGAAGCTCCTCTCGGTGGCGGGCTACAACCCCGGCCCCCAGGATGGCGTATACGGACCGATGACCCAGGGTGCGGTCGCCTCGTTTCAGAAGAACTATGGCGGACTCACGGTCGACGGCAAGGTTGGCCCCAACACCCGGGATGCGCTGGCGGCTTTCCTCGGCCTCGGCGACTTCGAGGCTTGCGGCTGATCCGACCCCTCCCGGCTCGCCATGGGCTCCGACGCCGCTGCGCCACACTGGCGGCAGTGGCACTCCTGGCGGCGTGCGGCGGGGGTGGTGATCCCGTCGCTGAATACGTCGCCGCCACCGCCGCCATCACCGAACAGATGACCCGTGACTCCTTCGCCGCCCTTCCCCCCGGCGCCGCCGCCACCCGCGAACAGATCACCACGGTGGTGGCCATCCGGCGACAGGCTCTGCAGGCGATCACGGAATTGCAGCCGCCCCCCGAGATGGTGCCCGAGCACCTCGCCCTGACCACCGCCCTGAGCGATTTCGTAACCGCAGCCGAGGAGTTCGTCGTCTCGGTGGCCGGCTTGAACGCCGAGGAGTTCCTCGCCGCCCTGGAGGCCTCCACCGACATCGACGCCCTCGCCGACACCGTGTCGGCCGCCTGCACCGCCTGGGAAGTGCGTGCCGCAGACCTCGACCAGCCCGTGGAGCTGCGCTGCTGAGGTAGGCACTGCCTCCGGCCTCCGGCATCCGGTATCCGGCCTTCCGCCTCCGGCATCCCCCTCCGGTATCTTTCCGTGGTGTCCGAAGCCACCTTTACTCACCGGGCCGTTGCCGCGGCGGCGCCGGGCGAGGTGTGGAACGCGCTGCAGGATGCTGCCACCTGGCTCGACCTCGGGGTCATGGACACCGTGTCCAATACCGTCGTCGCCGGGGGCCGCTTGGAATCCTTCGAGTGGACCGCACCGGTCGGGGGCATGCGTCGCCGCGGCACCGCCCGCACCATCGACGCCGTACCCGACAAGCGCATGGTTCTAGCGTTGCATTCTTCCGAAGTCGCTGGGGAGATCAGCGTCGACCTGAGTGCGGCTCAATCCGGAACCTCGGTGGCGGTCACCCTGGCAGCGCGCCCCCGGGGCCTGCTGGCGGGGATGTTCTGGGGTCAGATCTCGCAGGCCCTGGGGCGGGGACTTCCTGGCAACGTAGATCGGTTCGTCGCCCGCTTCTAACCCGACGCGGTCGGGACATTGCGGAGGGGCGAGGGGCGAGGGGCGACGACTACTCCGCGGCGAGGGTTCGCGCCAGGTCGACGGCTGCGGTTTTGTCGCCCACCGCGATCTCGGCGCGGTCGGTGAGCAGGGTCACGTCGTTGCGGAAGATCTGCAGGAAGCCGCCGTGGACCGCGAGCGTGATCACCTCTCCCCCGGCGTGGATCTGGGCCGAACCGGTGGCGAGTGCCGCCATCGTCGGCTCATGATCGGCCAGGATCCCGATCTCACCCTCGGTGGTGCGGCATACCAACATCTCCGCCTCGCCCGACCAAACGATGGACTCGGGACTCACGATGGAGAGCGAGAACTGCTTAGCCACGATCGTCTCCCGGCTGGCCATTCGCTACCCGTCGCCCGTCACCCGCAAGCCGGGAATCTGATCTGGCGGGCAGCGGGCAACGGGCAACGGGCACCGAGTTCATGCGCTCACCATCTCCTTCGACTTCGCCAGCACGTCCTCGATACCGCCCTGCATATAAAACGCTTGCTCGGGGATGCTGTCGACTTCGCCGTCGACGATCATCTTGAACGAGCGGATCGTCTCCTTTAGGGGAACGGTCTTGCCGGGGATGCCGATGAACTGCTCGCCCACGTAGAACGGCTGCGAGAGGAACCTCTGGATGCGCCGGGCCCGGCCCACGATGAGCTTGTCCTCCTCGGACAGCTCGTCGATGCCGAGGATGGCGATGATGTCCTGAAGGTCCTGATACCGCTGCAGGATCTGCTGGACCTGCCGGGCCACGGTGTAGTGCTCGTCACCCACGACCCGGGGGTCGAGGATGCGCGAGGTGGAGTCGAGCGGATCGACCGCCGGGTAGATGCCCAGCTCGGAGATCTTGCGGGACAGCACCGTCGTGGCGTCGAGGTGGGCGAAGGTGGTGTGCGGCGCCGGATCGGTGAGATCGTCGGCGGGGACATAGATCGCCTGCAGGGACGTGATCGACTTGCCCTTCACGGACGTGATCCGTTCCTGAAGCGCTCCCATCTCGTCGGCCAGCGTCGGCTGGTACCCCACCGCCGATGGCATCCGGCCAAGGAGTGTCGACACCTCTGAGCCCGCCTGAGTGAAGCGGAAGATGTTGTCCACGAACAGGAGTACGTCCTGGCCCATCTCGTCGCGGAAGTACTCCGCCATGGTCAGGGCGGAGAGGCCCACTCGGAGCCGCACTCCCGGCGGCTCATCCATCTGGCCGAACACCAACGCGGCCTTGTCGATCACTCCCGACGCCTTCATCTCGCCGAAGAGGTCGTTGCCCTCCCGGGTGCGTTCCCCCACGCCGGCGAAAACGGAAACGCCGCCGTGCTCGGTGGCCACGCGATGAATCATCTCCTGGATGACCACGGTCTTGCCGACTCCGGCACCGCCGAACATTCCGATCTTCCCGCCCCGCACATACGGCTCGAGCAGGTCGATGACCTTGATGCCGGTCTCGAACATCTCGCTCTGCGCCGCCAGGTCGGCAAAGTCGGGAGCGGGACGGTGGATCGGCCACCGCACCTTGGCGCCCACTTCGCCGTCGGGGGTGTCCAGCGCCTCCCCGAGAACGTTGAATATATGCCCCAATGTCTCGGGGCCTACCGGTACCGAGATCGGGCCGCCGGTGTTGCGGACCGGGGTGCCACGCACCAGGCCGTCGGTCGGCTTCATGGCGATGGCCCGGACCCTGTTGTTGCCCAGGTGCTGGGCGACCTCGGCGACGACTGTCTCCTTCTTGCTGCCGGCGACGGCGATTTCGAACTCGATGGCGTAATAGATCTCGGGAAGGGCGTCAGGTGGGAACTCGACATCCACGACCGGTCCTGCCACCTTGACGATCCGGCCGGTACTGAGTGTTGCGTTCATCGTTGTCTCTCTCCTCGGACTCAGCCGCGGGTCAGCGCCTCGGCGCCGCCGACGATCTCGGAAATCTCGGTGGTGATCTCGGCCTGGCGAGCCTGATTGGCTTGCCGGCTGAGCACCCGGGTCAACTCGTCTGCGTTCTCGGTGGCCGCCTTCATCGCTCGGCGGCGGGCGGCGTGCTCGGCGGCCGATGCCTCCAGCAGAATCCCAAAGGCCGAAGCCTCGACATATCGGGGCAACAGGCGGCCCAAGATCTCGTCGGGAGAAGGCTCGTAGGTATAGCCGACGGGTGCGGTGTCGCTGGCCCCGTGCGGGGGCTTGATCGGCAACAAAGGCCACGTGTTGGCGGTCTGGGTGAGTGCCGAGACATAACGGGTGGTGAACACCTCGACCGAGTCGATGATCCCCTCGGCGAAGTCGTTCATCAGAACGTTGGCCACCGCCCGGGCATCGCCGTACCCCGGGGTGTCTGTGACCCCGAGAAACGCCTGCTCTATCAGGTAGCCGCGATAGCGGAAGTACGACTGGGCCTTGCGGCCGACGACATATACCCGAGCCTCGGTGCCGGATCGCTTCAGCTCGATCAACCGGGTCTCGGCGAGGCGGATCACGTTTCCGTTGTAGGCGCCGGCAAGGCCCCGATCGGAGCTCACCACCAGCACACCGGCGGTGAGCACCGGGCGCGTCGCCAGCAACGAGTGCTTTGCGCCCCCGGAGGCGGCGGCAACGTTGCGAATCACCTCATTCATCTTGCGGATGTATGGCTGCGCGGCCGCGACCCGATGTTGCGCCCGGGCAATGCGTGACGTGGCGATCAGCTCCATGGCGCGAGTGATCTTCATCGTCGAACGCACGCTCTTGATACGGCGCTGAATACGGCGGAGTTCTGCGCTGGCCACTGTCCGCTATCCCGCCTGGAACCGCTCGAGATATTCAGCGATCGCCCCATCGAGCGCGGTCTTCTCCGGAAGGGTGCCCGTAGTGTTGATGTGGTCGATGAGGCCGGCATGCCGAGTGCGCAAGTAGTCGGATAGGCCGCGCTCGAACTCCGAGGTCCGCTCCACTGCGACCTGGTCCATGAGACCGTTGGTGACGGCGTAGATCGAGAGCACCTGGTCGGCAACCGGAACCGGCCGATATTGGGGCTGCTTGAGCACCTCGACCACGCGCCGCCCCCGGGCCAACTGCGCCTGCGAGGCAGAGTCGAGGTCGGAGCCGAATCCCGCAAAGGCCTCCAACTCGCGGAACTGCGCCAGGTTGAGGCGGAGCGAACCGGCCACGCTCTTCATCGCCTTGATCTGGGCGTTGCCACCGACCCGGGATACCGAGATGCCGGCGTTGATCGCCGGGCGCACCCCGGAGTAGAACAGGTCACCCTCGAGATAGATCTGCCCGTCGGTGATGGAGATCACGTTGGTCGGGATGTAGGCGGAGACGTCGCCAGCCTTGGTCTCCACGATGGGAAGCCCCGTGAGCGAGCCGGCGCCCAGTTCGTCGGACAGCTTGGCGCAGCGCTCCAAGAGCCGGGAGTGGAGGTAGAACACGTCACCGGGATACGCCTCGCGGCCCGGGGGACGGCGCAGCAGCAGCGAGATCTCGCGATAGGCCACGGCCTGCTTGGACAGGTCGTCGAAGATCACCAGGGCGTGCTCGCCGTTGTACATCCAATGCTGGCCTATGGCGGATCCGGCGTAAGGGGCGTACATCTGCAGGGCCGGGGCGGCCGAGGCCGGGGCGTTGACGACCACGGTGTAAGCCATGGCGTCGTTGCGCTCCAGGACTTCCACCACTTCGGAGACGGTTGACGACTTCTGCCCGATGGCGACGTAGATGCACTTCACGCCGGACTCGCGCTGGTTGATGATCGTGTCCACCACGATGGCGGTCTTGCCCAGCTGCCGGTCGCCGATGATCAGCTGGCGCTGACCACGGCCGATGGGCGTCATGGCGTCGATGGCCTTGATGCCGGTCTGCAGCGGCTGATGCACGGGCTGGCGCTCCACCACCGACGGCGCCTGGGTCTCCAGGAGGCGGGTCTCGGTGCTGGTGATCGGGCCTTTGCCGTCCATCGGGTTTCCCAGCGGGTCGATCACCCTGCCCAGCAGGGCGTCGCCCACCGGAACGGACAGCACCTTGCCGGTGAGACTGACCGGATCGCCCTCCTGGATGTGGGAGGCCTCGCCCATGATTACGGCGCCGATCGAGTCCTCATCGAGGTTGAGGGCAACACCCAGCAGACCTCCGGGAAATTCGAGGAGTTCCGAGGCCATCGCTCCGGGGAGCCCCGACACGCGGGCTACCCCGTCCCCGATGGTGGTGACATAGCCCACGGTGGCGGCTTCGAGCGTGGGAGACCAGCCTGCCAGGTTGCGGCGCAACGCCTCGGTGATGTCGCGCGGATTGATGGTCAGTTCGGCCATGTAGATCTCCTCACCGCTGGTTCAGGGTCTCGCGGATCTGCTGCAGGCGGTGGCTCACCGTGCCGTCGATGACGACGTCTCCCACCCGGGCCACGACCCCCCCGATCACCGAAGGATCGACGACGACCTTCACTTCGACGTCTTTTCCCGTGGCGGTATTGAGCGCCGCGGTAAGCCGTTCGATGGTGGCTGCGTCCAACTCGATCGCAGTGCGGACCTCGGCCACTGCCTTGTCGCGGGTGGCCGCGGCCCGGGCCGCTACCCGGTCGGCGATGGCGGGCAGGTCGGAGGCTCGTCCGGCGCTGACAACGAAGCCGATCAGATTGACTGTGAGCGGCGAGCTCTTCCCACCGAGCAGATCATCGATTACGCCCTGCTTCCGCTCCACAGGAATGCGCGGATCGGTGAGCGCCTCCCGCAGCGGGTTCGACGACTCGAAGGCACGAGCGATCCGGAATAGCTCGTCGCCCACGCGCTCCAACTGGTCCTCTGCCCCGGCGACCTCCAGGATCGCCGCGGCGTAGCCATCAATGCGGTCTTCGGCGGCCGTCAAGGGCGCAAACCTCCCAGTTCTGCGATGTACTGATCCACCAGCTTCTGGTGGGCCTTGGCATCCACCGCGCCCACGACCGCCTTCTCTGCGACGGCGAGGGACAGTGCCGCCACTTCGGCACGGATGCCGACCGCAGCCCGGTCCTTCTCTCCGGCGGCCTCGTCGCGTGCCTTGCGCACGATCTCGGCGGCCTCGGTATTGGCCCGGGACACGGTCTCGACGCGAAGTGTCTCGGCGTTGCGTCGGGCGTCCTCGACGATGCGGTTGGCCTCGTCACGGGCACCGGCCACCTGCTGCTTGTAGTCCACCAAGAGGCTCTCCGCCTCCAGCTTGGCCGTCTCCGCCGCGGTGAGTTGGCCGGTGATGGCCTGCTGGCGCGCCTCGAGCCGCTTGTCGACCGTGGGCAGCACCCACTTCCATACGAAGATGAAGATGATTGCAAAGGCCAGCAGACCTGCGATCAACTCCGACGACGCCGGAAGGAGCAGGTCGATGCCGCCCGGCTCCGACGCTGTCTCTTCGCTTACCTGGCCGACGAGCCTAATCGGTACGAGATGGTGCATCACGTTCGCGGCCTCCTCAGGCGATGAAGAACAGGACGAAGCCGATCAGGGCCAACGCCTCGGTGAAGGCGATCCCGAGGAACATCGTCGTGCGGGCTACGGTCGCGGCCTCCGGCTGGCGAGCCATCGCCTGAATGGCGTTGCCCACGACGATGCCGATCCCGATACCGGGACCGATCGCCGCCAGTCCGTAGCCGATGAGCGCAATGGCTCCCTTGATCTCTTCCATTTCCTCGATTCCCTCCTTAGTGCTCCGGATGCACCGATGTCTGGATGTACACCGCCGTCAGCAGCGTGAAGATGTATGCCTGCAGCACCGCGACGACGAACTCGAATACGAAGATCAGCAGCCCGAACGCGAACCACGGCACGCCGATGGCGGCACGCACTCCGATGTCACCGACGCTGGCGAAAAACAGCCAGCCGGATGCCAGGAGAAGGGTCAGCATCAGGTGGCCGGCAACCAGGTTGGCGAACAACCGCACCGCCAGGGTGATCGGCCTGAGGATGAACGTCGACACGAACTCGATGAGCCCCACCAGCCACCGCAACCCGATCGGCACGCTCTTGGGCCAGACGATCGCCGAGAGGTACGAGAAGCCGTTCTTGGAGAACCCCAGAAAGATGAAGAGCACCCAGGTGAACACGGCCAACATCAATGGAATGGCCATGCGCGAAGTGATCGGGAAGTTGATGAACGGCGTCAGCTCGAAGAGGTTGCCGACAAGGATGAACAGGAACATCGACAGGAGGTACGGGGCGTACTTGCTGCCCTCGTGCCCGATGGTGCCCTTGGCAACATCGTCGCGAACGAACGAGACGATGGACTCCATGACGACGCCGAACTTGCCCGGTACCACTTTCGGCTTACGGAACGCGAAGTAGAGCGCGCCGAGGACGATGAACATCGCCAGGAAGATCAGGATCACCGTCCGGGTGAAGTCGAGCGGGCCGATGGAGAACAGGGGCTCCTTGAACTCGAACAGCTCGATGACGTTGGTCGGCGCGCAGATGATCTCCTTGGCGGTATCGCATTCCTCACTCGCCAGGATCAGGACGTCCACTCCAACTCCTTTGCTCCCCGTCGCGCCACCGCTGCGGCCTCCAGCGTCAACAGAACCAGATAGCTGACCACCGCGGCCACGCCGAAGGCGATGCGATCGATCTCGAACAGTTGCGCTACCAGCAGCATCACGACCGTAATCAGTACGAGACGCAGTAGGAAGCCGAACAGCGCGGCGGCATGATAGAGGGTCAGGGAGATGGTCGCCGCCGCCGACAGCACGAGTCCGGAAAGCAGGAAGTTGGCGACTACGATCGCCACCCCGACGGCGGCTGCGATGGCGCCGTCGACGCCGCGAGCGACTCCGAAGCCCGCAACGATGATGGGACCAACGATGACGGCGCGGCGGACGATGGCGCGGGCGAGGGTGGCCTCGACGTCAGTGCGCATCGTCTCGACTCGAAATCATCCACATCCTCCAAAAGCCGATGACCGAGCCGGCGATGATCCCCAACACCACGAGCAGCGGGTAGGTACCCAGCGCCTTGTCCCCCAGGAATCCAACCAACCAGCCCGCCAGGATCGACCCGAGAAATGCCGACGACTCCACGCCCGCGGCGACATGCTCGGATACTCGACGGTGGACGGATTCGCTCACCGCGCTCCCCTCCCGACACGGCTTGTGCCTTCTTTCACAATGTACGGGGCGGGTCGGAACGAGACAAATCGCGTCGCACGCCGCCTCACACGTGCCCGGGAAAGTCGTTGGGATAAGCCGGGAAGGCTGCGGCCAACTCGGCTACCCGGGCCCGAACCAGGGCGAGGGCGGCGGCGTCGCCACGGCGCTGCAACCCGGCGGCCAGCAGCCGGCCCACCTCCGCCACTTCCGTCTCCTTCATCCCGCAGGTGGTGACAGCGGGGAGCCCGATGCGCAGCCCGGTGGCGCGATAAGGGGGCCGAGGATCAAAGGGGATCGTGTTGAAATTGAGGGTGATACCGACCGTGGACAGGTGTCGGGCGGCGTCGCGGCCGGTGAGTTCGGAATCAACCGACCTCAGGTCGATCAGGAACAAGTGGTTGTCGGTCCCGCCCGACACCACCCGGATCCCTTCCTCCTGTACCGCGGCGGCCATGGCGGCGGCGTTGCGTACGATCTGGGCCGCGTAGTCGCGGAACTGCGGAGTCGCGGCCTCACCGAAGCAGACCGCCTTGGCGGCGATCTGGTTGTTGATCGGTCCCCCCTGGGCGTTGGGAAAGATGCCCTTGTCGATGGCCGCGCTGTGCTCGGAGCGGCATAGCACCAGCCCGCCCCGGGGTCCGCGCAGCGCCTTGTGAGTGGTGGCGGTGACCACATCGGCGAACGGCATCGGGTTGGGATGAGCGCCACCGGCGATCAGGCCGATGATGTGGGCGGCATCGACCATGAGGAGCGCACCCACATCGTCGGCAACGGCACGGAACCCGGACCAGTCCAGGATGCGCGAGTATGCCGAGTAGCCGGCCACGATCATTCGGGGCCGCTCCTTCCGCGCTACTGCGGCCACCTCGGCCATATCCACCAGCTCGCTATCGGGATCCACTCCGTAGGCGACGAAGTCGTAGAGCAGGCCGGAGAAGTTGACGGGCGACCCGTGCGTGAGGTGTCCGCCCTGATCGAGCCGCATCCCGAGGATCTTGTCGCCCGGCTTGAGCAAACCGAAGTAGACCCCCATGTTTGCCTGCGCCCCGCTGTGCGCCTGCACGTTGGCGTGATCCGCTCCGAACAGTGCACACGCCCGGGCGGCGGCGAGCGACTCCACCGCGTCGATGAATTCGCATCCCTCGTAGTAGCGCTTGCCGGGATACCCCTCCGAGTACTTGTTGGTCAGCACCGAACCGGACGCCTGCATCACAGCCCGGGAGACGAAGTTCTCCGAGGCGATCAGCTGAATGTTGGTGCGCTGGCGCCGGGCGTCGGCGGCGATGAGGGTGGCTACCTCGGGATCGACGACTTCGATCGGGCTCGTGGCGTCCATGGTGACCTCCGCCGCCGAGGGTAGCCGGGGGTCAGTGCTCCAGTCGGGGCCGCGTCAGACGATCTGCCAGGATCAACACCGCAAACGGTAGGAACGGGGCCGCCACCACCGCGGCCGCGGGAGCAACCACGTAGAGCAACAGCGTCAGCAGGGCGGTGATGCTCACCGCGGTGATGCGCGGGGCCCGCCGGTGCGGCGGGTCGATCCGGAGCACGAACGCGCCGGCGACGCCGAACGCGAGCACCAGCGACGATGTCGGCTCCCGAATCAGTGAGCCGAGCGCGAGGTAGCCGGCAATCGCCGCCGGGCTGGCGATCAACACCAACCGGAATGGGTGCGGGGCGCGCGAGACCCGAGCCAGCACTGTGAATGCCACGGGGACCAGAGCCACTGCCAATGAGACCGCCAGGCGGGCCGCGTCGCTGTCACCCTGATCCTCCTCGACGATGGCGGTGACCACGCCGGTGAAGGCGAACACCAGCACCAGAGTGGCCAGCAGCACAGCTGCCCACAAGCGACGACGGCTTGGCGCCAGGGCCGGCGGAGTGTCGACCCGCGACGGCCGCCTAGGCGAGAAATGCTCCTGGTACCGCCGCTGGTCGGGGGCGGGCCGGGGACGGGATCCGCGCTGTCTGCTCATCGCTCCCAGGCTACGGGACCGGCGCGGAGCACCACGGCCCGGAACCCGGTGAGGTCCACCACGGTCGACTCCCGCCCCCCCGGCGCTTCACCGGGCAGATACAGGGCCACCGCATCTCCGAGCGCGGCGCGCGCCGCAGTGTCATCGCGGGCCGCGGGCTCCCCGGACTTATTGGCACTCGTCACCGCCAGGGGACCGGATCGGGTGAGCAGTTCGAGTGCCAGCGGATGGGCGGGCACCCGGATCGCCACCGTGTCTCGGACCGGGTCGCCGACCCAGTGCGGCGCCTGTGGCGTCCGCGGCACCACCACGGTCAAAGCCCCCGGCCAGTGGGCTGCAGCTTCGTCGGGGACCAACCCGAAGCGACGGGCATCGACGAGCGAGGCAGCCAAAATCGGGATCGGCTTGTTCTCCTCCCGCCCCTTGACGGCATAGAGAAGCCGCACCGCGGCTTCCTGCCCGGGATCGGCTGCGATGCCATACACGGTGTCGGTAGGAAGCCCGATGAGCAGTCCGTGGGCGAGGGCGGTGAGCGCCGGAGCCATGTCATGTCGGCCCGGCATCATCGCCCCTCTCGCATGAAAGGCCTCACAAACAACAGCTCGCTCCCTTGCGCGCCACCAAGATCCGATCCCGGCCAGCCAGATCGGGGCGTACCTCGCGATCGAACGCCGAGAACAGCCCGAGCACTCCGTCTTTTTGTCCGTCACCGATTTCACAGATGACCCAGCCCCCGACCCCCACCCACCAGTAAGACTCCTCAGCTATCCGGGCCAACACCTCCGTGCCCCCAGGCCCGGAGTAGAGCGCCACATGGGGTTCGTGCTCGGCGACCTCGGCCGGTAGGGAGTCCCCGGTGGCCACATAGGGCGGGTTGGAGACGATGAGGTCGATGCGACCCTTGAGATCACGGGGCAGGGCGCCGAACAAGTCCCCCTCCAACCACTCCACGTCCAATCCGGTTGCCAGCGCGTTCTCCCAGGCGAGGGATAACGCATCCGGATCGATGTCGACCCCGACCACCCGCGCCTCGGGAAAGGCGTGCTTGAGGGCGAGGGCCAGGCAGCCCGAACCGGTTCCGAGATCGACGATCACGGTTCCGGGACCGGCGACCCGCATCGACGCCACCGCTTCCTCCCACACCCGTTCGGTCTCGGGCCGGGGAATCAGGGCGCGGCGGTCCACCTTGAGCGTGAGCGGTCCGAAATCCACGGTCCCCTCCAGATACTGCAGGGGTTCACCGGAGCGACGACGGGCGACGAGCGCGTCTAGGCGGCTCTCCTGTTCCGGCGTGAGATCCGGCTC
>JBKKBI010000062.1:0-77666 GCA_046714175.1 Acidimicrobiia bacterium | reverse complement strand
CTCACCAGTGCGCAGTAACCAGAGCACTCCTAGCCTGGAATCGGTAAGCAACCCCGGGAGGATCCATGTCGATTGCCAAGATCATCGAGCTCACGGCTCGGTCGGAGAAGTCGTTTGAGGATGCCATCAGGACCGGGATCGCCAAGGCCGGCGAGTCCGTACACGGCATTCGCGAAGCCTGGGTGTCACAGCAGAAGGTAATGATCAAGGGTGACGCGGTCGTGGGCTTTCAGGTGGACCTGAAGGTCACGTTCGTCATCGACTGAGCCGCTGCTCAGCCACGCCGCGCTTCGTGCGGGCGCTTTAGCCTCGTCGCTGCCACGTGAGGAGTGAATCATGACCATCAGACGTGATGCGGACCTCGATCCGGGCCAAGTTCGGGATCGGCGGGGGATCAGTCCCGGCCTCGCCCTGGGCGGTGGACTGGGTGGAATCCTTGCCGTGGTGCTGTACCTCGTCATGGGTGGCGACCCTTCGCAGGTGGCCAGCCTCAATGGAACGACAGCCGGGGGCCCCAACACCGACATCAACCAGGAGTGTCAGACCGGTGCCGATGCCGCCACGCGCGACGATTGCCGGATCATCGGATACGTGAACAGCATCCAGGCGTACTGGGGCGGTGTAGTCGAGGGATATCGGCTCGCGCCCACCACCTTCTTCGAGGGAGGGGTGACCACCGGTTGCGGATACGCCACCAGCGCGGTCGGTCCTTTCTATTGCCCGCCCGACGGCGGGGTCTACATCGACCTGGGATTCTTTGCCGAACTGCAGTCCCGTCTCGGCGCCGGAGGCCCGTTCGCCGAGGCGTATGTGCTCTCCCACGAGTACGGGCACCACATCCAGAACCTGCTCGGCAACCTGAACTCCCAGGGTGGCGCCGGTGCCGAGGGCATCTCGGTGCGCACGGAACTCCAGGCCGACTGTTACTCCGGAGTCTGGGCGAGCCACGCCGAGGCGACCGGCTTCCTGGAGCCCATCACACCCGAGCTGATCGCACAGGCGATCGACGCCGCGGAAGCCGTAGGGGACAACCGGATCCAGGAACAGACCCAGGGACAGGTCAATCCCGAGACCTGGACCCACGGTTCATCCGAGCAGCGGCAAGCGTGGTTCCGCGTCGGCCTGGACTCCGGCGACCCCAACCTCTGCGACACCTTCAGCGGGGATATCTGAGCTGGAGTTGAAGGTCGCACCCAGAGCGATCCGTCGCCGCGGTCGCCGCAACCGAACATGATGTGCCCATGAAACGCGCCACATTCCTCAAGACGATCCTCATCCTGGTCGCCATCAATGCCGGGATCGGCATCTTCGCCCTCCTCGGAGGCGAGATGGGCGAGACCGGCGGCAAGATCCTGGGCACATCGCTGCTCGCCACGATGGGCGCTGTCATATCCCTGGTGTGTGCTCCAGCAGCGAGCGCCGGTCGGGCCTGGTGGTGGCCACGACTCGGCATGGTGGCGGCGGCGGTCTCGGCGGGAATGTTCATCTTTGCCATGTGGACCGAACCCGGCGACAACTTCTTCATGGCTGCCGCCACGGTGCTGGTGTTCTCGATCACCGCCGCACTCATCAGCCTGCTGTCCGCATGGCCGGGATCCGGTGCCCTGCGTTGGGTGCGCGGGGCAGCCAGCGCGCTCACCGTCCTCGCTGGCGCCATGATCGTTACCTCCATGTGGGCCGACAATGACCTGCCCGAGGGGTATTGGCGGTGGTTCGGCGTCGTGATGGTGCTCTTCGCCGCGGCGGCGATCGCCACCCCGGTGGTGCACCGGATGTCAGCCCAGACCGAGCCGACCCTTCTCACCCATTGCCCCTTCGACGGAACTAGTGTTCCTGGACTGGTCGGCAAGACCACCAAGTGCCCATCGTGTGGCCGCAAGTACGAGGTGGAGCTGCGCTGAGTCTCGACAGTCGACAGCTTCTGACTTCTGAGCTCGCAGCTCCCGGAACCGCGACGGACCGAGCGGCGTCAAACCCGTTATGAAAAAGGCCATCGCGGTGACAACTCTGCTGGTACTCCTCGCGGCCTGCGGTGACGACGCTGCCGGAACCGCGACCACCACGCTGCCCGAGGGGGCGGTGATCGCCGAGTTCCGCACCCCCGACGGCAACTTCAAGGTGTTGCTCACCGGGACCGCCGCCGAACAGGCCAGGACCGCCTTTGCCGACGGCACCCAGCCGGGGATCCCCAACGGGAAGATCCTGCGGGGTGATGGCGGGATCAACCTCGGCCACGACTGGCACCTCGTCGAGGTCGAGTTCGCCGACTTCACCGTCGAGGTCTGCGACGGCACCGCCAGCTACATCGACGAGATCGGGTACGAAGCCTGGGTGGCCGGCGCCGGCGATCGTTACTGCCCCTGGGGGGCGGAGCTAGTCGGGATAGAGGGGTGATCACAGATCACAGATGACAGATCACAGACAACAGATCACACAAAGGACCCCCAACTGTCATCTGCCATCTGCCATCTCGCCTTCGCGAACCAGCTCAGCCTCGGAACGACCGCGCGGCTTCGCCGAAGTACGCCAGGATTTGCGGGAAGAAGCCGACGACGACCACGACCGCGGCGGTGAGGGCGATGGCCAGCACCAGCGAGGGGGCGGTGGGCAGGGCGGCCGCTTCCTCGCGTGGCACGCTAATCGGCACCTCGTCCATGTAGACGCTCTTGACCACCCGGGCGTAATAGAAGAGTGCGATCACGGCGTTCACCGCGGCGATCATCGCCAGGGCCACAGCCCAGCCGGACTCGAATACCCCGAGCACGGCGCGGAACATGACGAACTTGGCGAACCAACCCGCCAACGGAGGAATGCCTGCCAGGGCAAAGAAGAACAGCGCCAGCAGCGCGGCCGTCCCCGGGGCGTAGCGGTTCATCCCGGCCCAGTCGGCGATCTCCCCCGACTTGGCCTTGGTGGCGGCGGCGATCACCACGGCGAACGCTCCCAAATTCATGAAGGCGTAGATCAGGAGATAGGTGATAGAGCCGAAGAACGCGTCGGCGAGTCCCACGCTGTCATAGGACGCCGCCATGGCGAATGGCACGAGAATGAATCCTCCGTGGGCGATCGATGAGTAGCCAAGTAGACGCACGATGTTTGTTTGCTTGAGCGCTCCCAGGTTTCCGATCGTCATCGACGCTGCTGCCAGCACCCAGAGGATGGGACCCCAAATCTCCGGCACCGCCGCAAAAGCCTGATAACAGAGCACCAGGAGGCCGACGAAGCCCGCAGCCTTCGACCCCACGGACAGGTAGGCGGCCACCGGCGTCGGCGCGCCCTGATAGGTGTCGGGGGCCCAGAAGTGGAAGGGCACCGCGGAAACCTTGAATGCGAACCCGACCAGGACGAACACCACCCCCATGACAAAGGCCGGCTCCGCACCGAGGCCGCGCACCGCGGACTCTGCGGCGATCCCGGCAAAGGTGATCTCCCCGGTGAGCCCGAACACCAGGCTCATCCCGAAGAGCATCACCGCGGTGGCGAGCACGCCCGTGAGGAAGAACTTCAGCGATGCCTCGTTGCCCCGCAGGTCGCCCTTGCGCCACCCGGCAAGGAGGAATGCCGGAGCCGACACCAGCTCGAGCCCGACGAAGATCGTGATCAGGTCGCGGGCCGAGGCCATCACCACGGCCCCGGTCACCGAGGCCAGGATCAGGAAGTAGAACTCTCCCTGGTAATAGTCGTCGCTCTCCAGATAGCCCACGGAGAGCAGCAGGGTGATGACACCGCTGACCAGGAACAGGCCCTTGAGCACCAGCGCAAAGTCGTCGAACACGTAGGACCCGTCGAAGAGAGCTCGAGTGCCGGTGTCGGTACATCCGGAGATCGAGTCGCAAAACGCCAGGGTGAGAAGCGGGAAAGCGGCGGCCACCATTCCCACCAGCGCCACCACCCCGGCGAGGTACTTGCGCTGCTCGGAGACGATGAGGTCGACGGCGAGCACGGCGAGCAGCGTCACCCCGAGGATCAGCTCCGGCGCCAGGGCGTGGTAATCGAACACTCAGCCTCCGAACGCCGACCGGATCAGGTTCACCACGGCGCCGTCGGTGGCGCCGAAGATGATCTTGGGATACACCCCAATGGCGAAGATGGCGATCACCAACGGCACCCATGCGGCCAGTTCGAAGCGGTCGGCGTCGTGCCACTCCTTGCCCGCCCACTCAGCCGGCACTTCGCCGAGATTGACCTTCTGCAGCATCCACAGCAGGTATCCGGCGGTGAGCACCGTCCCCACGGCGCCGATCACCATCGCCGTGCGGAACACCGTGAGGCTGAGACCGTCCAGGGGATTGAATGCTGCGAGCAACGCCATGAACTCGCCCCAGAAGCCGGCCAGGCCCGGGAGTCCCAGCGAAGCCATCGCGGTGAAGCCGAGCAGACCGCCGAGAACCGGCATCAGCTTCATGTTTCCGCCGAGGCGCGACATCTCCCGGGTGTGATACCGGTGTTGCATCGATCCGGCAAGGAAGAAGAGGAGGCCGGTGATCAGGCCATGGGCCACCATCCCGATGACGGCGGCATTGATGCCGATGTCGGTCAGTGTGGCGATCCCGAGCATCACAAAGCCCATGTGCCCCACCGAGGAGAACGCGATGAGGCGCTTCAGGTCCGTTTGCGCCAGACACGCCAGCGATCCATAGATGATGGCGATCACCGCCAGGATCGCGATTGCCGGGGCCCACTGCTGGGCCTGCTCGGGAAGGATCGGCAGACTGATCCGGATGAACCCGTACGCGCCCAGCTTCAAGAGGATCGCCGCCAGCAGCACGGAGCCCACCGTCGGGGCCGCGGTGTGCGCATCGGGCAGCCAGGTGTGCAACGGCCACATCGGCACTTTGACCGCGAAGCCCAAGAAGAGCGCCGCGAACACCCAGCCCCCGAATGCGCCGGCGAAAGCCCCCGCCCGTCCCGCCTCCGCCAGGGCGACCATGTCGAAGGTGTGCGGGTCGGACTTGAAGTACAGGGCCAGGAAACCGAGCAGCATGAACGCCGATCCGAACAAGGTGAAGAGGAAGAACTTGATCGATGCGTAGAGCCGGGTCTCGACCTCTCGCCTGAAGCCGGGAAGCTTGATCTTGGTGCGGTCGCCCCAGATCCCGATCATGAAGTACATCGGGAGCAGCACCAACTCGAAGAAGATGAAGAACAGCACCAGATCGAGGGCGACGAAGGTGCCGTTCATTCCGGTCGCCAGGATCAGCATGAGCACCAGGAACCCCTTGGGGTTGTGCGGTTCCGGCCAGTGGTCCCACGAATACACGATGCACAGCAGCGTGATCAGCGTGGACAGCACGAGCAGCGGCAGGCTGATCCCGTCGATGCCGATGTGGAAGCGGGATCCGATCGCGGAGATCCACGACACGTCCGTACCCAGCTGGAACTGGGCGGAGGAACCCAGTTCGAAGGTGATGGCGGCGTAGACCGACCCGGCGAAGGAAGCCAGGGCAAAGAGCAGTGCGGTGGCCTTGGCGGCGAGCTCCTGCTTGCGCGGGAGCATCAGCACCAATAACGCCCCCGCCAGAGGCAGGAACACGATGAGGCTCAGGCCCCATCCGTTTGCAAACCAGTCCATCTCCTCGTCCTCCTCCGTATATTGGCGCGCGCTCTAGGTGAAGATCAGGAAACCCACCACCAGCAGCACCGCGCCGGCGAACAGTCCGCCGGCGTACTCCTGGATGCGCCCCGATGTCGTGTAACGCACCGCATCGCCGGCCTCGCCGGTGGCCGATGCGGCCGCATTGAAAGCCAAGTCGATGCCGCGCTGATCCAAACCCTGGTACACGATGCGCGACAGGAACACCGACACTGCCCCGAAGGCGTTGATCACACCGTCGATGATGTACGTGTTGGTCCAGTTGGTGAATCGGGCGATCGGCCCCTTGATAGGGTCGACGATGCCCTTCATATACAAGTCGTCGATGTAGTACTTGTTGGCGAGCAGCGGGTACAGCACCGGGATCCGGAACCGATCCCGCTCCTGCTGGGTGGCGGCATCGCGTTTCCAGATGCGGGTTCCGGCGGCGATTCCCAGCAACGCCACTGTCAGGCCGATGCCGGCCAAGGCGAAGTTGATCGCCTCGGCATGGTGATCGCCCATGATCACAGGACGCGCCGCCAGCCACTCGGTGAACCCGGTGAAGACCCCGGGGATGTTGGCGAAACCGGCGACGATCGAGAGCACCGCGAGCCCGATCAACGGGTAGGTCATGATGCGGGGCGACTCATGGGGATGGCCGTGCCCCTTGTACTCGCCGAAGAAGGTGAGATAGACCGCGCGGGCCATGTAGAAGGCGGTGATGAACGCCCCGGCGATCGCGACCCCCAGCACCACGGTGGCGACGGTACCGCCCCCGTGACCAGAGTCATAGGAGATCGCGTTGAGGATCTCGTCCTTGGACCAAAACCCGGCGAGCGGGAAGATCCCCGCCAGCGCCAGGGAGCCGACAAGGAACGTGCGATAGGTCCAGGGCATGGTCTTGCGCAGGCCGCCCATGTCACTCATGTTGTTGGAGTGCACCGCGTGGATCACCGAGCCGGCGCACAGGAACAGCAGGCCCTTGAAGAAGGCGTGGGTGAACAGGTGGAACAGACCCGCCGTGTAAGCACCCGCTCCCATCGCCACGGTCATGTATCCGAGTTGCGACAGTGTGGAGTACGCCAGCACCTTCTTGATGTCGTCCTGCACCAAAGCGATGAGTCCGGTGAGGAACAGCGTGAGGGCACCGACCACGATCATGATCGCCTTCACGTCGACGGCAAAGCCGTCGGTCTGGAACAGCGGGAACATGCGACCCACGAGATAGACCCCGGCAGTCACCATCGTGGCGGCATGCATCAGTGAAGACACCGGCGTGGGACCCGCCATCGCGTCGGGAAGCCAAACGTGGAAGGGGAACTGGGCGCTCTTGCCCATCGCCCCGATGAAGAGTGCCAGCCCGCCCCAGAAAGCCACCTGAGCCAGAGCCGAATCGCCGGCCACGACCGCGTCGAGGATGTCGGTGAAGCGGAACGAGCCGACCGTCACCCCGATGATGATGACGCCCACGAAGAGCCCAACATCGGCGATCTTGTTCACCAGGAACGCCTTGTTCCCCGCGACCACGTTGGCCTGGTCCTCCCAGTAGTGGCCGACCAGGAGGTACGAAGCCAGCCCCACCAGTTCCCACCCGACGAGCAACTGGATCAGGTTCGGGGCCGACACCAACACCAGCATCGCTCCGGCGAAGAGAGTGAACGCGGCGAAGAACCAGGTGAAGCGGACGTCGCCCTTCATGTAGCCCTTGGCGTAGGTGAATACCGCCAGGCCGACGACGCCGACGACCGCATACATCATGATGGAGAGGCCATCGACCACCCAACCCCACTCCAGGGTGAGTGACCCGATGCGGGCGATCTCGATCGATCCTTCGTAGGAGATCCCCTCGGAGGTGTTCATCACGAAGAGCGCCACCCCGTACACCGCCACGAATACCATCGCCGCCTCGGCCAGTTCCCAACCCTTGGCGGGCAGGCGCTTGCCAAAGAAGACGATGGCGAACATGAGTACCAGCGGCACGACGGGGATCAACCACGCCCACTGGGCGAGCACCCCGCCGTCGGAGAGGTGCACTGCTTCGTGGCCTTCCCCGGCAAGGGCGAGAACCGCGGTGAGCGTCACCATTTGAGGAGGTCCAGTTCGTCGACGTTCGCCGAGGAGCGGTTGCGGAAGATCAGCACGACGATCGCCAGGCCGATCCCGACCTCGGCGGCGGCGATGGTGATCACGAAGAGGGCGAATATCTGGCCGGAGACGAGAGCATCTTGGACGTACTGCCCGAAGGCCACCAGGTTGATGCTGACCGCCGTCAGCATCAACTCGATCGAAAGCAAAACCAATACCGCATTGCGGCGCACCAGCACTCCGTAGATGCCGATGGAAAAGAGCAGCGCGGCCAGGACGAGGAACTGGTTGACGATCATTCCGGATCCTTCCGGGCCAGAACGATCCCGCCGATGAGCGCCGCCAGCAGCACGAACGAAACCACCTCGAACGGGATCACGAAGCGGTTGAACAGCGAGTCGCCCACATCGGCGGTGCGAGAGACTCCTTCAGGGAGGAGCGCATCATCGAAAGTGAGTGTCGTCACCGTCGCCATCGTGGCGAAGGTGCCCAGCGCCACGACCAACGCCGGCCAGCGGCGCTTGTGGTCGAGCCGTACCGAGTCGACACGGGTAGGTGCCCGGGTGATCATGATTCCGAAGAGGAAGAGCACGACCACGGCACCGATGTAGACCAGCACCACGGTCCAGGCGACGAACTCGGCGCCAAGCATCAGGAACAAGGCCGCCGACCCGGCCAGCGCCACCACCAGCATCAGTGCGGCGTGCACGACATTGCGACTGGTCACTACCAGCACCGCTGCCCCCACCATCGCCAACGCGATCACGAGGAACACGACGTTGCGGGCATCGGCGATCCAGTCGGTGAATTGCATCACTGGCTCTCCAGGGCCGGGGGCTTGGGCACGGTGGCAAGCCAATCGGTGAGCCGCTCCTTGTCGTGGAGCAGGCTCGAGATGGAACCCTCGGAGTACTCGTAATCGGGAGACCAGAACAGAGCGTCGAACGGGCACACCTCGACACAGATACCGCAATACATGCAGAGGGCGTAGTCGATGTCGAAGCGATCGAGGGTCGCCCGACTGCGCGGCTTGCCGCCCGGCTTCGACGGGGGCTGCATCTCTTTGTGTCCTTCGATGTAGATGCACCAGTCGGGACACTCGCGGGCGCACAGCATGCACACCGTGCACGCTTCGACATCGAGGGCGATGACACCGCGGGCCCGCGGCACCAGCACCTCTTTCTCCTTCGGGTAGTTGATCGTGGCCGGGCGGGTGAACAGGGTCCGCAACGTCAGCCACAGACCCTTGGCGAGACCGACTCCGGGGAGCTTCGGCGCCATCACAGGACCACCTTTACGACTGCGGTTCCGACGATATTGAGCAGGGCAAGCGGAATCAGCCACCGCCACGCCAGCGATTGCAGCTGGTCCTCACGCAGACGGGGGAAGGTCCACCGGATCCAGATGATGACGAACACCAGAAGCGACACCTTGCCCATGAGAATCAATGGGCCGACGAACTCGAGGAGGTCCAGGGAGAGACCGGGCATGTACCAGCCGCCCAAGAACAAGGTGGCGGCGATGGCCGACATGGAGAACATCCCGGCGTACTCGGCGAGGAAGAACATGGTGAAGCGCAGGCCCGAGTACTCGGTGAGATACCCCATCACCAGCTCCGACTCGGCGATCGGCATGTCGAATGGCGTCCGGTTCAACTCGGCGAGCATGGCGATGATGAAGATGGCAAAACCGATCACCTGGCCCTGCATCAGGTAGGGCAGCCGTACGGCGAAGTCGCCCAGCATGAACACCGGCTCGGCCTGGGCAGCCACGATCCCGTTCAGGGACATGGTCCCCGCCTGGATCACGACACCCACCACCGCCAGCACGAGCGGCAACTCGTAGGCGATCAACTGGGCGGCGGCGCGCAACCCGCCCATCAACGAGTACTTGTTGGCCGACGACCAGCCCGCCATCAGCACGCCGATGGTGCCAAAGGAGCCGATGGCAAGGGCGTAGAAGACCCCAAGATCGAGATCGCGCACGATCAACCTCGGACTGAACGGCACGATCACAAACACCGCAATGGTGGACATCAGAACGATCATGGGAGCGAACTTGAAGACCGGAGCATCGGCGTCGGCCGGCATCAGGTCTTCCTTCTGCATGAACTTGAGACCGTCGGCGAGCGGCTGCGCCCAGCCGAAGCGGCCACCCGCAAAGTAGGGGCCGATGCGGCTCTGCATGTGAGCCGAGATCTTCAGCTCGGCGAAGATGAACACCAGGGAGACCAGGGGGACCACCGCCGCGATCACCAGGACCTTGAGGCCGAGAAGCACCCAGAAGTTGTCGAGGAGCGCGCTCATCGGTCCACGTCCCCGAGCACGAAGTCCAGGCTGCCGAGGATGGCGATGATGTCCGGGATCAGCTGGCCCGCCAACAGCCAGGGGAGAACCGAGAGATTGGAGAACGACGCGGAACGGATCTTGAGCCGATACGGGCCGCGACCGCCCTCCGACACCACGAAGTAGCCCATCTCGCCCTTCGGGTTCTCCGCCCGAACGTAGAGCTCGCCCTTGGGGACTTTGATGATCCGGGGAACCTTGGCCTGCAGTTCCCCTCCCGGCAGCCCGTCGATCGCCTGGCGAACGATGCGGGTGGCCTGGCGGATCTCCTCGAGACGCACCTGATAGCGGTCGAAGCAGTCCCCGTTGACTCCGGTGGGGATGTCGAACTCGAAGTCGCCATAGGGCAGGTAGTGGTCGGTCTTGCGCAGGTCGAAGCGCACCGCCGAGGCGCGCAGGTTGGGTCCGGAAACGCCGAAAGCCAATGCCCGGTCTTTGGGCATGATCCCCACCCCACGGGTGCGTTGGACGAAGATCTCATTGCCCAGGACCAGATTCACCATGTCGTCGCACACCGCATCCACCGCATCCATCGCCTTGCGCGTGTCGGCGAGGAAACCGGCGGGAAGGTCCTGGGTCACCTTCTTCTGGGTCGAGCCAGCGCCGGCGGCGGGCTTGACCCCGCCGATCCGATTGAAGTTGGGATGGAACCGGCCGCCGGTGACACCCTCGATTAGGTCGAGCACCCGCTCCCGTTCCCGGAGTGCGTGCATCAGCGGTGTGGCCGCGCCCAACTCGAGGGGGTAGGAGGAAAGAAACACGAGGTGGGATGAGATCCGCGCCATCTCGGTCAGAATGAGACGGATGTACTGCGCCCGCGGCGGGGGTTCGATGCCCATGAGGCGCTCTACCGCCACAATGAACGGAATCTCATTGGCGAAGCCTGACACCCAGTCGATGCGATTCACCAGGGCGGTGATCTGCGGATAGGTGCGTACCTCGGCGAGCTTCTCGTAGCCGCGGTGCATGTACCCGATCACCGGCTCCACCGACTGGATGACCTCGCCATCGACCTTGGCCACCAAGCGGAGCACCCCGTGTGTCGACGGATGCTGCGGTCCCAGGTTGAGGGTCATGTCGGGGGTCTCCAACTCCACCGACACCGAAACCTCGCTGGCGTGGATGGCGGCGAGGCGGCGATCGGTCATGACTCCGCCTCCTCTTCCCCAGGGGCGGCGTCGCCCGCTTCCACGTTGGCCTCCCCGGGCATGCCTTCCACATCCACCAGCCCCGGCCATGGCTTGACGTCCCGACTCAATAGGGGAAAGGTTTTGCGGAGCGGATGCCCCTCGAACCCGTCGGGGAGATAGAGATGCGCGGTATTGGGATGACCTTCGAAGACGATTCCGAACATTTCGGCCGACTCGCGCTCATGCCAATTCGCCCCGGGGTAGATACCGATCAACGACGGCAGCCGGGGATCGTCCTTGGGCAAGTCGGTGGAGATCATCACCGCGGTCCCCACGGTCACGTCGCCGAGGCGGGTGAGCACCTCGTAACGCTCAGTAACCGGCTCCTCGGGGGCCTCCCCCACCGCGCGCTCGTTGGCCCAGTCGATGGCGCCGAGCCAGGAGAAGTAGGGGAGTTGCTGCTGCAGCGTGCGATGCGCCTCGACCCACTGATCCCGGGTGACGTAGACCTTGGCGGTTTCAAAGTCTGCAGAGTGGCGGGTCGCCCCCACCATCCCGGCGAAACGTGCCGCAACCTCAGACGGGTTCACGGTCACGCTCGTTCCACTTGGCCTTGATGTTCTCCGCCTGAATCTTCTTTTGCAAGAGGACGATGCCGTCCATCAACGCCTCGGGTCGGGGCGGGCAGCCGGGGACGTACACGTCGACCGGGATCACCTGATCAACGCCCTTGGTGACGCTATACGAGTCCCAGTACGGCCCACCGCAGTTGGAACACGACCCCATCGAGATCACGTACTTGGGCTCGGGCATCTGGTCATAGAGGCGCCGGATTGCCGGGGCCATCTTGTCGGTGACGGTGCCGGCCACGATCATCAGGTCAGCCTGGCGCGGGGAGGCCGGCAAGGGAATGATCCCGAACCGCATGAAGTCGTAGCGGGGTCCCGAGGCCGCCATCAACTCGATGGCACAACAGGCCAGCCCGAACTGGAACATCCAGAGCGAGTACTTGCGGCTCCAGTTGAGAAGCCAGGAGATGGGTTTGGGAGTCTCGAAGCGGTCTAGGACTCCCACCGCAGCACCCCCTTGCGTACCGCGTATACGAGGCCACCAAGAAGGATGACGATGAAGATCGCCATTTCCACCAGCGCGAACGCTCCCAGGCTTTCCAGCTGCACCGCCCAGGGGAAGATGAACACCGCCTCGACGTCGAAGATGAGGAAAAGCAGCGCAAAGATGTAGTAGCGCACCTGGGTTTGGCTCCACCCGTCGCCGACGGGGTTGATCCCGCACTCGTACGACTGGCGCTTGACCACCGAGGGCTTGTGGGGACGGAGCAGGGCGCTGGCTCCCAGGGCGATGGCCACCAGGAATATGCCGGCACCGGCGAACACCGCCACGGTGATGTAGTCCTGGAAGTAGTCGGTCACTGCCTTCCCCGGGGCCGATGTCCGGCGGGAGTATAGGAAGGGGGAACCAGGGCCTTGCCACCAGCCGCCAGCCCGAGCCGTACCCTCTCCGCTGATGCGCCCCTGGCTCGAGAACCACGACTCATGACTAATGACTTCCTGTTGCCCGACTACTCCGGCGGCTCGCTCGTCAACCTGGTCGCAGAGTTGGAGCGGCGCCTGACGGGAACCGCGCGGCATCCGGGTCTGCACTCCGACCTGGCCGCGGCGATCCCCGCAGCCGAGTCCTATGTCTTGATGTTGTTCGATGGTCTGGGCGATCATCAGCTGGCGCATACGGCAGCGGCTCCGCTGGCGGCGGCTCGGGTTGGCTCCGTCACCTCCGGCTGGCCGACCACGACGACGGTGAGCATGGCGACCATCGCCACTGGCATGACCCCCATCGAGCACGGGCTGCTCGGCTACCAGCTGCGAGTTCCCGAGACCGGCCACGTGGTCAACACGATCAAGTGGACCACGCAGTGGGGTGAGCCCATCGACCACGACCTCTGGGGCTTCCTCCCCATGCCCAACCTTTGGGAGCGCCTCGCCTCCCATGGGATCGAACCGGTGACCCTGCAACCATGGAACTTCGACGACTCCCCGATGAGCCGGATGCTGTACCGGGGTTGCCGGTTCGAGGCGTGGGACGACGAGGATGAGGCGGCGGACATCGCCGCCGAGCTGACCCGGGTGCCGGGGAGGCTCGTCTTCTTCTACCTCCCCCATGTCGACTTCGCCGCTCATGTCTCCGGTCAGGCAAGCGACGACTACACCGAGGCGATCACCCTCGCATCCCGGATGTGGGAGCGAATGGTGCGCCGCCTGCCGGCGCATGCCATCGCGGTGGGCACCGCCGACCACGGCCACGTCGACGTCCCCGAAGACCGTCGCATCAACATCCCCAAGAAGGACCACGACGAGCGGGACTTTGGCGGCGACCCCCGGGCTCCGTTCGTTTACGGAGAAGTGGAGTCTCTCGCCGCCGAACTCGGCGTCGACTTCGCGCTCCGAGAGACCATGGCGCATTGGTGGGGACCCGGTACCCCGCACCCCGGCTTCGCCGGACGGGCTCCTGACGGCATCCTCTTGCCGCGGCCGGGCTGGGTGGTGTTCCACAAGCACGCCGACGAACGGCTCATCGGCCAGCACGGCGGTCTCACCCCGGAGGAGGTCCGAATCCCCCTTTTGGTAGGACGCAGCTGACGGTTAGCGCCGGGTGCGCCCCTCCGGAGGTTGGTGTCATCCGGCAAGACCACGCCGGTCTCGCTGACATTTCGGGTCGAGTTTTGCCATCACTGTCCGCCCGGAATAGTGTTCAGGCTCGCCATAACAAATCTCGGCTCCATAGCGGGGTCGACCTGAACATCACCGGAGGCCTGGCCAAAATGCCCCGCCGACTGCTTCTCGCCACAATCGCCCTGCTGCTCGCCACCACCGCCTGCGGTGACGATGCCCCCGAGAGCATCACCGTCTACGTAGGTCGCTCGGAGGAGCTGGTGGCTCCGCTGATCGCGCGCTTCGCGGCGGAGACGGGGATCACGGTCGAGGCGCGCTACGCCTCCAGCACCGACCTGGCTGCCACCCTGCGCGAGGAGGGAGCCAACAGTCCGGCCGACGTCTTCTTCGCTCAGGATCCGGCGTCACTCGGCGCCGTGGCCGAAGCCGGCCTCTTCGCCCCTCTTCCTGAGTCGATCCTCGAGTTGGTCCCGGCACGCTTCTCCGACCGTGATCGCCTCTGGGTCGGAGTTAGCGGGCGCAGCCGGGTCGTGGTCTACGACTCCACCAAGCTGTCCGCGGCAGACCTCCCCACCGACGTCGACGGGTTCATGGATCCGGTGTGGCGGGGTCGGATCGGCATCGCACCCTCCAACGCCTCGTTCCTCGCCTTCGTCGCCGCGATGATCCTGGAACGCGGCGAGGGCCGCACCCGCAACTGGCTCGAGGCCATCGCCGCCAACGATCCCCAGATCTTCTCCGGCAACGCACCCATCGTCGCCGCCGTCGACCAGGGAACAGTCGAGGTGGGTCTGGTAAACCACTACTACCTGCTCGGCTTGATCGCCGATCAGGGGGAGACGACCGCCGCCAACCACTTCTTTACGACCGCGAGCGCGGCGTCGTTGGTGATGCCCGCCGGGGTGGGGATCCTCGCCACCAGCGACGCCGGCGACGCGGCGACACGCTTCGTCGAGTTTCTGCTCGCCGAGGAGTCGCAGCGCTACTTCGCAGAAGAGACCTTCGAGTACCCGCTCCTCACTGGACTGAATGCTCCGGCGGGCCTTCCCGCCCTCGACGATCTGGCTCAGCCCGAGGTCGATCTCTCCGATCTGGCGACGGTGCTGGACCTCGCCACCGACTTGGTCTCCGCCTCCGGACTCCTGTGACCGTGAGCGCGGTCGCACCGCCACTGGCCCCGACACCGTCCGACGAGGTGCCGGCGGCGCGGCGACGGTCCCGGGCGCCGCGCTGGCTGTGGGTGGCTCCGGCGTTGGCGCTGCTCCCCGCGCTGGTGCCTTTCGCCAACCTCATCGGTCGGGTGCTGGCCTCGAGTTCGACGATCAGCGACGTGGTGTTCTCCCCGCAAACCGGCCGGCTCGTTCTCAACACAGCCGTCCTGGTCAGCCTGGTGGCGTGCACCACCGCGGCGGTCGGGATCGGCGCTGCCTGGCTCACCGAGGCGACCGATCTCCCGGGCAGGCGCGGGTGGCGGGTGGTAGTGGCGCTTCCCCTGGTCATGCCTTCCTACGTGATCGCGCTGGCGCTGCTCGCCGCCGCCGGTCCCCGCGGCTATCTCTCCGACCTCACAGGTTTCACCATCCCGGTGGTCTCCGGGCTGCCGGCGGCATGGCTGACGCTCACCATCGCCGCCTACCCATACGTGTTCCTCGCCGCGGCGGCGGCGTGGCGCCGCCTAGACCCTGCCCACGAGGAGGCGGCGCGGGGACTCGGCGCCGGCCCGGGGCGCACCTTCCGCACCATCGTGTTGCCGCAATTGCGACCCGCCCTGGGCGCCAGCCTGCTGGTGGTGGCGCTCTACACACTGTCCGACTTTGGGGCGGTATCGCTGGTTCGGTTCGACTCGTTCAGCCGCATGGTCTACGCCCAGTACTCCGGACGGCTGGATCGAACCCCGGCCGCGGTACTGGCATTACTGCTGGTGCTGCTGGCCCTGGTCGTGGTGTGGGCGGAGTGGCGCACCCGAGGCCGCGCCGGGTATCACGGACGCCCGGTTCGGCGCATGCCCCGCCCCGTGGCGCTGCGACGCCGGGGACGGATCCTGGGGAGCCTCTCCCTCGGCCTGCTCGCCACCATCGCGCTCGTCGCCCCTGCCGGCGTGCTGGCGTCGTGGGCGGTTCGGGGCGCGTCGGCGGGCCGGGTGATTCCCTGGGATGCGGTGCGGGGTTCGCTGCTCGCGGCGATCCTGGCGGCCGCGCTGGCAGCGGTGCTGGCACTCCCCACCGCGGTGCTCCTCGCCCGCCACCCGTCGCGCACCACGCGCTGGGTGGAGCGTGCCGCGTACACGGTCTTCGCCCTCCCCCACATCACCGTGGGTTTGGCGATGGTCTTCTTCGCCTCCCGTTACCTGGGCGGCCTGTACCAGAGCCTCGTGGTGCTGGTGGCGGTGTACGCCGCGGTGTTCTTCGCCCAGGCTTTGGGACCGGTGCGCGCCGCGGTGCTCCAGGTGAGTCCCTCCATCGAGGAAGCCTCACGCTCGCTGGGCGCCGGACCGGGACGCACCATGTTGCGCATCACCGCCCCAATCGTCCGTCCCGGGCTGGTGACCGGGGCCTTGCTCGTATTCCTCACCACGTTGAAGGAGTTGCCGGCGACGCTGCTGCTCCGGCCCACGGGGTTCGAGACCCTCGCCGTGGATGTGTGGGCCGCCGCCGACTCGTTGTTGTACTCCCGGGCGGCGATCCCGGCGATACTTTTGCTCCTCGTGGCCGCCATCCCCACCTACCTGCTCACGAGGCGGGAGACATGACCGACGCCATCGTGTGCCACGGGCTGGTGAAGCGTTTTGCCGAGAAGCCGATCCTGGACGGTTTCTCCCTCACAGCTCCCACCGGCCGGGTGCTCGGTCTGCTCGGTCCCTCCGGTTCGGGGAAGACGACGGCGCTGCGCCTCATCGCCGGATTCGAACGCCCCGACTCAGGGTCGGTGGCAGTGGATGGGGTCACTGTGGTCGATGACACCACCTTCGTGCCCCCGGAGCGACGCCGGGTCGGGATGGTCTTTCAGGACTTTGCGCTTTTCCCGCACATGACCGTGGGCGAGAACGTCGGGTACGGGCTCCCCAGGGGTGTGCGACGCCGCATCACCGAAGTCCTCGACATGGTGGGGCTTACCGGGATGGAGCAACGCCTCCCTCACGAGTTATCCGGGGGCGAGCAGCAACGGGTCGCCTTGGCACGGGCGCTGGCGCCCGCACCTGCGGTGATCCTGCTCGATGAACCCTTCTCCAACCTCGACGCCCCCCAGCGCGAAAAGATCCGCCGCGAAGTGCGCGGCATCCTGGTGGAGGCGCGCACCACCACGGTGTTCGTCACCCACGATCAGTCGGAGGCGCTGGCGATAAGCGATGTGTTGGCGGTGATGCGAGAGGGGCGGGTGATCCAGACGGCTTCGCCCCATGATCTGTACCGGCGCCCCGTCGACCGCTGGGTGGCACAGTTCCTCGGCGAGGGTGCCTTTGTCGAAGGAACCGTTCGGGCGGGGATAGTCGATACTCCGTTGGGACGCTTCCCCACCGATGCCCCCGATGGCGAACGCGCCGAGGTACTGGTGCGTCCCGAGCAGGTGCGCATCACCGCCGACTCCGGCGGACCAGCACTAGTGGTGGATCACGAGTACTACGGGCACGATCAGCTGGTCACCCTGCACGTTGCCGACGGGCGCAGGCTATTGGCACGCAACGGACCGCACCCCATCTTCCACACCGGAGACCGGGTGCGCTATGAGATCGGTGAGGTTGTGGTGTTGGGAAGCCACTAGGCGCTAACAATGCGGCCGGTGGGACTGCCACCGGCCGCATCGCAAATTCAGGCTGCCTCTAGCCCTCCAGGTTGGCTCTCGTCTCCTGGGTGCGGACCTGACCGGTGGGCGTGTCGAGGACGCGCTCGGTGGTGGTGCTGCGAGTGGTCCGACCCATGAGGGCCAGGCCGAGTCCAACAAGGGCGGCGAGGATGCCGACGACCAGCATGATCGTCCCGGCCGTGTTGATGTTGAACCCCTCGGTGGTCACCGTGACGGCGAACTTCATGATTGCGCCGACCACGGCGAGAACGACTCCGAATACCAATAGGCCCATATAAGAAGATCTCTGCATCACTAACTCCATCCCGGCTCCTGAATTCGGAGCCTCACGGGCCCAATCCGGCTACTGCCGGTGCCCTGGTTGGTGGAACACCCCTGTGTCCCACGGCCACTCCCACTGGGAGAATGATCCACAGTCACCCTACCGTTGGCCTGGTTTGTAAACAGGGTCAGGGGGCGCTCTCCCGCCGCAACTCCCAGGCTGCAGAGCCGTAGGCGCCGACCCCGATCAGCAGCGCAGTCAGATAGAGCAGCACCGCGATCAGTGGCAGCAGCCACATCGCCCCGCGCCACACCAGGGTCCCCACTACCAGCGCCGCGGCGAAACCACCCCGGCCCTTCACGATTCTCTTGCCGGCCGCCGTCACCGCGGGTAGAGGGCCGAGGAACAGCGCTCCCAACCAGGCCAACAGCAGCATCAGCGCCAGTGGGATACCGACCAGGGTGAGGAACAGCGGCAGCACCAGCACCGGGGGCAATAAGACGATGCCGAGTCCGATCACCGCCGAGCGGCCTGGCCGCCGCTCCGCCGCGGTGACCGCCCGAGCCGACCAGCCGCGAAATAACCATGCCGCCACCAGTCCGGCAAATACGAAGCCGACGGTGCTGAAGAAGAGGAAGAGGCGAGACACGGCCTTGGCCCACACCGGGGCAATCACGTCGCGCCTGGTGAGCCGGCCGTTGACAGCAGCAGCCGGATCCACCCGGGCATCGGAGGATGCCTTGTAGAGCACATCGCCGCCGACCACAGCCTCGTCCTCCAGAGCGAGGCGTCCGGTGCGGGCATGAACATCGCGGGCGATGGGCCCGTCGATCGACAACCGCATCGCCTGGGCGCGTACATCTCGCCCCACGGAACCATCGAGGGCGATCGATCCGGCGATGACCAGAACGTCGCGTCCCACCGAACCTTCGATGGTGCTCTCTGCCGTCACCAGCGCCGCATCGTCGCCAACCGAACCGGTGATCACCAGATCGACGGCCGCGAGGCGCACCGACCCAGTCACCTCACCATCGATACGGGCAGGACCCCCCACCATCCCCATCACATCGCCCTCCACCCGGCCGGTGACGGTGAGATGGCCGGTGACCACGAACAGATCGCCCTGGATGACTCCTTCGACGATGACCCGATCACCAAAGGCGTAGAGATCCTCGGTGACGACATCCTCGGCGGTGACGATCACCCGCCCCGAGATACGGAGGCTGGACAAGAACAGAGGGAGCGCAGCCAGCGCCGCGACCAGCGTGATGCCGAATAGTCGGGCGGGTCGGAGCATTGGCGGAGGATACGGAGTCGTCAGTCCTCGGTGTCACCAGCTCCGTTTCTCCCCCTGAGGGGGGAGTACGGCGAAGCCGGGAGGGGGGAATGTCCCTGAGGTGGTCCGGCGCGATTTCCCCCTCCGGCCCTCCGGGCCACCTCCCCCTCCGGGGGAGGAAACAGACCCCTCAGCCACAGCACTGTCACCGGAAGCCCGCTGCTCTTTACAGCGGCAGTGCCTCGCCTAACCACCGCAGCAGCGGCCAGGGCACGACACCAGCGACCACCGTGAATACGGCGCTCCCGAGTAGCACCAGTCGGGTGCCGCCCGGAGTCTTGATCGCCGCCGCGTCGCCGGGCTGCATGTACATCAGCACCACGACTCGCAGATAGAAGAACAAGCCAGCCACGGCGGCCACAAGAGCCAGCACGACCAACCACAGGTAGTCCGCCTCGAGCGCGGCGCTGAACACCGCCGCCTTGCCGACGAACCCGGCGGTGATCGGGATGCCTCCCATCGCCAGCATCATGAGGGCGAGCACCGTGGCCAAGCCCGGAGCCCGGGTGGCCAGCCCGGCATAGTCGGCCAGTGGCGCCGGACCCTGTTGCGGCCCCGACACCACCGCGGCGACGCCGAAGGCGGCGACCACCTGCACGGCATAAGTGGCGACGTAGAACCACATCTCCCCGATCCCGGCGGTACCGCCGACGAGCGCGGTGAGGATGAACCCGGCGTGGGCGACGCTGGAATACGCCAGCATGCGCTTGAGATCGGTCTGCGCGATCGCCAGCAGCGTGCCGACGACTATCGACGCCGCGGCGATGACCGCCACCGCCGGTGCCCAATCCTCGATGCGGGCGTCGAGGGCTACGGTTAGCACCCGGGCGGCGGCGGCGAACCCAGCCACCTTGGCCGTTGCGGCGAGGAACCCGGTGATCCCACCCGGTGCGCCCTGATACACGTCGGGCGACCACACGTGGAACGGCGCCGCCGAGACCTTGAAGCCGAGTCCGACGACGAGCAGGGCGATACCGGCGAGGAGTATCCCGGGGCGAAAGAGCAGCGTCCCCTCCAGGAATGCCCCGACCCCGTAGATCGAAGTGGTGCCGGTGGCGGCGAAGACGAGAGCGATCCCATAGAGGAATATCGCCGAGGCCAGTGCCCCCAGCAGGAAGTACTTGAGCGCCGCTTCGTCGGAGTCGGCACGCTCCCGGGTAAAGCCGGCGAGGACGTAGAGGCTGATCGAGAACACCTCGAGGGCGATGAACAGCATCACCAGGTTGGCGGCCGCGGCCATGAGATGAGCGCCGGTCGCCGCCACCAGGACCAGCACGACGAACTCGGCGCCGCGCCCACCCTGGGTGCGCACCAGCGGCCACGCCACCACCAGGGCGAGGCCGGTGATGGTGAAGATGATGATCCCGGCGGCGGCGGAGAAGCCGTCGACTACGAGCATCCCCTGGAAATAGCCGGCGGCGTCGGCGCCCCGATGATCGATCCAGTGCACCACCGCAGCCGCGGTGGCTCCGAGCAGTCCAGCGGCGGCGGCGATCCCCCACCACCGCGGCCCGGGACGCCATTGCACGTCGACAAGCAGCAGCGCCACCACCGCGACGGTGAGGATGAGCTCGGGGGCGATGGCGAGGAAGTCGACGTTGGTCACATCGCCGCCTTCGGCGTCGTAGATGACAGATCACAGATGACAGATGACAGATGGCAGATGGCAGAACCGGCGGGGAGGCTGTGACTGACGACTGACGGCAGATGACTCATTCCTCCACCGCCACGTCGTTGGTGCTCCCCCACTCCGGTACCTCGTAATCGGTGACGTTTTCGATCCGCTCCAGGATCGCGTCCACCGACGGTGCGATGCGGTCGAGCGCCGGCTTGGGGTAGACACCGAGGAAGATCACAAGGGCGATGATCGGGGCCAGGATCAGAATCTCTGCGGGGCGCAGGTCGTGCAGCGTGGAGTTCTCCGCCACGGTGATCGGCCCCGTGAACATCCGCTGATACGCCCACAGTAGATACACGGCTGCCAGGACCACGCCGAGGGAGGCGATGATGGCGTACACGGGCAGCGAGAGGAACGACCCGACCAGCACGAAGAACTCGCCGACGAAACCGTTGAGTCCGGGGAGACCGATCGCAGCGAAGGCGGTGAAGAGGAAGATCCCGGCGTAGATGGGCATCACGGTGGCTAACCCACCGAACTGCGCGATCTCCCGGGTGTGACGCCGCTCGTAGATCATCCCCACCAGGAGGAATAGCGCCCCGGTGGTGAGACCGTGGTTCACCATCTGCAGAACCCCGCCCTGCATCCCCTGGGTGGTGAGAGCGAAAATGCCGAGCACGACGAACCCGAGGTGACTCACCGATGAGTAGGCCACCAGGCGCTTGATGTCGCTCTGCACGATGGCGACGATTGCGCCGTAGACGATGCCGATGACCGCCAGCACCGCCAGCACCGGCACCAGATCTACCGCCGCCTCCGGGAACAATGTGAGGTTGAACCGGATCAATCCGTAGGCGCCCAGTTTCAGCAGCACTCCGGCCAGGATCACCGACCCCGCGGTAGGGGCTTCGACATGGGCGTCGGGGAGCCAGGTGTGAAATGGGAATACCGGCACCTTGATGGCGAACGACAGAGCGAACGCGCCGAACAGCCAGAACTGCGCAGTGCGGCTCAGCTCGGCGCCGAGCAGATCGACGAAGTCGAAGGAGGGGGCACCGTCGCCGCCGAGGAACCCGAGGAACAGGATGCCGGCAAACATCACCGCCGAGCCAAAGGCGGTGAACAAGAAGAACTTCACCGCGGCGTGCACCCGGCGCTCGCCACCCCAGATCCCAATGATGAAGTACATCGGAACCAGCATCACTTCCCAGAACACGAAGAAGACCAGCAGGTCGAGGGAGACGAAGACCCCAATGATCCCGGCCTCGAGCAGCAACATTGCGACCGCGTACTCGCGCACGCGGTGCCTCACCGCGCCGCTGGCGGCGAGGGAGATGGGGAACAGAAACGCGGTCAGCACCACCAGAAAGACCGAGATCCCGTCGATGCCCAGGTGCCAGCCCACGCCCCATGGCTGATACCACGACGACTGCTCGACGAACTGAAAATCGGCCACCCCGCTCTCGAACTCGATCAGCATCCACAGCGCCGCCCCCAGCGTCAGCAGCGAAGCCGCCACCGCCGTAGGCATGACGACCTCGGCGCGACGCGAAGGGATGGCGAGCAGTACCACCGCGCCGATCACCGGCAACAGGATGAGGGTGGAGAGAATCGGGAACTCAGGCATGGAGTTCTCCCGAGACACGACTCCCGATGGCTGCCAGAGGAGCGATGGGCGATAGGCGGTCACCGGCCCTCCCTTGCGGGTAGCGGGTGGCGGGTGGCGGGCAGCGAGTGATCACAGCGCCCCCCTCGTCAGGAACCACGCCAGCATCGCCACACTTCCGGCAACTATCGCCAAACCGTATGACCTCACGAAGCCGGTCTGGAGGGGGCGCATCCAACCGCCGAGGCGGCGGACCAGGCCGCCGGTGCCTTCGACGGCGCCGTCGATGATGCGGGCATCGAAGCGGAAGGCCAGCCACGCCGCGCCGAGCTTGCCCGTGCGGGCGAACACCGAGCCGTACACATCGTCGATGTAGTAGCCCCGTCCCAGGATGCGCCAGGTGCGCCCCGCCTCGGTGCGGTAGGTGCGATAACGCACCGCGGCGAGGGCGATCCCGGCGAGCGCCGCGGCGACGGAGGCGGCCGCCAGAGTGAGGGCCAGAGTCCCCTCCGGGGGATGGCTGAGATGAACCAACTCGAAAGCGGGGTCGAGGAAATGCTCCAGGGCGGTGCGGAACGGCGTGTTCACCAGACCGCCGACCACCGACAGTCCGGCCAGCGCCACGAGCGGCAGCGTCATCATTAGGGGCGACTCGTGGGGATGCAGTCCGTCCGCCCAGCGCGGAGCTCCGAAGAAGGTGAGCCACATCATCCGGGTCATGTAGAACGCAGTCAGGGCTGCGGTGAGCAGACCGACTCCGAACAGGACCACCCACAGGCCGCCCCGCTGGTACACGCTGCCCAGGATCTCGTCCTTCGACCAGAACCCGGCGAGGGGCGGGATCCCGGAGATTGCGAGCCACCCCACTGCCATGGTCAGGAACGTGAGCGGCATCTTGCGTGCCAGGCCGCCCATCCGGCCCATGTCCTGTTCACCGTGCATCCCGTGGATCACCGACCCGGCGCCGAGGAAGAGCAACGCCTTGAAGAAGGCGTGGGTCATCAGGTGGAACACTCCGGCGACATGGGCCGCGGCGCCCACCGCCATGAACATGAACCCGAGTTGGGAGATCGTCGAGTAGGCGAGTACCCGCTTGATGTCGTTCTGCGCCAGGGCGATGGTGGCGGCGAACAGCGCGGTGGCGGTGCCGACGATCGCCACCACGGCACCCGCCACCTCGGAGGCTGCAAAGATCGGCGCGGTACGCGCCACCAGGTAGACGCCCGCAGTGACCATGGTGGCGGCATGGATCAGGGCCGAGACCGGTGTCGGGCCCTCCATCGCATCGGGGAGCCATACGTATAGGGGTAGCTGCGCAGACTTTCCGGCGGCGCCCACCAAGAGCAATAGCCCGATGGCGGTGGCGGTACCGGCGGCGAGACCGTGCGCCCCCTCCAGCACCTCGTCGAAGCGGAGGGTGCCGAAGTTCTCGAAGATCAGCATCAAGGCCACGATGAACCCGATGTCGCCGATGCGGTTGACGACGAACGCCTTCTTCCCCGCCGCGGCTGCGGTCTCCTTCTCGAACCAAAAGGAGATGAGCAGATACGACGACAGTCCGACCAATTCCCATCCCACGAACAGAACAGCGAAGTTGTTTGCCAGCACCAGGATCAGCATCGAGGCGACGAACAGATTGAGGTAGGTGAAGAACCGTCCGTAGCGGGGATCTCCGTGCATGTAGCCAATCGAGTAGAGATGTATCAGCGCGCCCACCCCGGTGACCACAAGGGTCATCAGCGCCGAGAGCGGATCCCAGCGCAGTTCGGCGGTGACGCCGAAGGCGGGGAACCAGTCGAACCAGCGCACCAGCACCGTCTCCCCGCCACCGGTGAAGAAGTCGGCGGCGGCGATCGCCGCCCCGCCGAAAGCGGCGGCGACGGTCAGGGTTCCGAGGTAGCCCGCCCCTGGCTCACCGAGGCGCTTGCCGAAGAACACCATGAGCACCGCACCGCCGAGGGGCAGTAGCACGGCCAGCGAAACCAGAATCTCCGTCATCCCTTCAGCCCCGCCAGCTCGTCGACGTTGGCGGTGCGGCGGCGGCGGAACACGGCGACGATGATCGCCAGACCGACAACCACCTCGGCGGCGGCCACAACCATGACGAAGAGGACCGCCAGCTGCCCGTCGATCACCCCGAGCTCGCGGCTCGCCGCGACGAACGTGAGGTTGACTGCGTTCAGCATCAACTCCACCGACATGAACATGATCAGAGCGTTACGGCGCAGCAGCATGCCTCCAGCGCCGATGACGAAGAGCACCGCGGCCAGAGCCATGTACCAGCCCGGAGTTACGGTCACGACAACCCCCGGTCTTCGTCCCGGAAGAAGGCCAGCGCGATGGCGCCGGTGGCGGCGACAATCAACAAGAGCGCGGTCACCTCGAAGGGAAGCAACCAGTTGTTGAACAGCTCGGACCCCACCTGCTCGATCGAGCCGTCGGGCGGGGCGCCCCCGGCGGGTGCCCGTCCTGTCACCCACGCGGAGCGGCCGGCGATGGCGACTCCGGCTCCGAACAACGCCATCAGCCCCAGCGCCAGCGGCCGCTGCAGCGGCAGGTTCTCGGTGCGCGATTCCGCCTTGTCGACTCCGATGAGCATGATCACGAAAAGGAACAGGGTCATCACCGCGCCGGCATAGATGATCACCTGTACCGCGGCGATGAAGTGGGCGCCGTTGGACACGTAGAAAACCGCGATGGAGAACATCGTGAGCATCAGCCCCATGGCCGAATAGACCGGGTTGCGCGCCCACACCATCGTGACCGCACCGAACAGGGCGGCAAGGGCGAAGATGATGAAGAGGACCAGTTCAACCATCCGCTTCCCGCTTCCCGCTACCCGCTTCCCGCTTAGATTCTCCGCTCTTGGTGGTAGCGGGTAGCGGGTCGCGGGCAGCCTCCGTGGACTGCCCTTTCTCCGCCGGACGCAACCCCACTCCCGCTGTCGGCGTCCACGCGATCACTCCTTCATACGCGGCGCGGCCGGAGGACGCGGTGGCGCGCATCCAGCCGTCGCCGAGGCGCAACTCGCCCTTGTCCACCAGGATCGAGTCCGGTTGCGGATGTGGCACCGTGCCGTCGGGGTTCATCAGCAGTTCCGCCCGCGTGTAGATGGCATCGTTGCGATCGGTCACCGACATCTCGAACAACTGCGTCATGGTGATCGCCTCGGTGGGGCAAGCCTCCTCACACAGCCCGCAGAAGATGCAGCGCAGAAGATTGATCTCGTAGATGAACCCGTAGCGCTCCCCCGGGCTGATCGGGGCGTCGGGCGGGTTGTCCTTGCCGCGGACGTATATGCAGCGCGCCGGGCACACCCCGGCGCACAACTCGCACCCGATGCACTTCTCCATTCCGTCCGGGTAGCGGTTGAGCACATGGCGCCCGTGGAAGCGCTGCGGCTTGGACCGCTTCTGCTCCGGGTACTGCGTCGTCACCTTGCGGCGGAAGATCTGCCGCAAAGGCACCATGAATCCGCGGATCACGCCCATCGCATCACCTCCACGGCGCCCCGAAGGACTGCCAGGCCCGGACCGCGGCAAACAGCACCAGCCACACCAGCGAGAGCGGGATCAACCGCTTCCAACCCAGGTTCATCAGTTGGTCGTAGCGAAAGCGGGGCAGGGTCGCCCGGATCCAGACCAGCACGAACAGCAGGAAGTAGGTCTTGACCAGGAACCAGAACACGGGCACCGCCCACCCTATGAAGGGGAGGTTGGCACCAGGGCCGAGCCAACCGCCGAGGAACAGGGTCACCGCGATGGCGCAGACGTTGAACATGTTGATGTACTCGGCGAGATAGAACATGGCGAAGCGGAACCCGGAGTACTCGGTGTGATATCCGCCGACGATCTCCGACTCCGCCTCGACCAGGTCGAACGGGGCGCGGTTGGTCTCGGCAATCGCGGCGGTGAAGAAGATGAGGAACGAGGGCAACAGCCAAAACACGAACCAACCGGGGATCGGACCGCGGAACGATCCCGCCTGCAACTCGACCAGGGTGGCAAACGACAGCGTTCCCAGCCCGGCATCGCCGCCGGCGAGCAGGGCCGAGGCGAGGACGACCACCGGCACCAGGGCGAGTCCCATCGCCGCCTCGTAGGAAATCATCTGCGCCGTGGCCCGCACCCCGCCCAACAACGGGTACTTGGACCCCGACGACCAACCCGCCAACACCACCGAGTACACCGCCAGCGACGACATCGCCAGGACGAAGAGCAATGCCACGTTGAGGTCGGCCCCTTGCAGGGTCACTGTGGTTTCACCGATCGTGACCGGCGCCCCGATGGGCACCACCATGAAGATGAGGAAGGCCGGGACCATCGCCGCTATCGGCGCCGCCATGTACAGCCCCACCTCGGCCTTGCGAGGCTTGATCCCTTCCTTGAAGAGCAGCTTCAACCCGTCGGCCAGGGTCTGCAGCACCCCGAACGGTCCGGCGCGATTGGGGCCGATCCGGTTCTGCATGAACGCCACCACCCGCCGCTCGAACCACACCAGCACCAAGGCGGTGAGCATGAGCAGGCCGAACGCCACCCCGGCCTTGATCAGCCCGGACCACAGAGGAGTGGTGAAGAGGGTTTCGAGAAAGTCGGTCACGTCGCTGCGCTCCTGCCCACAGCCAGGAGCCGCCTGCGGGTCTGGTGGGAAGCGGGAGCCGGGAGGCGATGCACCGAGGTCATCGATCGACCGCCCGCGCTATCGACACATCGATCGCGTTCCCCAAAGTGGCTCCGAGATTGAACTGCACATAAACCGTCTTTGGCGCCAGCGTGGAGTCCAGCGCCAACGGGAGCGTGGCAGTGCCCGCGTTGCCGGTGACGGTGACACGATCGCCGGCGGCCAGGCCGAGGCGAGCGGCATCATCCGGATGGAGATGGGCTGCGGGTACCGGAGCCAGGGGCGCCAGTGACTCGCCGGAGGTGACGATGGTGCCGCCGTCGTAGAGGACCCGGGCGAGGTGCAGGGTGAATTCGCCGGTGGCCGGATCCCTCGCCGCGGCAGGGCTGTGAACGAAGGAGCTCGCGCCGGCAACGATGCCATCTCGACCCGAACCCCAGTCGAGCGCGTCCCAACTCATCGCACCGTAGGCGGGTGCCACCGCAGCGATCTCCTTGGCCAGCGCCGCCGCCGAACCACCAACGCTGCCGCCGAGACGAACTGCGAGATCGTCGAGCACCTCGACCGCAGGTCGCGAGCCGCCCACGCCGGGTACGACCCGATTGGACTTCTGCACCCGCCCCTCCAGGTTGGTGACCGTCCCCTCCACCTCGGTAAAGGTATCGACGGGGAGAACGACATCGGCACCCCGATTCGACTCGGTGATGAACAGGTCGAGGGACACCAGGAAGGGCGGCTCGCCCTTCGGGCGGAGAAATGCTGCTTGGGTGGCGTTGCGGTCGGGATGATCCGCCACCGGATCCGTTCCCAAGAGCAGCACCGCGCCGATGGACCCATCTGACATTCCGGCGAGGATGCCGTCGACGTCACGGCCCGAATCCGCCACCGCGGTACCCCACACCTCACCCACCGCGGCCCGTGCCGCGGCATTGGTGACTGAAACCCGCCCGGGAAGCAGGCCGGGGGACATCCCCATGTCGAACGCGCCGAGCAGATTGCCGCGCCGCGCCACCGGGAGCACCGCGGCGTCGGAAAGGTAGAGCGCGAACGCCGCCACCGCCCCGGCCAGGTCGGCGCTTTCGGCGAGACCGGTACGACCCACCACGGCTACGACTGGACCCTTGTTGAGTGCTGCCCGCACCGGCGCCAGGTCGCCCTCCCCGGCGGCGAGCCTTTGCAGCATCGCGGCACCTTCGCCGGGGCGATAGCGCACGGTGTGGGTGGCGTCAGCATCGAGGCCGGTGGCGCGGGGATGGACCACTATGAGGGTCGCGCCGAGCGCGGTGGCGGCGCGACGGATCCGGAGATAGAGGACAGGCAGTTCCTCCTTGAGATCGGGCCCCCACACCAGGATGGTCTTGGCCCGCTCCAGATCGCCGATGGTGGCGCGTCGGGGAATGGCGACGAGAAGCCCGGCACCGGGATCATCACCGACCGAAGCGTCGAGGTTCCCGGTGCCGATCACACCACGGAGCAGTTTGACGAACGCATAGGCCTCTTCATTGGTGCCCCGGGCTCCGCCGAGACCGGCCACCGCTTGCGGTCCTGTGGTGGCCAGAACCTTCTTGATGCCGGCGGCAGCCACATCCAGCGCTTCTCCCCACTCTGCCGCGCGCAGCTCGCCGTCGCCATCCCGCACCAGCGGTGTGGAGAGGCGCGCCGGAGCCCGCAGGTATTCGAATCCGAATCGCCCCTTGTCGCACAGCCACCCATGGCTGGTGGCCTCCACGTCCACGCCGATCAAACGCAGCACCCGGTTCTGCGACGCCTGCACCGACATGCGACACCCCACCGAACAGTGCGGACAGGTGCTCTCCACCGCATCAAGGTCCCAGGGTCGAGCCTTGAAGCGGTACGGGGTTGCGGTGAGGGCGCCGACCGGGCAGATCTGCACGGTGTTTCCCGAGAAGTACGACGAGAACGGCAGGCCAGGGAAGGTGTTCACCTGGGTGTAGTTGCCGCGGTCGATGAACTCGATCAACGGATCACCGGAGATCTCGGAGCTGAAGCGGGTGCAGCGAGCGCACAAGATGCACCGCTCGCGGTCGAGTAGGACCAGGTCGCTGATCGGGATCGGCTTCTCGAAGTGGCGCTTCTCCTCGACGAAACGCGACTCGCCCGGGCCATGGGAAAGGGTCTGATCCTGCAGGGGGCACTCCCCGCCCTTGTCGCATACCGGGCAGTCGAGAGGGTGATTCAGCAGCAGGAACTCGAGCACCCCCTCCTGAGCCTTCTTGACGACATCGCTCTTGGTGTGCACCACCATTCCTTCGGCCACCCGCATCGTGCAAGCCGTGGTGAGACCCTTGCCCCGCGCGGTTTCCACTTCGACCAGGCACATCCGGCACATCCCTACCGGCTCCATGCGCGAGTGCCAGCAGAACCGGGGGATGTAGGTCCCGTTCTCCTCGGCGGCTTTGATCAACAGCTCGCCGCCGGGGGCAGAGACCTCGCGACCGTCGATGGTGAGCTTGACCGGGTCAGACACCTGAGGTCTCCTGACGCGGAATCATGGCCTCGATCTCGTCGCGAAAGTTGTTCACGATCGACGTGATCGGCGACACCGCAGACGGGCCCAGCGGGCAGATCGTTGTCATCACCGGTGGCCAGCGCAGCCCGGGGCTGATGTTGTCGCTGACGTCGAGCAGCAGGTCGATGTCGGTGGCCCGCCCCTGCCCGCTAAGGATGCGCTCCAGGATGCGCTCCATCCAGGTGGTGCCCTCGCGGCAGGGAGTGCACTGCCCGCACGACTCGTGGGAGAAAAAGCGCACGATGCTCAGCGCCGCGGCCACCACGTCGGTGGTCTCGTCCATGACCACCACCGCACCGGATCCGAGCATGGTTCCCAGGCGCAGGCAGGCCTGCACGGTGATCTCGTCGTCGAGGTGGGTCGGCACCAACCACGGCGCCGAAGCTCCCCCAGGAATCCAGCACTTCAGTTCGTGGCCGTTGCGGATGCCACCGGCGAGGTCATAGATCAGATTGCGCCACGTCATCCCCATCACGATCTCGTAATTGCCCGGCCGGGCGACATGACCCGACACCGAGAACAAGCGGGTTCCCTTCGACCCCTCCGGCCCGATCGCCGCGTAGGCGGCACCACCGTTGGTGATGATCCACGGGAGGTTGGACAGAGTCTCGACGTTGTTGACGATGGTGGGCTGGCCGTAGAGGCCCTCGACGGCGGGAAACGGGGGCTTGATGCGTGGCTCACCGCGCCGTCCCTCGAGCGCATTGAGCAGCGCGGTCTCCTCGCCGCAGATGTAGGCGCCCGCGCCCAGATGGACCGTGATCGTGAGGGAGAACCCGCTGCCGAGAATGTTCTCCCCCAGATACCCGGCGGCATGAGCCTCGTCGATCGCCTGCTGCAGTCGCCGGGCGGCGCGGGGGTATTCACCCCGTACGAACACGAATGCGTGATTCACCGCGAGAGCGAACGAGGCAATGATCGTGCCTTCGATCATCTGGTGCGGATCGCGCTCCATGAGCATTCGGTCCTTGAAGGTCCCGGGCTCCGACTCGTCGGCATTCACCGCCAGATAGTGGGGACGGGCCGGGGCGAGAAATCCCCACTTGACACCCGTCGGGAAACCGGCGCCACCGCGGCCGGCCATCTCGGACGCTTTGACCTCGGCGACGATGGCCTCCGAGGTCATCTGTAATGCCTTGCGCAGCGCCTGGTAGCCGCCGGTCGCTTCGTACCGGGTCATGGTGTGAGAGTCGGTGCGATTCTCGTCCATACGCGTGGTGAGCAGGCGGGTAGTCATGCGCTTCCTCCCGCGGTGCCATAGGGGCCGAACGCCGGAACGGGGCCGAGCGCCGCGGTGGAGTCGTCAGGTCCCCAATCGAACGATTGACCGCCGCCGAAGCGCTGTTGTAGATCGTCGGAGCGGATAGCCTCCGGCTTTTCCTCACGCAGCCAGCGGATCAGCCGACGGGCCGATTCGGGCGTCATGCCCTCCACCATCTCGTAGTCGACCTGCATCGCCGGGGCACCTCCGCAGGCGCCGATACATTCGGTGAACACCACTGTGACCGACCCGTCGGAAGCCGTCTCGCCTTCTGGAACTCCGGCCTCGTCGACAACGGCGTCTCGCACCGTGTCCGCACCGAGCAGATGGCACGAGATGGAACGGCACACCGAGACGACATGGCGACCGACACGGCGCAGATACATGTTGTAGAAGGACGCCACCGCCTCGACCTGCACCGGCGTCACCCCGGTGAGTTCGGCCACCCGCCGCATCCCGGCATCGGTGAGCCCGCCGTCGTTGCGCATGGCGAGAAATAGCAACGGCATCACCGCGGACCGCGGCTCGGGATACTGAGCAACGAGAGAGTGCGCCCGCGCCAGGGTGGCCTCATCCCACACGGCGGGATCCTTTGCAGAGAAGCGATCGGCGGTGGGCGATAGGCGCCGCGCTCTGCGGGCGACGGGCAACGGGTACCGGGTAGCGGGTAGCGGGTAGTGGGCTCATCGATCCACATCTCCCATCACGGGATCCGCCGATGCCAGCGCCGCGATCGTGTCGGCGATCAGGGAGTCGGTGAGCATCGCCGGCAACACCTGGACGTGGGCGAACGATGGGCCGCGCACGTGCAGCCGCCACGGCTTGGCCCCGCCGTCGGATACCAGGTACATCCCCAACTCGCCCCGGGCAGACTCCACCGCCTGGTAGGTCTCCCCGGCGGGAACCTTGAACCCCTCGGTGAATATCTTGAAGTGATGGATCAGCGCCTCCATCGACTGGTCGATGCGGGCGCGCGGCGGTGGGGTCACCTTGCGGTCCTCGCTGCGGTAATCGCCGCGGGGCATCGCCGCCTTGACCTGCTGCACGATGCGCAGCGACTGGCGGATCTCCTCGAACCGCACCAGGAACCGGTCATACACATCGCCACCTTCGAAGACCGGGACCTCGAAGTCGTACTGCTCGATGCCGGAGTACGGGAACGCCTTACGCACGTCGTAGCCGATCCCCGACGCCCGGGCCATGGGACCGGTGACGCCGTAGGCGTGGATCTCCTCGCGGGCGAGCACCCCGATGCCCTTGGTGCGCTCCAGGAAGATCGGGTTGTCGAGCAGCAATGCCTCGTAGTCGGCAAGACCGGCGAGCACCCCGGCGACGATGCCGTCGACGTCGTCCTCCCATCCGTCGGGCAGGTCTGCGGCGACGCCGCCGGGACGGATGTAGTTGTGGTTCATCCGCAACCCGGTGGTTTTCTCGAAGAACGCCAGCACCAACTCGCGCTCCCGCCACCCGTAGATCATCATCGAAAGCGCACCGATGTCGAGACCGGTGGTGGCACTCCACAGCAGATGGCTGGCCACCCGATTGAGCTCGGTCATCAACACGCGGATGGCGTCGGCGCGCTCAGGAACGTCGATGTCGAGCAACCGCTCGGTGGCAAGCGAGAAGCACAACTCGTTGTGCAGTGGCGAGAGGTAGTCCATCCGGGTGACGTTGGTGGGGCCCTGCAGGAACGAAAGCGTCTCGGCGGTCTTCTCCATGCCGGTGTGCAGATAGCCGATGATCGGCTTCACCCGGCGAATCGTCTCGCCGTCGAGTTCGATGTGCAGCCGGAGCACCCCATGGGTCGCAGGGTGCTGCGGGCCCATGTTGAGGATCTGGATCTCGTCGTCGGGAGACTCCCTCGTGGCCAGATAGTCGTCCACCACCAGCGCCCCGCGTTGCCCGGCGAGCACCTCCGCCGGCTCCTCGGCGAGCATCTCCTGGTCACCCTCATCGGTGAATCCGCGCATCTCGTCCGAGGCCTCGGTACCGCTCACCCACACGTCGTGGACGGTGTGTCGCGACCCCCCCGCGGGCGCGGCAGTATCCGCCCGCGGATCGTGCACCTCGGCCGGTGCTTCCAGGTCGCCGGTGACGACGTCGGGGGGCTTGCTCACGGCGTGGCCTCGAGGGGCCTCTCGTGCGTGCGATCGGCAGCCTCCTTGAAGGCCACCGGCACCGAGCCGACGGGACTGTCCTTGCGCAACGGATGTCCCTGCCACTCGTCCGGCAGAAGAATCCGTGTCAGATCGGGATGGCCATCGAATCCGATTCCGAAGAGATCGAACGCCTCGCGCTCGTAGAAGTCGGCGCCGGCAAACACACCCGTGATGCTCGGAGCGGTTGGGTCCTCACCGGGGACCCCGGCGAGGAGACGGACCCGTTCCGGTGGATCAAACGCCAGCAGGTTCACCACCACCTCGAAGCGGGGATCGCGGGTCAGATAGTCCACCGCGCACAGGTCGATGAACATGGCGAATCCGCCGTCACGCGCCGCCGCCGCCGCCGCAGCCAGCGACTCCCGGGGCACCCGGATCAGCGCCTGGCCGAACGAGTCTTCGACCTGTGCACCCGGTACCGCGGCTGCAATGGCGGCGATGCGGCTCATCGGCCCGCCCTCGCCCTGATCTGCTCCTGCAGCGTGAGGATGCCGTGCATCAGCGACTGCGGTCCCGGCGGACACCCCGGAACGTATACGTCGACGGGGACCACCTGGTCCACCCCCTGCACCAGGGCGTAGTTGTTGAACATGCCCCCCGTGGAGGCGCAGGCGCCCATCGAGATCACCCACTTGGGCTCGGCCATCTGGTCATAGACCTGGCGCAGCACCGGGGCCATCTTCTGCGAGACGCGTCCCGCCACGATCATCAGGTCGGCCTGGCGCGGGGAGGCACGGAAGACCTCCATGCCGAACCGGGATAGGTCGTTGTGGGCGGCGCCGGTGGCCATCATCTCGATGGCGCAGCATGCCAAGCCGAAGGAGACCGGCCACATCGACCGGGTGCGTGCCCACGCCACCGCCTTGTTCAATGAGGCAGTGAGCAGGTTGGGGGGGCCCGCCGGCTGCGCCATCAGGCTGCCTTCTGCAATTCCTGGTCCGCGACCACACGCCTGCGCCGGTGCGCCACGTTCCAATCCAGGGCGCCGCGCTTCCACACATACACCAGGGTCTCGATGAGGAGGAAGGTGAACACTCCCACCGCCGCCATCCCGTACCAGCCCAACTGGTGAAAGCGCACCGCCCAGGCGAAGAGGAAGACGATCTCGATGTCGAAGAGAACGAAGAGCATGGCCACCATGTAGAACTTCACCGGGAACCGCTGCACCGGCTCCTGCAGCGGGACGATCCCGCACTCATACGGCTCCAACTTCTCCGGAGTCGGGTTGTTGGGGGCGATCAGCCGGGACAGGAACAGCGACACCAGGGCGAAGCCCACAGCGATCCCGAACATGAGGGCGATGGGGAGGTAGTCGCTGAGAGACATGGCTCCGTGGGATCGCGGACCCTGGAGATTAGAGCCGCCCGACAGGGGGAAAGTCACGGGAAGCCGACAGCAGTCAGCCACCAGCTTTCAGCCAGAGTCCGCTCCCGACAGCCGTGCGAGGATCTGCCCCGCCACCCGGGAGGTGCATCCGTTTCTGGCTGATGACTGACGGCCCAACCCCGACACTTCCAGGCCCTTGCCGAACCCGCCTATGTCCAGGATCTGATGGTCTAACAGGGCCGCCACCCTCTCCCCGCTAGCCGTGGGCCGGTGCGATACTCGGCAGATCCTCGACGGGAGCACCCATGAAGCGCATCGTCGTAGTCGTGCTGGTCATCATCTCTGCCTGTGGTGGCAACTCGGCATCTGAGACCACTCAGGGGTCGGCAACCTCGTCGACCGCACCAATCCCCAATGTCGTCAGCTCTCTCGTATGGGGGCAGGGCGAGCGGATCGAGTGTCTCCTCTCGGAAGACGCGGGGCCGGACCAGATCGCGATCGGGCTGCTCGATGCCTTGGTTCCCCCGTGGTGGTCAACCCTCGAGGTCACCGCCCCCGCCCAGTCGGGCGAGACTCTGGAGAACCTGTTGGTCGAGGCCGGTACCTCGCCAGAGACCGCGATCAAGAAGGCTGCGCTGGCGGATGCCGGTGGCAACTCGATCACAAGCACCCTGGGCCAGGTGCTGGTCGAGGCGGAGGAGTACGCCGCCGGAGGATGTGTGCTCGCAGCCGGCTCGGCTACCGCGGCGCTCCTCCCTGCGGCGGAGGGCGCCGGGTTCAGCATCACCTACCTCGCCTACAAGGCCGGGGAGGCGTACGAACTAGCCGGACTCTCCGATGCTGCTGTCGACTGGTACGGCGTTGCTTCGTCCAATCCCGGCAACGATCCGGCTGCCCAGTTCTACGCGGACCGGGCTGCCGAGCGCTTGCCGTGATCCCGGCCTAGGGCACCTAGAGAGTTGCAGGGTGTGCCGGATTACAGTTCCCGGCCATGCTGCGCGTCGGTGCGATCGTCATCCGGGTCGACGACCTGCCCCGCCAGATCGCCTTTTGGACCGCGGCCCTCGACTACGTACCACGCGACAGCGACGCCGACGACTTCGCCCTACTCCACCCGCGCGATGGGGTGGGACCGAATGTCTCGCTGGATCGGGTGCGATCCGCAGTGCAGGTGCCGCCGCGGATCCATCTCGACCTGTACGCCGAGGACCAGCAGGCCGAGGTCACGAGATTGCAGGCGCTCGGCGCCACCGAGGTGCCATGGGACAAGAAGCCGGCGGACGCCGACTACGTGATAATGGCCGACCCAGAAGGCAACCGGTTCTGCGTGATCGACGCCAGACCGACCTGAGTGGCGTAACCACTTACTCTCGGGACTCGGTCATAGGCTCACCCGGTGACGACCATCGGTTCGCTCAACGAGAAGCCGCTCCACGCGGCCCTCAAGAACTGGTATCGCCAGGAGGGCGATCTGGTGGAGGTCCCGACCGAGGGCTTTGTCGTCGACCTGGTGCGCGGGGATTTACTCATCGAGATCCAGACCAAGGGCTTCGCCGCGATGCGACGCAAGTTCGATCGGTTGCTGGACGGCCACGCCATGCGACTGGTGCACCCGATCGCGTCCGTCAAGTGGATTGTGAAGCTGGACGCAGCGGGTCACGAGGTATCCCGCCGGCGGTCACCGAAGCGGGGGATCGCTGCAGATGTGTGCGCGCAACTCGTGTCCTTTCCTTCACTGTTGAGCCACCCCAACTTCGTGCTCGAGGTGCTGCTCACGGAAGAGGACGAGGTGTGGCGGCCTGATGTCGCCAAAGGCTGGCGGCACGGCGGGTTCGTGATCGAGGAGCGAAGACTGGTCGCGGTACTCGACTCCTCGGAGTTCGGCTCACCTCACGACCTGCTCGGGTTGTTGCCGCCGGACCTGCCGAGTCCGTTTACGACCAAGGATCTGGCCACCGGGTTGGGGCGGTCCCGGCACCTCGCCCAGGAGGTGGCGTATTGCCTGCGCGAGTCGGGCGCGATCCAGACCGTCGGGCGGGACGGGCGTGGTCACTTGTACCAAGCGCCCCGGACCCCCCACTGGTAACCGTACGGCAATGATGGGTGCTCATGGGTCCGCCGCACCTCCCAACTGGATCGTCACCTCGAGCGGATCATTCACTAGGTTGCGATTTTGTGGGATCGGGCCGGATGTCAATCGGCTGCAACCGGGCCGGCATACGGAGGTGACTCGCAATGGTTGAGAAGAAACCTGCACGGAAGGCCACGCAGAAGTCTGACGGGTTCACGGCCGAGGAACGGGCCGCGATGAGGGACCGCGCTCAGGAGTTGAAGGCGGCGGCGCGTCGCGGCTCGGGCAAGGCGGACGGGGAAAGCGACCTGCTGGCGAAGGTCGCCGAGATGCCGCCATCGGATCGCGCCATGGCCAAGCGACTTCATGCCCTCGTCAAGGCCAGCGCGCCAACCCTCTCGCCGAAGACCTGGTACGGGATGCCTGCGTATGCCAAAGACGGCGATGCCCTCTGCTTCTTTCAGGCCGCGCAAAAGTTCAAGGCGAGGTACGCGACGTTCGGCTTCACCGACAAGGCAAACCTTGACGAAGGCACCATGTGGCCGACAACCTTCGCGTTGAAGAAATTGAGTGCCGCCGATGAAGCTCGGATCGGCGCTCTCCTGAAGAAAGCGGTGCGCGAAGGCTGACCTCTTCCCCCTCCGGCCCTCCCGGCCACCTTGTCCTCCGGGGTAGAACACGATGCCCTCCGCTCAGCCAGTGCTCGTGGGTTTGCACCAGAGAGCGCGATCCCATCGTCTTTCACTAGGGTGATTCAACTTTGCAATCAGACATGTGGCTGTCGGAGTTCACTTCCGGCGCTCCTCGGCCCGCCGGTGGCTGAGAAGGCGCGTCGCTCAATCTCGGAATCGGTCGAAGGGACAGACACCGGCGACTTCCGGTTGGTCGACTGGGGACAACTTGTCCTTGCAGCGTCGATCTTCGGATCGGCGTTCCTTTGGATCGCTCTGGCCCTCCGATCGATAGATCCCGGAACCATCGCCTTCGGGCGGGTTGCACTCGGCGCCGCCGCCCTCACGGTGCTTTCTAGGGCGCGTCGCTCGGTGGCCCGGGTCGACTGGCCCCGGCTCGCGGTCGCGGCGTTTTTCGGGATGGCCGCTCCGGCCCTGCTGTTTTCGCTTGCCGAGGAACGAATACCCTCAGCGCTAGCGGGGATGCTGGTCAGCGCCGTCCCAATCTTCAGCGCCACCCTGGCCGCCGCGGTGACACGGACCTGGCCCACTCGTAGACGACTGACCGGACTCGCCGTCGGGTTCCTCGGGATATTTCTCCTCACCGCACCCGATCTCGGAGGGTCAGGGGCCGAGCCAACGGGCGTATTCATGGTGGTCGGAGCAGTCCTGGCGTACGCCGTGGCGTCGATGCTCTACGCACCGTTGCAACAGACGTACGGTTCGCTCCCCGTCACGATGTGGCTTCTGATCGTCTCGACGGTCATGCTCAGTCCACTGGGCATCATCGGCATGGCGCAATCTGAAGCCGAGTTCGTGCCGGTCGGATCGTTGTTGATCCTTGGCGTCATCGGTACGGGCGCGGCGTGGGCCATGTGGGTCGGCCTGATAGGAAGAGTCGGAGCCGTCCGCGCCGCCACCGCCGGCTACATCATCCCGATCATCGCGCTGGTTCTCGGCGTCGTTGCCCTCGATGAGCACATCGAACCAATCCAAATCGCAGGCGTTCTCGTGGCTCTCGGTGGGGGCTATCTACTCAGCCGCGGCAAGGCTCACTAACCCTGCGACAGAATCTTGGTACATCCTTGAACGACACCCTGGCGCCGGGGGGTGTTGCGATTGTTACCTGAGGACACGGGGTTCACAATGGTGTGGTCTAGCCTTGCCCGAGATATGAAGACTCGGTCTGTGGTCGTTGTCGTATGGGCAACGGCACTTGGACTCGCGGCCTGTGGCGGCCAGGGAGCAGGTTTGGGTGAGGTGACGACCTCACCGACGGTGAGTGGGGTCGCCGCCACGGGGTCCACCGCGCCACCCAGCGCGGCGACGACCGTGTCCCCAACATCGACCTCCGTGACGACTGTGGCCCCGCCCACCACGACGTCGACCCCAGATGTTGAGCCGCAGTGGGTGTGGGCATGGCTGCAAGATCCGGCGCAGATCGTCGCGATCAGCACCGACGGGCAAACCAACGCTCTGCTGGACACCCCCGATCCAAGGACCCTCGGCAGCGCCATGATGTGGCAGGTCGCCCTGGACAGGGCCCTGACGATGTATATCGACGACGGCGTGCTGACCGCCTACCTGCTGACGACAACCGATGCCACCGAGCTGGACTTCCCAAGCGTTCACATGGCCGCGCCCGACAACACCTGGAGGCTGGTCGCGTTGAGCGGACCCCACGTTGTGATTCGCTACCCGTACGGTGTGTCCGAAGCCGCGGTCCTGATCAACTCCGATACGGCAGAGGCCACACTCCTCTCCCCCGATGTGGCTGACCTGAACCGGGCGGCGATATTTTCCGCCAATGGTCGCTACCTGCGATTCGTGACCACCGGCGGGAGCGGCACCCCGTCCCGGGTGGTCGAGCGGGATCTGACAAGCGGCGTAGACCGGACGTTGTACTCGTACTCGAACTTCGACCACGTCTTCGCCGACGCCACCGGTGAAGTCTGGTTGGATTATCGAACCGGGGACGTCGTCGCCGCCGACGGCCGCGCCACCAATGGCCGCCACTCCACCTCGGCTACGACCGGACGATGGTTGGCGGGCGACTGGTTCATGACCTACGACTTCGGTTGCGGGGACGACTGCCCACTGACAATGGTGCCGGTGTTCGGCAGCGCACCGGCGCTGACATACATCATCCCGGAAAAGAGCGTCAACCGGGGCCTGGCAAGCTGGGTGCTCGATGATCGGAGCCTGCTGGTGCTCGACTTTGCCTCTTCGTCCTTCTGGCGCCTGACCGAGGACGGCGGGGCGCAAGTCGTCGGCCACGGCGACTCCTACCAGGGCTTCGCGGCTCAGCCCAACGCCCCCTATGCGGTGATTTCGACCGATGCCGGCGAGCCGCTGACCTACCAAGCGCTGCTGGAGGTTCAGACCGGCGCAGTCATTCCCTTGCCGACCGTGGCCGAGAACCAGGGTGAAATCTATTTGGACATTCAACGCAACGGACTACTGGTGACGCAGTACAAGCCGGACGGCGAGTCGGTCTGGGTTATGCCCTACGACACCAAGGCATTTGCCGCGCTGCCGGTCGACGCAGACACCTATTGCTACGTGCTGCTGACGGATGGCAGTGCGATCTGTTCATCAGACGCGTCGTCCGAAGATGGAGGGGTGCACAGGTACGAGCCGGCCTCCGGCACTCTGACGAAGATCTCCGACCAGACGGTCTACCTCCTGGCCCTGCAGCCCAGCGCGTCGGGTTGACAGAGGTGAGCGGGAGCGGCGCACGGGACTCCTGAGACCGGTGCCGAGATCGAACGGGGCGGAGCTAGCGCCAACGCGCAGCCCGGGCCGGGGTCGTGTGGAGACGCTGACACTCCCCTCCGCGACCGCTATCTCACCCCATCCCCCTCCTACGGCTCCGGGCCGACCCTTACGATCGTCTCGATCATCCCGTAGACGGTCTCGGCCATGTGGCGTTCGTCCTCGCGCAGCAGGTTCGACATCACCCGCAGGGTCCATTCCATCAGGCTGCGGTTGCGAATCCCGGCGCTGGTCAGGGCCCTCATGACTCCCGGGCGGCCGATGGCGCGCACCAGCGCGCGGGCGACCCGGTAGTAGTCGTCGTAGGTGTCGTGGATCTCGTCGTGGTATCCCCACAACCGAGCGGGATCGTCGGACCCGATGGCGGCTCCGACATGGCGAGCGGCGATGCGCCCGGTCTCGTACGCGTAAGCGATGCCCTCACCGTTGAATGGGTTGATCGCACCGGCGGCGTCGCCGACGAGCACCCAATTGCGACCCACCAGCGGTCCCACCGAAAGCGCCATCGGCAACTTGCCACCCCGGGACTCATCCAACTGGCTGGCCGCGGTCACCTGCCAATGAGCCGGCGCCGAGAGCACCATCGCCTCCATCAAGGTGGTGGTGTTGAGGTCCTTCCAGCGGTGAAACGTGGAGAGCACGCCCACTCCGATGTTGACCGTGCCATCGCCCATGGGGAACACCCACCCGTACCCGGGCACGGTGTGACCGGCGGCGTCGTGCAGGTTCAACTGACTCTCCATGAATCCATCAGTCGACATCGGACTCTTGAAGTAGGCCCGTGCCGCCAGCCCGTAGGGACGACGCTTGTCGCGCATCGCACCCAGGGCGCGCCCGAACCGGGACAATGAACCATCGGCGACGATGACGAAACGGGGATGCACCAGTTCCTTTTCGCCATCGGAGGTGAGCTCGACCGCGGCGATGCGCCCCTCCTCGAGGAGCGGGTGAGCCTCAGTGTGCTGGCGCACCATGACACCCTGCTTCTCGGCGAGCAACGCCACCTGGGAGTCGAGCGAGGAGCGCCGGATCACGCCCCCCCAGCTCGGATACACCGGGTGCTCCGGCCAGGGCATCTCCAGGCACAACTCGCCCGCGTAGGCGCGCAGTCCGTCCACGCGGTGGAAGTCGCCGACCGCGAAGTCGAACCCCATCTCGGCGAGTTCATGGATGGACCGCGGGGTGAGACCGTCCCCACAGGTCTTCTCCCGGGGATACTCCTTTTTCTCTACCAGCATCACGGCGTGGCCGTCGCGGGCCAGCCAATGGGCGGCGGCCGATCCGGCCGGCCCGCCGCCGACGATGAGGACCGAGGGGTTCATGGGTGCGGAGGGTAGAGGTCGGTCGTCCGATATCCCATCGCCCGGGGGGACGGCAAATCGCAGGTGGCAGATGGCGTCGGCGCCTTCTGCTGTCTGCCAATCGCCCACTCGGCTTTCCCTGACGCGGTAGGGTCGGGAAAGCCAATGATCGACCTCTTCTCCGACACTCACACCCTCCCCACCGACGGGATGCGGGCCGCGATGGCTGCGGCCGAGGTCGGTGACGAGCAACTGGGGGAGGACCCCACCACCAGCGCCCTCGAGGAGCGGGTGGCAGCCATGTTGGAGAAGGAGGCGGCGCTCTTCCTTCCCAGCGGATCGATGTGTAACAAGGTGGCCGTTGCGGCCTTCACCCGGCCTGGAGATGCCGTGGTGTGCGACCACCGCGCCCACTTGATGCGAGCCGAAGGGGGCGGAGCGGCCGCACTGTCGGGAATCTTCTTCGAGCCCATCGTCGGAGAGCACGGCCACTTCACGCCGGATCAACTCGGGACCGCGCTCAACACGGGGAGTCTCTACGTGTCCCGCACTCCCCTGGTAGCCCTCGAGCAAACCCACAACTTTGCCGGCGGCACCGTGTGGCCGATCGATCAGTACCGGGCGGTGGCAGAACTGGCGCACCGCCGTGGCGCCTCGGTGTTCACCGATGGCGCCCGTGTATTCAACGCCGTCGCCGCCACCGGTGTCGCGGTCAATCGCTGGGCGGCTCCGGTAGATGCTCTATGGATCGACTTCTCCAAAGGACTGGGTGGACCGGGCGGCGCGGCCATCGCAGGTTCTGCGGACTTCATCGCCCGGGCCAACCGGTTCAAGTACCTGTTCGGCGGGGCGATGCGCCAGTCGGGGTTCCTCGCCGCCGCCGCGCTCTACGGCCTCGACCACAACGTCGATCGCCTCGCCGAGGACAACGCCAACGCCGCCCGACTCGGTGCCGGACTTGCCGATCTCCGCCTCGATGTGCTTCCCCCAGAGAGCAACATGGTGTTCTTCACCCCACCGCGGGGAGTGGAGGCGGCAGCATTCGTCGCCGCGCTGGCGGAAGCAGGAGTGCGCGCATCGCCATTGTCGGGCCGCATCCGGATGGTGACCCACCTCGGAGTCAGCACCAAGGACATCGACGAGGCGATCGCGATCGTGGCCCAAGTGGTCCGTGCCTAGGAGCGATGGGCGGCCGAGGCGGGAGGCTTATCCCTCTGCCGCCGCCTCGGCTTCGGTCGGGGCTCCGACGCAATCGAGCATGGCCGCCTCCAGGCTCTGGCCGCCGAAGGCGACACGCTCGTACAGGGCGACCGCCTTCACCTCCTCGTCGCTGAGCTGCGAGCCAAAGGTCGGCATCACCGCTCCTGAACCACCAACGGGCTTGTTGTTGGCGCCGTAGGTCGGCTCGGGCCATTGCGCAGTGCCCAATCGAATCCACTCGATATGGGTGGAACAGGATCCTTCGGGGAAGGTCGCCAGCAGCGCCCCTTCGGTAAAGGCGGGGAAGTCGCCGGCTCCGGCGCCACCCTCGCCGTGGCATGCGATGCAGCCACTGCTTCCATACACCTCGAGGCCAAGAGCGAAATAGTCGGTCTCCCCCTCGCCGCCGATGGCGGTGCCGTCGCAATTGACCATCTCGCCGGTGACAGGGTCGACGGCCAGCGAACCGGCATCACCACAAGCGGGTCCGTTGGGAACGAAGGCGAGATAGGTGAGCGCAAATAGCGGCACCGCGACGAATAGGCCGGCCAGCCAGCGCGGGATGGCACCCGACGGCACCACCTCGCGCACCGCGGCCACAGGTGCTGGCGCGGCCGGTGTCGGCGCGACCTCTTCCCCGCTCTCTTCGATCTCGAGATCCGAGGCGGGTTCCGTCTCAGCAACCTCGGCGGGTTCCGACTCAGCAACCTCGGTGGGGGCCGCGGTCTCCGCAGCGGGGGCCGCGACCTCGGCGGGGATAGCGGTCTCCGCAGCCGCAGCCTCCGCCGCCGGCTCGGTCGCCGCCGGGGCGGACGCGGCTGCTGCGGGCACCGGCACGCCGGCCCACTCCGCCAGCACTGCTTCCACCGTGGTTCCCTGCGCCTTGGCTCGAGCCGTAGCGGACCGCTTGACCATGTTCTCCGACATCCCGGTGGCTTTGGCCGCTGCAGCGAGCAGTTCGTCCATGGTCACTCCAATCCCGAAACGTAGACCGACAGCGCCGTCAGTTCCTCGTTACTGAGATACTCGAACGACGGCATCACCGACCATGCATGCTCGGCGCGCGGATCGGTCAGGTGGTTCCGCACCCAGGCGGCACTCGCGGTGTCGTTGCGACTCCCCGTGTGCATCAGATCGGGGCCGATGCGCCGCCACCCGGCGACACCGGCGGGGTCGTAGGCGTAGTCGCCCGGCTGCGAAACCGGTCCCAGTCCGAGATCGGTGCGTACCTGGCGCACCTGCTGGGTGTGGCAATACCAGCACCCCTCGCGGACATAGACCTCCCGCCCCAACTCCGCCACCGGGTTGGCGGCAAAGTTGCGGGTGGTCTCCGCCAGCACAGAAGCCGATGGCCGCGAGTCGACCGCGGGGAAGGCGAAGGCACCCAACGCGCCGAGCGCGAAGACCGCCACCGCACCACGCAGCAACGACCTGAGTGGCTGAGTGATGAAACCGACCACCGGCTGCGAGTGGCCATGGCTTGCGCCGATGCTCAACCACAGGACGCGTAGCGCAAAGCCGACCGCGCCAAGGGCGATCAGGCCAACACCCACCAGGTAGGCGCCGTCGAGACCGGCCAGTGGCGCGAGCGAACGACCGAACCCATCCCCGAAATTCTGATACTCACCCGTCTGCACGCCGGCAAGCCACGACAGCCCCTGCTGCACCCCGGCCATCAATCGCGAGCCCACCGCAACCCCGGCGCCCACCACCACCGGCCACAACACCCCTCGGCCCGACCAGACTCCCCAGGTGCGGCCGCGCAACGCCGGCGCCGTCGCCGCGATACCCGCCAGGGCGAACAGGGTGAACGCGCCCAGGAGCGCCGCGGCCTCGACGCCGGAGTCCCAGGCGGTGAAGCGGAGCACCGCCGACCCCGAACGCATGGTTCCGACAAATGCGGTCGCAACCGCTATCACGAGGAAGCCGAGACCAGCAACGACCATCTGCAATGGCGGCGAAGCGGCTACCGCCGACCACCGGCCGCGCAGTGCCCCGGCGAAGTCGGTCGCGATCGCGAGTACCGCGACCACCAGTCCCGCCCCGAACACCACCGGGACCGTCTCGATCCAATCCTTGGTCGGTCCGAACTGGAGCACCCGGGCGGTGGTCCACACCCACATGAACGCCAGGGACCAGAAGCCGATCCGCCCCAACCGTTCGTTGAACCGCACCTCACCGATTGCTCCGGCAGCGACGGTGTAGGCCACCCCGACGCCGGCGGTGGCCGCCCACATGCCGAACAGGGCAGCACCGGTGAAGGCGGACTGGACCTCACCGGCGAGTCCCTCCAATCCAGGGATCGCCCCCGCCGCTTGGGCGAAGAGCAGCCAGACCGAACCCGCCACCAGGTACCAAGCGGGAAGCGGAATGCCTTCTCGGGTACCGCGACGACACGTCATCACGAGCACGCCGGCGACCGCGGCATATCCGGCCACAAGAGCGCCATCGACGAAGAGCGGGAACTCGAGCCAACGCCCGCCGACGTTTTCTCCCAGGAGGATCATCGCAACGCCGGCAGCGGCGCCACCGGCGATGAGACCGAGGGCACCGAACGCAAAGAGCGGCATCGCCAGGTGGGAACCCACCAGCCGGGGAACGGCGTGGAACGACACACCGACGAACGCCACTGTCAGCCAGCCGAAGAGGAGTGCGGCGGTGCCGGCGGGAAAGACCCGCCCGTAAGAGAGCATCGCGTTGCCCGAAACCAGGTCCGGAGAGACCAGCTGGGCAGCGGCGACTCCGGCAAGGGCCAGCCCGACGAGGAGAAAGGCGGCAGCGATCAGGAAGGAGAGGCGAATGGTGAGCCCGGCCAGCCGCGACGGGTTGCCATGCCCCCCGTTGTTGCCTGCTGCCGAAGCCACTCCCCGATCCCTTCGTGCGCGAACCGGTCGGAGGTTAGAGGTTCGGCTACGGGGTCGTGTCGCGCGGCGAGGACGAGCCGGCGATCGATACCCGGGAGGAGCCATCGGCGATGGGCGATGGGGACCGGCTCCGGCAAGCGCCTGCGGGAATCGGGCGGGGCCGACACGGGCGTAAGATGTTGCCCGCCCAAGGAGACAGCACGGTGACCGACCAGAAGCGCAGGCGAATCGGCGTCATCGGCGTCGTCGTCGGCTTCTTGCTGCTCGCCCTCGGGGTGGCCATCGCCCATTTCACCGCCCTTCCCGTGGCCGACTCGGTAGGCCGACCGATCTACTCCTGGGTCCCGCGCTGCATGTTTTTCGAGACCAACCCCGACCTGTGCTGGGTACTGCCGATGACGGGCGGTGCCATCGCCGTGCTCGGTTCACAGATCGGGCTGGCGGCAATCGTCTTTGGATGGATCTACGGCCGCAAGTTGACCTGGGCGCTGGCGACGGTGGGTGCCTTCATCTTCACCCTGGAGATGCTGATCCTCCTCGGTGTGGTGCCCAACCAGTGGCTCAACCTGGCGCAGGGGACACTCGATTGGTCGCAGCGAAGAATCCTGCTGACCGTGCCCAAGTGGTTGGTGCTCAACAACAACGTGTCGCTCTCCTACGGCACCCTCAAGGACATCATCGTCGCCGGGTATGCCACGACGGTGGTCGCCGCGGTCGCGATCATCGCCTACCAGTGGCAGGAGCGGGGCAGGCGCGCCGCACGCCGGGCCGCGGCTACGACGACCTCCCTGTATGGCCGGACAGTCGTGAAGGGAGGCAAGTAGATGGCCCCCACCGAAGCCTGGCTCGAGACTCCCCCCTTCCGGGAGGACTATCAGTTGGCGATGGTCGACGGCTCGTATCTCGCTGCAGCCGTGAAGCCCAAGCAGTACCTCCACATCGACCAGTCGGAGTGCATCCTGTGTGAGGGCTGCGTCGACATCTGCCCGTGGAAGTGCATCCACTATCTGTCCATGGATGCCATCGCCGAGGCCACCAATGTCGCCGACCCCCGCGAGGACACCGCCAATCGGGGCTTTTTCGTAGTCGACGAGGACGAGTGCACCCGGTGCGCGCTCTGCGTGGATCGGTGCCCGACCGGGGTGATCGCTTTGGGGAAGTACGACGGTTCCCTGGCGGCGACCGCCGCAGCCAAGGGCGGCGACTCCCCGTGGGATGTAGACAGCGGGCAGCGCGATGATCGCAATGGTTACGCCTATGGGGTGCGCTGGTAACTGGTGATTTGACCGAATGACGGGTGGCGGCGGAGACTGAGGACGCAACGGAGGCGAAGTGGCGAGCAACGGAAACGGCAACGGACGCACCAGACTCGGCGAGCGCATCGCCGGGGTAGGCACCCGTATCCGCGGCTCGGAGGCCTGGGAGTCGATGTTCCGCCCCGGTTCACCGATGCGTAAGGGGTACGCCGACAGCCCCCGCAACCGCTCTTACGTGATCATGAACAACGTGCTCTATCACCTTCACCCCGTGAAGGTGAAGCGGCACGCGGTTCGCCTGTCCTACACCCTGTGTCTGGGCGGGTTGTCTTTCTTCTTGTTCATTCTGCTGACCATCACCGGCATCTTTTTGATGTTCTATTACACGCCGTCCGCCACGCAGGCCTACCCGGACATCCAGGCGCTCTCCACCGATGTCGCCTTTGGCCAGATCGTGCGCAACCTGCACCGCTGGGGCGCTCACCTGATGGTGATCACGGTGTTTCTGCACATGACCCGGGTCTTCTATCACGGGGCCTACAAGCCGCCGCGCGAATTCAACTGGGTGGTGGGAGTGGTGCTCTTGTTCCTCACCCTGCTGCTGTCCTTCACCGGATACCTGCTCCCCTGGGACCAGCTGGCCATCTGGGCGGTGACGGTGGGCACCAACATGGGTGGCTATACGCCGGTGTTCGGCGACCAGGTCTCGTTCGTCTTGCTCGGAGGGCTCCAGGTGGGGGCGCCGACACTGCTCCGCTTCTACGTCCTGCACGTCCTCGCCCTGCCCTTCCTGATCGTCATTTTCATGGCGGTGCACTTTTGGCGGGTGCGCAAGGACGGCGGCATCTCGGGACCGCTGTAGGAGATACGAGACATGGCAACCGTTCCCGAACATCTACTCCGCCGCTCGGCCGAGGCCAAGGCCAAGGCCACCGGTGTGCCGTTCGAACAGGTGTGGGCCGAGATGACCGGCGGGGCCGCATTGCCCGGTGCGGCACCGGCCGTAGCCGCCACCGCCACCGCCACCGCCCCGGCCCGCAGCGCCCCCGCCGCGCCCGCCATCCCCGAAGGAGTGCGCACGCAGCGCCTGCTCACCGTGGTGAAGGCCAACGCGATCCAGCAGGTGAAGAAGGAGCCCACCGACAAGGTCAACGTGTGGCCTCACCTCCTGGCCATGGAGTTCGTCGCCCTGCTGGTCGTGACCGCGCTGCTGATCGTGTTCTCGATCTTCCAGGATGCGCCGCTGCTCGAGTTGGCCAACCCCAACGCCCAGCCCAATCCCTCGAAGGCTCCGTGGTACTTCCTCGGGCTGCAGGAGTTGCTGGTGTATTTCGACCCACAGATCGCCGGCGTGCTCATCCCCGGACTGGGGCTCGCCGGCCTGGCGATCATCCCCTACATCGACCGCAACCGCTCCACCCGGCCGTCCGACCGCAAGTTCGCCATCATGATGTTCACGTTCTTCGTGGTGGCGGCGGCGATCCTCACCATGATCGGTTCGTTCTACCGGGGACGCGGCCTCAACTTCATCTTCCCCTGGCGCGACGGGATCTTCTTCGACCTATGAGCACGACCCAGATCGCCATCCTCGCCTTTGCCGCCGTCGGCCTGCTCGGCGCGCTCGCCGTGGCCAGCGTGGCGTTGCGGCGTAACTCCGACACCGGACCGATCACCGGGTCCGCCGACCGCAAGGCCCTGCGTCGCGACAAGCGCCGCCGCCGCGCTGACGCAGCCTCCGCCGCGAAGACCGTGGTGCCGGTCGAACTCGACGAAACCCCGCCGATCGATCCCCTCACCCAGCGCGAGGAGGTCGGCCCGGAGGCGTACGGAGTCACCCGGCGCCAGTTTTTCAATCGCGGCGTGGCCGGGATCTTCGGGCTGTTCATGGCCCAGATGGGCATCTTCACCCTCGGCTTCATGTGGCCCCGCATCAAAGCGGGGGGATTCGGCTCCAAGGTTGCCGCAGGAAAGGCCGAGGATCTCGCCACACAGGTCTTCCTCGCCGATGGCCGGGTCAGCCCGCTGTTCGTCCCCGCGGCTCAGGCCTACCTCGTGCCGTTCCAGGGGGAAATGGCCGGCAGTAGCTTTGAGGGACTCCCCGTGGTGGCCGGTGGCCTCATGGCGCTGTGGCAACGTTGCGTCCACCTCGGCTGCCGCGTGCCGCAATGCGATACCTCGCAAGGGTTCGAGTGTCCCTGCCACTCCTCCAAATACAACTACCACGGGGAGTACGAAGGCGGCCCGGCACCCCGGAATCTCGACCGTTTCGTCGTCGAAGTGGACGATGCCGGAGTGCTGATCATCGATACCGGTCAGGTGATACAGACCTCGCGGGCCTCACACAAGACGGCCACCTACCCGCAGGGGCCCTCGTGCATCTGATGTCTGCAGTCGAGTTGGGGATCCGCTGATGGGCCTCGGCGCCGCCACGCTCCTCATCGTCGCCGTGGCGGTCATCGGCTGGCTCGCCTTTCTCGTTCGCAACACTCGGGTCCGCCACCGCTCCGACACCCCGCCGCCCAATCTGACTCCGTATCTCACCGACGACGATCTTGAGTTGAAGCGGCTCGACCGCGTGTTGCTCTCCGCGCTGGTGACCGTGGCCGTGATCGCCGTGGTGATGCCGATCTACTACCTCAATGAGACCACCCGCCAGGCCGACGCCACCGAGTACTACGAGGACGTCGCCGTGGAACGGGGCCATGAGTGGTTCGTCGAGTACCAATGCGGCAACTGCCATGGAAGCGACGCCGGCGGCGGCGGTGCCAGTTTCATCGAGGCCCGGTCCGGTATCGAAACCACCTGGGCGGCACCAGCCATCAATGACGTGTTCTATCGGTACACCGCCGACGAGGTTCGGTATTGGCTGGTGTACGGCCGGGCGGGCACTCCGATGCCCGCCTGGGGAGCCGAGGGCGGCGGGCCGCTCAACACCCAACAGATCGATGAGCTGCTGGCGTATCTAGAGAGCATCCAGATCCCGCAATCCGAAGTGATCGCCGCAGTCGATGGAAGAGTCGCCCGCGAACTCACCCGGCTGGAAGGGGCCGACGCCGCGGTGACAGCCGCGGTGGCGGCCCAGCGAGCGGCGATCGCGGCGCTGGAAGCCGCCCCGGGGCAATACGACGCGGTGCGCGAACTACCGCAACGGCTCAACGACTTGCTCACCGACGCGGACACATGCACCGAGCGCTCGGCGGCGCTGTTCGGCGAGTCCTGCGACGGCGCCGCCGCCGATGGCGACCGTGACGGCCTGTCCGACACCGCCGAGGCAGGCCTTGACAGCCTCGTGGCCCAGATCATCGCCGACGCACCACCCTCCGACGCCCGCGCCAGGATCGAGAAGCTGGAGTTTGATCCGGCGCTGGCGTTCAGCACCTCCAATGGCGCCACCCCGATCGCCGACCTCGACAGTGCCCAGGTGCTGCTCACAGACCTCGGCACCAGTGTGCGAGACCTGCGGCTCACCACCGAAAACCTCGATCGGCTGCTCACCGCCGCTGAGAGCGGGCTGGCGGCTGTCGTCGCCGCAGAGGAATTGCGCCGATACGCGGTGGACCTGCCGATGCTGGCGGAGGAGGCCTTCGCAGGCGATGTCGCCGCCGCGGAGCGGGCGGTGGGCCTATACAACGCGTACTGCGCCCGCTGCCACACGGCCGGCTATTCGGCTGGCATCGTCTTCACCCAGGAGGCAGGGTCGGGAGCTATGGGTCCATCGCTCCGCCAGGGCCGTGCGGTGGTGCAGTTCCCCGACATCGAGGACCACTACGACTTCGTGGTCGCTGGATCGGCCAACGGGGCTCAGTACGGGGTCAACGGTATCGGGCGCGGCTGGATGCCGGGATTCGGTGCCATGCTCAGCGAAGCGGACATCAGGCTCATCATTCAGTACGAGAGGGCGATGGGATGATTCGGCGAGTGCGCAAGGAAGAGTCGGGCCTGTCCACCCTGGAGTGGATCGGCGTCGCACTGACCGTCCTCATCCTGCTCTCGATGATCCCGCAGTTCCGCGCCGGACTCGATTCGCTGTATGAGAGCATGGTCGGGAAGAACCAGGTGGCCGCCGACGGAACCCCCGCCCCTGGTGTGCTGGTGCGGGGCTTGATCGTCGCCATCGGCGCGATCGCAGTCTTTTGGGGAAGCGTCTACCTGATCAACTACACCAACCTGGGACGGCGTCTCGCCTTTCTCACCACCGGGGCCGCCTTCTTCGGGTTTCTCGCCATCGTCGGCCTGCTCTACACGGTGTACGCCCCTCGCGGCATTCGCCCGCAATTGCTCGTCGGCCTGAACGCGTTCCAGATCCGCATCCTCCCCGGAGCCCTGATGCTGGCATCGCTGATCCTGTTCGCCATGTTCGTGACGGGATTGAGCAGGTATGAGGCGGAGCAGGAATAGGTTCTAGGCAACCCCCGACCGAGCCATCAGCTCCGGGCGAGATAGAACGTGAGCACCTGCAGCTCCGTCGATAGGTCGACGCGGCGTACCTCGACCCCGGCTGGGGCTTTGAGCACGGCCGGAGCGAAGTTGAGGATGGAGCGCACCCCGGCGGCCGCCAGCGCGTCGGCCACTTCCTGGGCGGCGTGGGCCGGGGTGGCAATGATCCCGATGGAGGCGTTGCGCTCCGCCACCGCCGAGGCGAGCACGGTCATCGGCTCCACCATGTGGCCGTCGACCGGGGTTCCCACCTTGTCGGGGTCGACATCGAACAGACCCACCACCTGGAAGCGGCGCTCGCCGAACCCGCCGTAGTTGGCGAGGGCTCGGCCCAGGTTGCCGATGCCGACGATCACCACCGCCCAATCCCGGGTCAGCCCGAGTTCGAGACGGATCTGGTGCTTGAGATGCTCCACGTCATAGCCGACGCCGCGGGTTCCGTGGGTGCCCAGGTAGGACAGGTCCTTGCGGATCTTGGCGCCGAGGACTCCAGCGAGCTCCGCCACTTCATCCGAGGAGACCCGCTGCTGGCCTGCTGGCAGAGTCTCCAAGCACCGGAGGTACACGGGAAGTCGCTGCACGGTGACCCGGGGAACGGGCCGTCTGACCATCGCGGCAATATAGGCGGGGGTGTCGCGGCCGAAATCAGCGCAGGGCGCGGCGCACCGCGCGGGCGCCGAAGCGCCCCGCCAGCACCTCGATGCCATCGCGCAAGACCACAGGCACGCGATCGCCAAAACGATCCGCAAGTCCAGCGTCATCGACATCAATGGTCTCGAGTGTGTGGTCGCGCCGCCGCGCCGTTGCAGCCACCAGGGGCAACGCCTCGGCGCACAGAGAGCAGGTGCGGCGCGTGAGGAACACCAGGTCGCTCATTGCGGTACCGTCATCGCGGTGCGACCCGGAACCACCATCGCCATCCTGCTGCTGCTGGCGTTGTTGCTGGTGGCGGGGGTCATCTTCGTGATCCGGCTCAATTCGGTGACCTGAAGCCGACCGAGAGTCCCTCCCTGATGTGCAGGGACTCGTCCGCCCGACCGCGGGGTAGGGCGATCGCCATCAGCCCGTGGGAGTCGCAGTGAACGACGGGATCGCTCCCCTCCCCGTAGCCGGTGGCCCATATCATCTCGTGCTCCACCCCGCCGATTCGCACCAGAAGTGTCGACCCTGCCCGAATACCGACGGCCTCGAGGTCGGCCGGGGCCACGTTGGTCTGGGCGTTCCCGTAAGCATCGATCCACCACACCTCCCCCGACACCACGCCGCCCCCCGACTCGATCAGGGGCAGCAGCAGTGGCACGACCGAGGCCGGATCGATCTCCGGGCCGAGGTCATCGAGACCGGCCTCCCCCGAAGCCAGAACCGCCGCCGCCGGGGCAAATAGGTCGCGACCGTCGAACGTGGAACCTGCGCCGGGGAGGCGGAATGCCTCGGACTCCAGAGCCACCAGTCGCTCGGCGCCACCACTCATCGCCACCGCCGGAGCCAGCAAGCCGTTGTCAGGCCCGACGAAGAAGCCGCGCCCGGTGGAGGCCGCGATCGCCCGCCTCCCCGTGCCCACTCCGGGATCCACCACTGCCAGGACCACTCCCGGCGGGAGGTACTGCACGGCTCGCAAGAGCGCGAGGGCGCCGGCGCGGACATCGCCGCGGCTGATGCCATGGGTGACATCGATCACTCGGGTGCCGGGGGCGATGCGCTCGATGACACCATGGACGACCCCGACGAACTCGTCGGCGGTGCCGAAGTCACTGAGAAACGAGATCGGGAGCGGAGGCATTGCCCGGCGAGGATACCGGTCCGTCTTCGGACAACCCGCCGTTACGATGTGCCGCCCACCCCGAGGAAGAGATGTCCGACGGCCATCACGGAGCGCTGCTCGACGATCTCGCCAGGCGCCGTGGCGTCGTCATGCTGGTGGGCGGGCCCGATACCGGAAAGTCGACACTGGCGCGCGACCTCCTCGCTGCGGTCGTGGCGGCCGGGAAGACCGGTGCCTACGTGGATGCAGATGTCGATCAGACCACGGTGGGACCACCGACCTGTGTCGGGCTGAAGATGGTGCGCGAGCAGCGCGACCTCAGCGAACTCGGTGTCGCGGATGCGCTTCACTTCGTCGGAGACATCACTCCCGAAGGCGTCGTGCTGCAACAGGTGGTAGGTACCGCTGCCCTGGTCGATGTCGCCCGCGATGCCGCCGATCTCGTGGTGATCGACACCACCGGGTCGATCTCCGGTGTGGGAGGACAAACACTCAAGTACCACAAAATGGAGCTGTGCCGGCCCGATGTCGTCATCGGCCTGCAGCGCGGCGCCGAACTGGAGCCGCTGGTGGGCATGCTGCGGCGCTTCTTCACGGTCGACGTCGAAACCGCTGTCGTGGATCCCGAGGTACGGCCCATGGATCCAGAGGTGCGGCGGGCGCATCGCGCCAAGGCTTTTGCTGAAGCCTTCGCCGAACCACTGCAGCGGTGGAGGGTGCGCAGCACGGTGTTCGCCCCGACCCTGCCCGAGGGTCTCGACCTAGCCCGTTTGCACGGGGTCCTGGTCGGCCTGCAGGATGGCACCGGCGCCTGCCTGGGCCTGGGAGTCCTGGAACACGATGACGGAGCGTTGCGCGTGGTCACCAACCAGGGTGACGGGATGCGGGGGCTGCGCCTCGGGTCGCTGCGCCTCGATCTCGAAACTTTCGAAGTCCACCGGGTGCGCCTCGGCGAGGTGATGTTCGGCCTGTGATTCGACGGCGCGACACCGCCTATCACAGCAGCCGACAGCGCTCACAGTCCCGCGCTAAGGCCCAAGGAACCTTTACGACCTTTCCCCCGCACTTCCCCGAACGAGCTGTTGGTCGCATCGGCACCTTGGGCCTTGCAGCGACGAACCTACGGGGCGACCACAGTGCGGTCAAGCACCATGCCGAGGCCGGGATTTCGCGCTCGGCGGCGCGCAACTGCGCTTGCTTACAACGACTCCACGACTGCCAAGCCGTTTCGCCCGCCTTACCCACATATCCCCAGCAATCCACAGGGGGTTGTGCACATCGACTGTCGACAAGGTCGGCCGAGGCATCTTTTTCGCGCGGGAAATGGCGGATGGAATCAGCAACAGATGGGTTGGAGCCGACCGCCTACTCGAGCAACCCGCGGTACAACTCCACCAGTCGATCCGCGGTCGCGTCCCACGAGAATCCGGCGGCGTGGGCGATGGCGCCGGCGGACAATCGGGCGGCGTTGTCGGCATCATCGAGGATCGCAGCGAGCGCCCGGGCGTAGTCGGCGGGATCGTGGCCAGCGACCAGATACCCGGTGCGGTCGTCCTCGACCGAGTACGCCAACCCTCCGACTCGCGACGCCACCACCGGGATGCCACACGCCTGAGCCTCGACGGCCACCAACCCGAACGACTCCGACCGGCTGGGAACGATGACTGCGTCGGCCGCGCGATACACGCAGGCGATATCGCCGTGGGGGCGGGGCGGCATGAAAGTCACCCTCCCCGGAGCGGTCTGTTCGGCGAGAGCGTGGAGGCGCACCAATTCGGACTCACCCATGGGCCCACTCGGACCACCGACCACGAGGAGTCGTACCCCGGGCAGAGCGGCAACGGCGGCGATAGCTACATCGATCCCCTTGAGGGGCTGGATCCTCCCGACGATGGCCACCAGCGGACCGGGATCCAGACCCAGGCGCCGTCGCGCCCGGTCCTTGTCGCCGGGTCGAAAGACGCTGTGATCCACCCCGGGAGGCGAGACGCAGATGCGCTCCGGGTTCGCCTGGTAGTGCTCGATCAGGTCGGCAGCCTCGGCCGGGGTAGAAGCGATCATGCACCCGGCGCGAGCCACCACCTCGGTTTCGGCCGCAATGCGCACCAGTGACTCCCGGGGCTCACCTGGTGCCCGCGTCGCCTCCTTCACCCGCCCCAGCGTGTGGAACGAGATCGCCAAAGGCACTCCAAGAACCTGCTGCAGATGCGCCCCCGCCCAACCCGACAGCCAGTAATGACTGTGGACCAGATCGGGAGTCGCCTGGCGCGCCGCCAACCATTTGGCGACGCCTTCGGAGAAGGCCCCCACCATGTCGGCGGTGTCGCTGCCGGCCGCATCGATATGAATCACGCAGTAGCCGGGCACCACCTCGACTTCGGCGGGGATCGCGTCGGAGGCCCGACGAGTGAACACGTCCACCTGAATGTCGCGTCCTGCCAGGGTGCGGGCCAGGGCATCGATGTACACGTTCATGCCTCCGGCGTCCCCGACGCCGGGGGCGTCGAGCGGCGAGGAATGGATGCTGAGAAACGCCACCCGGGAGATCACAACGCCCCCTCCAGCCGATACAGCGGCCTGGGTCGGGCTCCGAGGCGGACCTTGTAGTCCTCTCCGCCTTTGAGGAAGTCGAAACGCCGCCGACCGGAGCGGATGGTCGCCGCGATCAACTCCGCCACGAGCACGATCCCAGGCGACAGCGGCGCTCGTTCCGCCGCGAACGCAGAGTTGTACAGGTAGTAGGTGTCGGCGTCCTCGAAACCGAATGCCGCCGCCGCCGGATTGCCCGACCCATCGAGCAACAGGTCGATGACCCCACCGGCGTCGGTGACCAGCGAGCCGAAGAACGATTCCATGTCGGGCGTCATGAACTCGCCCTTTTCTCCGGTGGCGGTGCGGTGCATGGCAGCAAAACCCTCCAGGGCGTTGTCATATCTGACCAGGCTCGGGATCCCGGCTTGCTCCTCGAAGCGACGACGCTTGCGGCGCAGTTCGTGGCGCTGTTTGGCGTCGAGAAGCGCCAGATATGCGTTGGGGTCACGGGGGAGGTCCAGCACCATCGTGGCGTCGTGGGAACTCATCGACATAGCAACGCCGGCGGCGGCGAATTGTTTCATCAAAGGCTCGGCCGCTTCCATGGGCAGCGAGTCCAGCGCCAGGACGGTGCCCGCGGCCAGGGCAGAGACCAGCGCCGCCACCACCGGCTCCAGGTCGTCACCGAGAGGAGAGTGGTAGTCGGTGAGGTCCGCCTCCCCGACGAACCGGACCACACCCGCATCGACCACCAGCCCCACCGCCCCGTCGCCGGCGCGGAGAGTGAGTAACTCGCCTCGGCCCCGGTGACGCCACCAAGACTCCAGGAATCCGCGGTACGGGAACGGTCCGGTGCCGCCGGCCAGGGCCTGCAGCCCCGACCAATCGGCCCAAGGGTTCATCGTTCGATCACCGCAAGATGCCCGACCGGCTTGCCGCCCCCCAGAACCGGGGGATGCGCCACCGCCTCCAGCTGAGCCCGCGGATGATCCGGAACGATTCCCAACTCGGTCATCACCGTGATGGCGCCGACCACCGCGGCGGCCCCGTCACCCGTCCAGCACTTGGCAGCGATACCGAGGCCGCCTTCCGGCCAGGCGATCCCGATGCATCCCGCCGCCCCACCCTTGACGACAGTGGGGAGCCAGCGGGCGATCTCGGTCTCGGGGCGATCGCCATCCCGGGTCAGCGAGGCAAAGCGCATCGCTGCCGAGCGCACCTCGGCCAGGTCCGGGTCCGCGGCGATGGCGGCGAATCCCCGGGCGAGTCCGACGACATCGCTGCGCAGCGTCGGCGCACCACATCCGTCCACTCCGGTCGGTCCCACCGTCCGGCCAGTCGCAGCCTCCACTGCGACCAGCACCTCCTTCTGCAGCGGATGGTCGGCGGCGAGATACTCGAGGGACCAGCCCCGGGCCGCGCAGGCTCGGAGCATGGCAGCGTGCTTGCCTGAGCAGTTGTGAAACACCGCCTCCTGGTGGTCCCGGCCCATCGCCACCCATCGCCGCTCGGAGTCCGCGTCGCCCGGCCAATCGGGTGGGCAGCGCAGGTTCCCCGCTTCCAGGCCGACCTCGAGCAGCATCTGCTCGACGATGGCGATGTGCGCCGGCTGACCCTCATGGCTCGATGCCGCCACCGCGAGTTGTTCCAGGCCCAGTGCCGCTCCCAGCCGTTGCGATACCGCGGCCTGAAGGGGCTTGATTGCGGAGCGGAGAAAGAAGTCCCGATCCGAGGCGTCACCAGAAGTGACCAAGACCGCTCCATCCGGATCGACGACGGCCACGGCGACGGGATGCACGGTCTCGACCAGACCGCTACGGATCGAACCGACGATCACCCGCGGGCCAGCAGCTCACCGGGATCGGCCAAACCATCCCGGTACCGCCGGGTCACCTCCGCCTGCAATCGATCGAGGACGGTGTGGACCACACGACGCTGCATCGAGACCTCGACCTCCATCTGCTCCAGGAAGCGATGCGTCTCCCGGAGGTCGTCATCGGTCAGGTCGCCGAGGCGAGCCAGGAAGTCGCCCTGCAGGGCCCGGTCGATGAGGCGACGACCCGGGGAGGGCACATCGGGAGCCTCGATCGGAATGTTCCTGCTCGGCAGTCCGGGATCGGAGTTGTAGGCCCCGGCCGCCAGGATCTTCGGAAGCGCCTCGAGGAGGGTCTGCTCTTCCTCGCCGGCGCGGCGCCGCATCTCGAACGCCAACAGATCCATGCGGCCGTGAAGCAGCCTGCGGTAATAGGAGAACTCCAGGTCGAGGTCGTCGCACATACTGCGACGGTCCCGGAGTTCGTCCTGGGTGATCGTGGCCAGGTTGCGCAGGAACTCAGGATCCTGGATCTGGTCGATGCGGCGGCGCTTGGTCTCGGTCACGGGATCAAGGGTAGAGGATGGCCGGACGGGTCACGGGCAGACCGCCCGCACCGTCGGATACGGGTTCACGTTGATGGTGTTACCCGGACGCATTCCGAAGTGCAAGTGATAGGCCCCGGAAGCGGCATTCCCAGTGTCGCCGTTGTAGCCGAGCAACTGGCCCCTGGTGACCCGCTGCCCACTGGTGAGACCGGGGGCGTAGGCATCGAGATGCGCATAGAAGTAATCGACTCCGTGGTCGGCCCACAAGTGGACGACGATGCCGCCGAGACTCGAGGTGGACAACCGGACCACCCCATCGCCCACGGCGACCAGGGGTGCGCGGTATGCGGCGAACATGTCGGTACCGAGGTGGACGCGCCCACCGGAACGAGGAAACCCCCACGAATTGATGAAAAAGGTCGGAGCGGCGACCGGACAGATGACGCCGGGAGTGATCGACATCGGCACCCCCAGGGAGGGCGCACCCAGGGACGCCCGGATCAGGTCCCGCACCCGCTGCTCGGCTTCGCGACGCTGGCGCTCCTCCTCCTCCCGGCGCCGCTGCTCGGCAAGCGCCGCGGAGGCAGCAACGAACTCCGACTGGGCCTGGTTGAACTCTGCGTCGGCTTGCGCGAACAGCTCGTCCATCCGGGCGACGACGGCATCGGCCTCGACCCGGAGTTCCTCGACCCGAGCGCTGTCGGTGCGCAAGGACTCCTGAAGACGGTCCATCTCCGCCGTGACCGCCAGGAGTGAGTCCAGGGAGGCCGAGTCACTATCGATCGCCAGAGCCAGCACCTCCCGGGCGATGATCGACTGCTGCACCACCTCCGGATTGAAGACTGCACTAAGACCATCGCGCTCGTCACCATGCATGTAGGAGTCAACGGCTTGGGTGCGAATCTCGTCGCGCAGATCGCGGCTTTGCGACTCGTAGAGGTCGATTTGGGACCGGAGACGGCCGACACGAAACGTCAGCTCCTGGAGTTCGGCATTGAGCGCCTCATAGGCGGCGACGGCGGAGTCGAGGTCCGCGAGGGCGGCGGCCCGCTCCCGGGCAGCCTGTTCGCGCTCCTGACGCGCCTGCTCGACGTCCTCCTCATCCACCGAGTAGGCCGGGATTCCACCACTCTGGGCGAGGGCGGCGACAGTGATGAGGACGAGCGCCACAGCGCGTCGTCGCCACGAGCTCACGAGGAGCATCGTATGTCTGGTGGTCATCATTTCCCGGCATTCCCTTCGGCACGTTCCCGCCTGAGGTGAAAGGGGATGGTGCCTGCGATCGCGAGATATGCGACATTGGCTACTGCGATGGGCGAAGGGCTACGGCGCACTCTGGCTGATAGCTGCTCAGCTGATCACCGATAGCTCACTGCTGACCGCTTCTCTACCCTCTTGCCATGCCCATCCGCTTCCGTCCTGACATCGACCGGATCGAGGCATATCGGCCGGGACGCGCCATTGCCGAGGTGCTCGCCACCTTTCGGCTGCAACAAGTGGTGAAGCTCGCCTCGAATGAGAGCCCGGAGCCTCCCGCTCCCGAGGTACAGGCGGCGATCGCCGCCGCGGCCGCCGGGCTCAATCGCTATCCGGACAACAGCCGACCTGATCTCACCCGGGCGCTGTCGGAGTTCTATGGGGTGCCGACCGACCGCGTCTGGTGCGGAGGGGCGAGCAACGAATTGACCCTTGTGGCCGCGCTCGCGGTCACCCACCCCGCCAGCAGCGCGGTCTACAGCTGGCCCTCGTTCTCCCTGTATCAGATCGCCACCCGCACCGGCTTCGGCACGGACATCGCCGTGCCACTCGACGGCCGCCATCGCCATGACCTGGGCGCGATGCGCCAGGCGGTGCGACCCGACACGAGCGTGGTGTTCGTGTGCAACCCGAACAATCCCACTGGCACTCACGTCCCCGGTGATGACTTAGAAGACTTCGTGGACTCCCTCCGCGAGGACATCCTGGTGGTGATCGATGAGGCATACGCCGAGTTCGCCACCGCACCCGACTTTCGCACCATGCTTCCGCTCGCCGCCACACGCGACAACGTGATGGTCACCCGTACCTTCTCCAAGGCCTACGGACTCGCTGGGCTTCGGATCGGATACGCGGTCACAGCGCAGGAGTCGATCGCCAACTTCCGCCGCCTGCAGCTGCCCTTCACGGTCAATACTCTCGGCGAGGTGGCCGCCGTCGAGGCGTTGCGACATCAGGATCGGGTTTCCGAACGGGTGCGCCGCAACACCCTCGCCGTGACCCACCTCACCGCTACGCTGCGCGACCTCGGCCTCACCGTCATCGACACCCAGACCAACTTTGTCTACACCCGATTTGGGGATGCCGCCGCCGCGATGGTGCACGGCCTCCTGGAAAAGGGATACATAGTGCGCCCGGTTCCGCCCCTGGGCTGGGTGCGCATCACCGCCGGGTCGCCCCAGGAGAACGAGGGCTTGATCGTGGCGCTCCGCGGGCTGCTCTGACGGCAGCGCCGTCAGCGGCGTCGTACATGCTGCCCCCAGAGGCGGTAAGCAGGGCCCGGGCGCGACTCATGTCGGGGTCATGACTCAGGGCTCAGCTACTAACTGAGCACCGTCAGGATCGACCAGAAGGCGGCGGCGGCGAGCAAGGCACCATCAAAGTAGGCGAGGCTCCCCGGAATGGTGCCCTGGGTGAAGAAGCCTCCAGCGCGGAGCAGGGTGCCGAGGTTGCGGCCTGACACCAGCGCAATCGCTGCGGCCACCGCGGCTCCGATGGCGCTGAGAAGGTCGGGAGCCCACAACGCCCCACCGACTGCCCCGGCAAGCACCGCCCCCACCAGCAGGGCGACCAGCGGGTCGATGATGGGCATCTCGGCGCGATCCGAAAACCAGGAGACCACCACCGCCACGCTGAGCACGAAGAGGAACACCATGGTCTCGTCGCGCGACCGCAGGCGCAAGAGAACCATCGCAGAGGTGCCGATGGCGGTGACGATCGCCAGAACGGCCCCGGCCGCGAATGAGTCGATTGGGCGGAGCAGGGAACGGAACACCGATGCCACCAGTACTCCGACCACGGCGGTACCGGCGGTGGCCGCCATCCCAACCACACCGAAGCGGTAGGTGGCGAGCGCGCCAGCGCCCACAGTGAGCATGATCACCGCATTGGCCAGAGGAAGGCCGCGACGGTCGGTGGACCCGGTGATGTCCAACACCCACACGGATGCGACCAGCACGACCAGCACCGTGAACCACTCCAGCGAAAGGGCGTTGCCCAGGAACAGGATCCCGAAGGTCGCGAGCACCAGCGCGATCTCGAGGCCGATCGGGGACTGAACCACCAGCGACCCGCCGGAGACGGGAGGGATCACCGCCAACTCGGACCCATGCGGGACGGGGGCCTCGCGGGTGACCCGTTCCCCATCGACCCACACCTGGGCGGTTTGCAGTGCCCGGGCGAAGTCGGCGCCATAACGATCGGTGGCGGCGCTGAGAATCTCGGCCACAGTCGCGCCGTCGATCTCGACCGAAGCCGTGCCGGCAAGCTCCCGCAGGTTGGCGAAGAGACGAACCCGAGCCATCAGGCCACCGTGACGATGGCGATGAACACCGTATTCCCATCGCGGTTATGAGACATCGCCGGAAGGTTACCGGTGCCGGCTCTGGCTCATGACTCATGAGTGCTATCAGCCAAGGGCCGATAGGACCGTCCCCACGCACTCGCCGAATCCGATCCGCGGCAGGCCGGGGCGCTCGGCCCAGCCCCTGATGACCACGGTGTCTCCGTCCTCGAGAAAGGTGCGCGTGCTGCCGTCGCTCAACTCGAGCGGCTCCGCTCCGTTGCGGGTGATCTCGATCAGGCTGCCCCAACTGCCCGGATCGGCTCCGGATACGGTGCCGGAGGCGAACAGGTCGCCGGGGCGGACCCGGGCCCCGTTGACGGTCGCATGGGCCAACTGCTGCGCGATCGTCCAGTACATGGAGGCAAAGTCCACCTGGGTGATCGACCGCTCGCGTCCGCCAGCCGGCCGCAACGCCACTTCGAGTGTGAGGTCGAGGCCCCAGTCTCCCGCGGTCCGCAAATAGTCGGACGGGGTGGGGTCCTGCGGTGGACCCGCAACCAGATAGGGCCGTAGCGCCTCCAGAGGCACGACCCATGGCGAGATCGTGGTGGCAAACGACTTGCCCAAGAATGGTCCCAGTGGCACGTACTCCCACCGCTGGATGTCACGGGCGCTCCAGTCGTTCACCAGGACGAAGCCGAAGATGTGGTCGGCGGCATCGTCGGCGGCGATCGCCTGCCCGAGAGGCCTTCCGGGTCCGGTGATGAAACCGACTTCGAGTTCGAAGTCGAGTGCCGCGGTTGGCACCGCTCCAGTTCCCGGCCCTACCGGACCGCGGGGTCGATGCACCGGGGTGCCCGACACGATCACGCTCCCCGCACGCCCGTGATAACCCACCGGCAGCTGGCGCCAATTGGGATGAAGCGGATCATCGCCAGGACGAAAGAGCCGTCCCAGATTGGTGGCATGGTGGAGCGATGAGTAGAAGTCCACGTAGTCGCCAGGGTGGACCGGGAGCAGCATGCGCACCTCGGACCGATTTCGCATCGACCCGGCGGGAACGCGATCCGAGGTGAGCAGTGCTTGCAGCGCGGCGCGGGTTTCCTGCCATGGTCCCCGACCGAGGGCGAGGAATGGATGCAGGGTCGGTTGCGACAACTCGTCTGCGTGGGGAAGGAGCCCGCGGCTCGCCGCGGCCCGCAGATCGAGGACAGCATCGCCGATGGCCACGCCGAGCCGAGGGCCCTCACCCGGGTCGAACACCCCGTAGGGCAGGTTCTCCAGGGGGAAGTCGCTTCCCGTGGGAATCGCGATCGTGGTCACGGCCGCACCGGAAGGATTCCGAGGGCGATGAGGTCAGCCGCCGGTTCCGCGATGGAGCACGATCCGTAGCCGACGAGCAGCTCACGCCGCAGCGCGGCGAGCGCTTCGCCACCGACTCGGTGGTGGCGCCACCCCAGCCCGCTCGAATCGAGAGAGAACTCCGCAGCATGCGTCTCCTCCAGGACCGCCTCCAATTCAGCCGTTGACTCACCGCTATTGGCGAGAGCAGCGGCAGCGAGAAGGTTGAGGAAACCGTGGTGGGTGAAACCGGTGGTGGGGTCGGTGTGGCGCAACGGGTGATGCAATCCCGCGGTGGCCTTGACCGGCAGCCGGAGACGGGCGCATTCGGCGAGAAAGGCGGCCACCGCGGCTGCCGGTGGAAAGGCATCAGGGGTGGTCCCACCGCACCGGATCTTGGCGCCGAGACTGCGCCCGGTCTTTTGGCGAACCTCCGCCAGCAGCTGCAGGCGCGCCGCGACCGGGTCCCGCCACGGCACCTCGAAGTAGACGATCCGATCGAAAGCCTTCAGGATCTCCCCCACCTCCGACGCCGTCGCCCCCGCCGGGAGGCGAACTTCGACGGCGTCGATACGCGCCGATCGGCCCAGCTCGGACGAGAAGTCCGCGACGACCGTGGCGTCGCCCGGGGCAGCGGTGACCACGAGCGACCACGGCGGCTCTCCGGATCGCATGGTGGTGATCAGCACCCGGGCCAACTCCACCAGGCGGTCTGCGGGGCAGATGAATCGATCCACCAGCCACGCCTCCGGGCCGAGGCGAGCGGCGCGGTACTCCGCCGCTGCAGAACCCATGTCCAGCGAGGAAGGCGGAAACAACCCGGCGTAGTCGATCAGCCCCGCCAGTGCCTGGCGGCGGGCATCGCGGCGGGTGATCTCGAGTGCCATGGTCGGAGGCTAACGGCGGCGCCTGAGGCAACGAGGCAGTAGATGATGGGCGATGGGCGGCCCCGGTTGGGCGCCGCCGGCCATCCTCTCGCTCCCTCGCCAAACGCGGCACAATGTCCTCCTCCCAGGAGGAAGCATCATGACCATCGACCAGGGCACCCTGAACCGTGCCAAGCAGATGGCGAGCCGCGACGCGTTCCCCATCAAGGGTTTCTCGCACCTTGAGTGGTGGGTGGGCAACGCCTTTCAGACGGCCCAATTCTTTCGTCATCTTCTCGGGTTTCGCATCATCGGCTACCGCGGGCCTGAGACCGGTACGCGGGAAACCGCCTCGTATCTCCTCGAACAGGACCGGATCCGGTACGTCGTCACCGCGGCGATGGGTCCGGACCACCCCGTCGCCGAGCACGTCCATCGCCACGGCCCGGGCGTGCACGACGTTGCGTTACACGTCCCCGATGCCGAGGCCGCCTTCGAGGTGGCGCTGGAGCGCGGCGCCGACCCTGCCGCCAAGCCCTTCGTGGTGGAAGATGCCCGCGGCAAGGCCGTGATCGCAGCGATCCACGCCTACGGCGACACGATCCACTCGTTCGTCGAGAGAGAGGGCGACCTGCCCGGGTTCGAACCGCGGGAAGACACCATCGCAAGACCGATCGGGCTGCAGTTCATCGACCACGTCGTGGCGAACGTCGAACTGGGAAAGATGGACTATTGGGTCGAGTTCTACGAACGGGTCTTTGGTTTCACCCTGCTCAAGCATTTCGACGACGACGCCATCAGCACCAAGTACACGGCGCTGATGTCCAAGGTGATGTGGGATGGGGCCGGAATAATCAAGCTTCCCATCAACGAGCCCGCCGAGGGACTGAAGCGGTCCCAGATCGACGAGTACTTGCAGTTCTATCGCGGACCGGGAGTGCAGCACATCGCCATGCACACGGGCGACCTTCTCGGAACGGTGACCGAAACCCGCTCCCGAGGCTTCGACACTCTGGCAGTGCCCGCGGCGTACTACGAGGACGTGTGGCGCCGCATGCCCGACATCAAGGTGGACCGCAAGAAGGTGGAGGACCTGCAGATCTTGCTCGACCAGGATGAGGGGGGATACCTTCTCCAAATCTTCAGCCGGATGCTCCAGGATCGCCCCACGGTTTTCTTCGAGTTCATCGAACGCCGTGGCGCCACCGGCTTCGGCAAAGGCAACTTCAAGGCACTGTTCGAGGCGATCGAACGGGAGCAGGAGAAGCGGGGAAATCTCTGATCGAGATCGTCGAGGTCGGACCGCGCGACGGCCTGCAGGGTGAGTCCGCGGTTCTTCCAGTCGCCACCCGGATCGAGCTGATCCGCCGCATGGAGCGCGCCGGTGGGAAACGGATCGAGACCGTCTCATTTGCGGATCCGCGCCGGGTGCCACAGATGGCCGGCGCCGAAGACATCTGTTCGGCGCTGCAGTCCCGCGCTTTTTCGTCGATCGGGCTCGTGCTCAACGAGCGAGGGCTGGATCGGGCACTGGGATGCGAGCTCGATGAGATCAACCTCGTCGCCTACGGATCCACTGGATACGCCGAGAAGAACACCGGGCAGGGTGCCGATGAGCGCAACCGGGAGGTTCGGGCGATGGTGGGCAGAGCCCGCGAAGCCGGACGCCGGGTTTCGGTGACGATTGCTGTCGCATTCGGCGACCCGGTGGAGGGCGCGGTACCCATGGCGCGGGTCGTCGAGCTCGCCGCCGGGTTCGCGGCCGCCGGGGCCGGCGAGATCGCCCTGGGCGACACCATCGGGGTGGCCAATCCCGTCGGCGTCGAGTCGCTGGTGCCCGCAGTCGCCGCAGCCGCCGGAGTTGCGGTGCGATGCCACTTTCACAACACCCGCAATGCCGGATACGCCAACGCAGTCGCCGCCGTCAGATCAGGAGCCGCCTCCCTCGATGCCGCCGTGGGCGGATACGGTGGGTCGCCGTTCTCCCCCGGAGCCGGAGGCAATGTCGCCACCGAAGACCTCGTGGCGTTGCTGCGGGGAATGGGGATCGAGACCGGAATCGACCCGGCGCTCGCCGCGGCCACCGGCACTTGGCTCGCGGGCCAACTCGGCCACGACCACCCGCCTGCGATGCTGGCCCGTGCCGCACCGTTTCCCGACCACTGAGTACGCGGTGCTCGGCCGCCCTGCGGCGGTCTGCTCTGCCAGGGTGTGTCTCCGGCATCCGGCATCTTTGCTCTGACTCATGACTCATGACTCCTATTACCCTCCCGCGCCGAATGACTCGTCGCTTCTCCTGGGTTTTCGTTGCGGTTGTCGTCGCCGGCTCCTGCAGCTACGAGTCGTCGGGCACGACGACTACGACGCTCCCGCTCTCGGGCGACGAACCCGTGGCCACCAGCCCGGCAAGCATCGTGGCCGGCGATCAGCGGTCGGAGGGATCGTCGGTAGTGGTGGAGTCGCTGGCGATGCCCGACGCCGGGTGGGTGGTGGCCCGCCTGGACAGCGGCGGCTCGCCCGGTGAGGTGATCGGTATCAGCGAGTTGATCGCCAAGGGCTTCACTGCCGACGTCCCCGTGCCGTTCCTGGTCCCGATCTCCTCAACCACGACCCTGCATCTCACCGTGCACATCGACGTGGACTCCGATACCGAGTTCCTCTACGAGCCTCCCGACGCGTTTGTGGACGCCGTCGCCACAGGCGCCGACGGCACTCCGGCGACGGCCATCGTCACCATCACCCTGCTACCACCGCTCAGCCCTGGCTCGGCGCTTCTGGATCCGCAGGTGACCGATGGCACCACGCTCGTGCTCGCCGGCGGCCTGCTCCCGGCACCCGGGTTCCTGGTGGTGCACGAGAGCGCTGCCGAAGGACCGGGAGCGGTGCTGGGCGTCAGCGAGCTCTTCCCGTCCGGAGTGATCGGCGAGTTCACGCTGAGCCTGGACACACCGCTGGTCGCCGCCGGCACCTTCATGGTGGTGGCCTGGGTGGACCGGAACGAGGACGGCGCGTTCACTCCCGGCCCAGAGGGCGATCAGATGGCAGTCACCGAAGGGGGATTGCTTGCCGTCGGTTCCGCAGAGATCACCGTGATCCGGCGTGCTCCGGCAGCACTCGTCGTCGCCGATCAGGTGGTCGAGAGCGGGGGTGAGTTCGTCATCGACTCCCTCGTCGCCCCGGCCGCCGGATTCATCGAGATCCTGCGCAACTCCTCCGGTGCCCCCGGCACCCGCCTCGCAGTGGTTGCCGTCGCCGCCGGGACGGTCAACGACCTCGCAGTGCCCCTCCCGGCCGGGGTGAGCAGCGGCGCCCGCCTGTGGCTCCGGCTCTGGGTGGACTTCGACCAGTCGGGCGCCCTCTCCCCCGCCGACCTCACCGCGCTCGACGAGATCGACGGCAACGATGTCCAGGAGTCGTTCGTGGTGACACTTGGCTGAAAGAGTTGCCAGTTACCGGGAGGCCGGAGACCGGAAGCCGTTGCCCGTTGCCCGTTGCCCGTTACCGGGAGACCGGAGGCCGGAGACCGGAGACCCGAGGGCGGGGCCGGAGGTCCCGACGCCAATTTCGCCAGCCGACCGTTGCCGACATCCCATAGTCTCTCCCCATGATCCCCGACACCCTGGGTTGCACCGAGTGCTCGGGAGTCGCCCATCGGGTGGGGTATCCGGCGCCGGAGGAGGAATCGGCCGAGGACCAGGTGATCGCCTACACGTGCCAGGACTGTGGCCACCGGATGGACGTGGTGATCGAACCCGAACCGGACGGCGAGCAGCCCGGCTGACGGCGAGGTAGCCTCCGCCGCATCCGATCACAGGGGGATTGCGGCCATGCGACGAAAGCGCAACCTACTCCTCGCCCTGGGCGTGGTGCTGCTGGTGGCGATGCCGCCGGCCTTCGCCCAGGAAGAAGAGCCGGTCGTAGACCTGATGCAGTTCATCCCCGAGCAGTTCCGCGACGACTTTGCCGACCGTAACGGCGACGGGATTCCCGATCTCGGCGAGTTACCCCCGGAGGGGGTTGCCGGAATCTGGGATGATCGCATCGGCGAGGTGACCGAGGAGGGGTTCCTCGAGGCCGTTTCGGGGGACTTCGATCCTGGCGACACCGGCTCCAGCCTTACCGGACCGTGCAAGGGCGTCGTCATCGCGTACGACTCTTCTGGGCTCTCCATCGATGCCATGTTCGACACGGGCGGCGACGATCCGCCCTACGACATCTATGGCCATCAAAAGCTGACCCGGGACAATCCCCTGGAAGTGGACACGGCCGGAGTGTTGGTGTATTTCGGCTCGAGCATTCCCGAGACCTTCCATGATCACCGCTGGTTCATCAAGGCGGAAGGGCTGTTCGGCGACGACGGCGGCGACCCCAACCCGCGGGACAAGAACCGCAATGCTGGGGCTGTCGACTTCGGCGACCTGCTTCCGTTCCAGTTCACCGCCCTGATCCAGGCCAAGGGTGCCTGGGTGGACGGATGGGGCGCCGAGGAGTTGCCCGAGATGGAGTCGTATCCGGAGCCGAACTGCGTGGGAGACGGTTGGGTCAAATTCGTCGGGCCCAACCCGTTGCTGACACCGCCGGGAATCCTGGCAGCCCTGCTGGCTGCGGCCGGGTTCACCGGAGTGCTGTTCAATGCCCGCCCAGCGCTGTCGTGGAGGGAGTAAAGATGGCCGAGACCACCGTCGAGCGACATCCGATTCGAGGCTTCATTTGGGGCTTGATCACCGGGGCCGGGGTAGCACTCCTGCTCATGGTGTTCAGCATCGTGCCGCTCTCGATTCCGACTCTCGGCATCTATAGCGGCGTGAGCGCGGTGCTCGGGGCACTGTGGGGTTCGTTTGGACCTCCCAAGCAACCCAAGGGTGCGGCGCCGACACCGCCTCCGGCGGCGGCCGGTCCTGCATAGCGCGACGGACGGTTAGGGTCGAAGGGGGTCGGACCGCTCGGTCTGACCCCCTTCTCATTCGGCCACACCCTCCCCGCCCGCGCCAGCTGAATTAGCATCCCGCCCCGTGATCGTCGTCCTCGGCGTCGTCGCCGTCGTGCTCATCTACATCTGGATCTACGAGGGGAAGCCATGAAGTTCCGTGCCGGCCTGATCGCCATCCTCGCCACCGTTACGCTCCTTGCCGCCTGCGGCGACGACGACGGCGCGGGAGCCCGCTATTCCCCGGAGGTTCGCAACGCCTATCTGGAAGGGTGCGGCGGCGAGCAGAACCAAGCCTTCTGCGAGTGCACGCTCACCGAGTTGGAGAAGCGGTTCACCCAAGAAGAGTTCATCGCCTTCGCCATCGAGGCCAGCGAAGAGCCTCCCGAGGAGTTCGTGGAAATCACCCTGGCGTGTCTGAGCGAGGTAGACCCCGAAGGTTGAGCGGCCCCGATCCGGCCCGCACCGAAATGCCCGGCGCCCGGAGATCATTGGCAGCACGGTTTCTGGCGACGGTGGCGCTGCTCACCGCCTGCTCCGACTCCGGGGCCAATACGACCACCGTGTTCACCGCTGTGCCCCTGGCCACCACCACGACGCTGACCCCGTCCCCTGCCAGCACCACCTCCACGACCACGCTCCCGCCGGAGCCGTTCGACCCAGCGGGAGCGACGATCCCGGAACTTCAGGCGGCCATGGCCGAGGGTCGGCTGAGCGCGGTCGGCCTGACCCGTTTCTACCTCTCCCGGATCGAGGACCACGATCCCGCCATCAATGCGGTGATCCACGTCAATCCCCGCGCCATCCATGAAGCGGTGGCGCTCGATCGGGAGCGGGCCGCCGGAACCCTCCGCGGACCATTGCACGGCATCCCTGTGGTGGTGAAAGACAACATCGGCACCTTCGACCAGCCGACCACCGCGGGGTCGCTGGCCCTGGACGGGTTCGTGCCCGTGGCCGACGCCACCCAGGTGGCGCGGCTGCGCTCCGCGGGGGCGATCATCCTGGCGAAGACCAACCTCTACGAGTTCGCCCGCGACATCCGGTCCATCTCGTCGCTCGGAGGCACCACCGCCAACCCGTATGACCTGGGTCGCAACCCCGGCGGTTCCAGCGGCGGCACGGGGGCTGCGCTTGCTGCCGAATTTGCGGCTGCGGGACTCGGCACCGACACCTGCGGGTCGATCCGAATCCCCGCGGCCTTCAACCACCTGTATGGCCTACGGCCCACAGTGGGACTCACCCCCACCGATGGCGTGATCCCGCTCTCGTTCAGTGAGGACACCGTCGGCCCGATGGCGCGCTTCGTCGTGGACCTGGCGATGGTGCTCGATGCCACCGCTGCCTCCGGCAGCCGCTACACCGAGGCGGCCGGTCGAGGGTCGCTGGAGGGGGTGCGGATCGGAGTGGTTGATGTGCTGTTCTCGGGCGACGCCGTGGTCAACGCCGCGGCTCGCGCCGCCCTCGACCTCATGGCCGCCAATGGCGCCGAGATCGTCCCAGCCCCGATCCCCGGGTTCAACTCGCTGCGCGGCGACGCCGCCGTGCTGTTTCTCCGGGAGTGGCGGCCCGCCTTCGACGAATACCTGGCGGGCCAACCCGACGCCCCTTATGCGACGCTGGCGGAGATCTATGCCTCTGGCCGGTATCTCCGCGATCTGTCGGGTCCGCTGCAGCGGGCGCTGGCCGCCACGCTGGACTCTGCCGTGTATCGAGCAGCCCTGGGGCGACGCGACATCGTCCAGGGCGCTATGGAGGCCTGGATGGATGAGCACGATCTCGATGCCCTCGCCTATCCCCCGATCACGCGGGTGCCCGCTCCCGTGGGCTCGTCCCAGGAGGGCAGCAACTGCGGCACGGCCTCGGTGGGAGGGTTCCCCGCGATCGTGGTGCCCGCCGGATTCACCCCGCAGGGATGGCCCGTCGGTCTCGAGCTCATGGGCCGACGCTGGACCGAGGAGACCCTGATCGAGATCGCAGCCGGATACGAAGCAGTGACGCCAGCATGGGTAGGACCGGAGCTCACGTCCGGCAGCAGCTGACCCGTCGCCGGCCTCCGGTCTCCGGTCTCCGGCCTCCTCCTCCGGTCTCCGCGAAAACCTTTCAGCGCCGCGGCTTGACCCCACCGCGTCTGCGGCACTACAACCCCTCTCGCAAGGCTCTCACCGGCCTTCTTCCCCGCCCCCCGCAGGTTGGCGACCGCTCTGCGGGGGAGACTGCTTGACGGCACCACTCGCGTGTAATTACACTCGTGTGTTACCGCAAGAGCTTGTGGTGTCGCCTCTGCACACCACTACATCTTGTGGTTGGGGACAACGGACCCGCACCGAGCGAGTTGACCCCAAATACACAGCAGGGCGCCTCGCCGGCGCCAGGGAACGGAACGGGAGGACGCCATGGGCGACGGACTGCACATCAACCGGTACTTCACCACTGCCGGAGAAGATCCTCTTGCGTCGGTGGCCTGGAGTCGACGCGACTCCCGGATCACCAACCCCGACGGCTCGATCGTGTTCGAGATGCTCGACGCCGAGATCCCGGCGACCTGGTCCCAGGTGGCCGCCGACATCATGGTCTCCAAGTACTTTCGCAAGGCCGGGGTCCCGCAGCAGAACCCCGACGGCACCTGGGCGACGGACTCCGAGGGCCTGCCCGTGCTCGGTCCGGAGCGGAGCGCTCGCCAAGTGATCACCCGCCTCTCCGCCACCTGGCGCGCCTGGGGCGAGCGCAACGGCTACTTCGCCACGGTCGCCGATGCCCAGGCATTCGAGGATGAGATCGGCTACATGCTCGTCAACCAAATCGCCGCGCCCAACAGCCCGCAATGGTTCAACACGGGTCTCAACCACATGTACGGGCTCACCGGGCCTTCCCAGGGCTTCTGGTTCGTCGAGGAGGAGACCGGCGCGGTGGTCGCCTCCCCCGACTCCTACACCCGGCCCGCCCCACACGCCTGCTTCATCCAGTCGGTCAACGACGACCTGGTGAACGAGGGCGGGATCATGGACCTGTGGACCCGCGAGGCCCGCCTGTTCAAGTTCGGCTCCGGCACCGGCACCAACTTTTCGTCGCTGCGCGCCGCGGGTGAGCCGCTTAGCGGTGGTGGACGCTCCTCGGGGATCATGTCCTTCCTCAAAATCGGCGACCGCGCCGCTGGGGCCATCAAGTCGGGCGGCACCACCCGGCGTGCCGCCAAGATGGTGATCCTCGACGTCGACCACCCTGACATCGAGGAGTTCGTCGATTGGAAGAAGGTCGAAGAGGACAAGGTACGAGCCCTGATTGCGGCCGGCTACTCCTCCGACTTCAACGGCGACGCCTATCAGACGGTCTCCGGACAGAACTCCAACAACTCGGTGCGGGTCCACGAAGCGTTCCTACGCGCGGTGGAAGAAGACACTGACTGGGAGCTGAAGGCCCGCACCGATGGCCGGGTAATGCGCACGATCAAGGCCCGCGACCTATGGCGCCGCATCGCCGAGGCAGCTTGGGCCTGCGCCGATCCTGGGATCCAGTTCGACACCACCATCAACCAGTGGCATACCTGCCCGGCGGGCGGGCGGATCCGGGCCTCGAACCCGTGCTCCGAGTACATGTTCATCGACAACACGGCCTGCAACCTGGCGAGCCTCAACCTGGTCACCTTCTACGACGACGCCACGGGCGCCTTCGACATGGACGGATACCGGCACGCCATCAGGCTGTGGACGGTCGTGCTCGAGATCTCAGTGACGATGGCTCACTTCCCCTCGCGGGAGATCGCCCAGGGCTCGTACGACTACCGCACCCTCGGTCTTGGCTACGCCAACCTGGGATCACTGTTGATGCGTCAGGCGGTGCCCTACGACTCCGATCGGGCCCGTGCCATCACCGGCGCTCTCACCGCGGTGCTCACCGGGGACGCCTACGCGGCCTCGGCGGAGATGGCTGCGGTGCTCGGGCCATTCCCGAAGTTCGCCGAGAACCGGGAGTCGATGCTGCGGGTGATGAACAATCACCGTCGCGCCGCCTACGGCGCCCCGGCCTCTGAGTACGACGGGGTCACCCACACTGTGGTGGCAGTCGACGCCGCCGAGTGCCCTGCCGAGTTCGTCGATGCGGCGCGGCATGCGTGGGACCGCGCCGTCACCATGGGGGAGGAACACGGCTACCGCAACGCCCAGTCGACGGTGCTCGCGCCGACGGGGACGATCGGCCTGTTGATGGACTGTGACACAACCGGGGTCGAGCCCGACTTCGCCCTGGTGAAGTTCAAGAAGCTCGCCGGCGGTGGCTACTTCAAGATCGCCAACCAGTCGATCGACCCCGCGCTGCGCACCCTGGGCTACGACGCCGCCCAGCGCAAGGAGATCGTCGACTTCGTGGTGGGCACGATGACCCTGGAGGGTGCACCTGCGGTCAACCGGGAGACCCTCGGAGCAAAGGGTTTCAACGAGTCCGAGATCGATGCCATCGAGTCGACGTTGTCCGGAGTCTTCGATCTGCGCCACGCCTTCAACGTCTTCGTGGTGGGGGAAGCGGCCCTGCAGCGGCTCGGGTTCGTCGAAGACCAGTACACCTCGTTCGAATTCGATCTGCTCAACGCCCTCGGCTTCTCCCATCAGGAGATCGCCGACGCCAACCAGGTGATCTGCGGCATGCAGACCATCGAGGGTGCTCCGTACCTGGCGCCAGAGCACCTGCCGGTGTTCGACACCGCCAACAAGAACGGCAAGCACGGACAGCGGTACATCCATCACACCGGCCACATCCGGGCCATGGCGGCGGCACAACCGTTCATCTCCGGGGCTATCTCCAAGACGATCAACATGCCCAATGAGGCCACTGTGGCGGAGATCGAGGAGGCCTACGCCCTCTCCGCCCAGCTAGGGCTCAAGGCGATGGCGCTGTACCGCGATGGTTCCAAGGCGAGCCAGCCGCTGTCGTCGACCACCGGGGCCGGAGACACCCATGAGGAGGAGTCGGCCGAGCTGGTGCAGGCGATCGAGACCGAAGCGCGACTGGTGACCGGCGTGTTCGCCCCGGGGATCAGCCCCACTGAGGCGTATCACGGAGCCAACCGTCCTCGTTTCCTGCTCCCCAGCCGCCGCGGCGGCTGGACCCAGGAGGCCAAGGTCGGCGGGCACAAAGTCTTCCTGCGCACCGGCGAATACGCCGACGGCACGCTGGGCGAACTGTTCATCGACCTGGCCAAGGAGGGTGCCACTTTGCGGGGCATCCTGGGGTGCTTCGCCATCGCGGTGTCAAAGGGACTGCAGTACGGGGTGCCTTTGGAGGAGTTCGTCGAGTCGTTCACCTTCCAGACCTTCGAGCCGAGGGGCATGGTCGAGGGCCATCCCAACATCAAGATGGCCAACTCGATCATCGATTACGTGTTTCGCGCCCTGGGCCTGGATTACCTGGGCCGCACCGATCTGGTGCAGGTACCGCCCAAGGAGGTCGGCGAACTCCCCGAGCCGCCGACCGGTCTCGCCGTCGATGCCGGCATCCAACTCGGTCTCGACGAAGATCTGCCTATGGCGCCGCCCCAGACCGCTCCGATCAGTCACCCTGCGGTAGCAACGGCGATCGCCGAGCCCAGCAGTGGCAACGGCAAGCACAATGGCAACGGCCGCAGCGCCGCGATTCCAACCGCCGCAGCGGCCGTGAAGGCCAAGCGGGTGACGGCGACGACCACGCAGACCGCATCAGTGAACGCCGCACTCGGCGAAATGATGGGCGACGCGCCGTTGTGCGACACCTGTGGGCACATCACGGTGCGCAACGGCTCGTGCTACCGCTGCTTGAACTGCGGGAACTCGATGGGGTGCTCGTAACGGAGGCATCTCGTTGCAGCCGCGCGGCGAACGCGTCGCACACCATGCCCGCAACGCGCGACACGCACCACCGATCGCGACCCGCCGCGCGCCCCGCCAAGAAAATCCTCGCGTCTTGCGGGGTTTCATGAGAGGATGTCTGAGTGATTGACACGGTTAACGCGTCGATCCATGGCAACATGATTCCGTACGACCCCGCAATGGGAGGACACATACACATGACGACTCGTAAACCGGCCGCGAAGAAGAAGCCTGCGGCCAAGAAGAAGAAGACGACGACCGCAGCCAAGGCGAGATCGACCGCGGCGAAGCGGAAGCCGATCCCCGGTCAGGCCAAGAAGAAGCCTGCGGCCAAGAAGAAGAAGAGCACTGCAGCCAAGAAGCCTGCAGCCAAGAAGAAGACCGCGCGCAAGCCGGCCGCCAAGAAGAAGACCGCGGCGATGAAGCACTAGTCGCATTTCGGAATCGCGGAAGGGAGCGCACCCTCGGGTGCGCTCCCTTCATTGCAGCCCCCTCGTACGACCCGACGCCGCGCCGCGTCGGCAGCGACCGTGCCATTGGTCAGCTAGGTTGCACTCCTGTCGTCGCCAGGGGGCCTGATGCTCAACAGCTATCCCGTATATGCCGTGCTCCCGACAGCGGATCTCGCTGCCTCCCGAGTTTGGTGGGAGGAGAAGACGGGCATGACTCCCGCATCCGAGGATCCCGGTGGACTCTGGTACGCCTGCGGCGAAGGCACCTGGTTCGTGCTCACGATCAGCCAGTACGCCGGGACCGCACAGAACACAGCCGCATCATTCAAAGTTCCCGACCTGGCCGCGGCCATGGCCGAGCTGCGAGCCCGCGGTGTGGTGTTCGAGGAGTACTCCCTTCCCACATTCCAGACGGTCAACGGGGTCTTCGAATACATGGGTTTCAAGGCAGCGTGGTTCAGAGACGACGCCGGCAACATCGTCGAGATCGGCCAGGTGCCACCGGGACGGGACTGAGCGGCGTTTCGGTACGCTGCCGCAATGCGCCGCATCATCGCCGTGCTGCTTCTCGTGGGCGCCTGCGGCGAAGACGCACCCGATCTCGTCAGCACCTTGGACCAGATACCCGGCGAGGTGCAGGAGGTCGTCGCCTCCCTGCACGAGGCGCTCGACGTCACCGGTGACACTCGCTCCAACCTCTATCTGCGGGTCTCCTCATTGAACACAACCGTCTTGGCGGGAGAGCTCTACGACCGCACCGGCCGGCTCGCCGCGCCGGGACTGGAAGCCGACCTGGGCCGCTACACCCGGTTTGTGGGCGATCTATTGCTCGCCTCCGGGGACGTCGATACGGCCGTGGCCCAGGACGATCTCGAGATCCTCGCCCTCTCCTGGCTGCGGGTCGAGGCCGGGGCCGGGGTGCTGGCCGTAGGTCTGGAACCGGACTGGTGCCCCGCGGTGACACCGCCGCTCACCGCAGACCTGTGTCGTCCTCCGGATCTGGCCACCTCCTACGACGAGACCGTCGAGCGAGTGATACGCCGGTTCCTGGCCCGGTACCGGCCGGTGGTGCGGATCCCGGGTTCCTTCGGCGACGGGGTACGCATCCGGGTGGCGCTGACTCTGGCCGAGGAGGTGCTCGCTTCGATCGACGCCGCCACAGCCGAACTGGCCGCCCTGATCCCTCCCGACAATCATCACGGCGCGGTGCAGCGGTCCTTCGCCGCCCACCTCGAGGCGTTGCGAATGATCTGGGAAGAGGTGCCGGAGAGCCTCGACCGGGACGTGGCAGTGACATGGGACGGGGGGTTTCCCGACATCGTCGCTGTCGATGCTGGGATCGTGCTGGAGTCGATCTGGCAATCATTCGAGCAGCGACTCCAGACCGCGGCTTGCGATGGAGCCGAGGTCTTCGCTGCCGCCCGCACCCCGCTGCGGGCCAACGTGCCCGCATCCACCCTGCCCGCTCTGGGGGAACTCTGGTTCTACGGCGAGGGCACTGGTTGCCCGTGACCGCGGCGGAGCGCATTCGACGCGACGCCCGGACCCTGAGAGCCCGTCATCCCCACTTGGCCGCTCCACGTATTCCGCTGGGGGTGGACGTGTGGGGCGGCGGGTATGCCTCCCTGGTGAGGCTGATCCTGGGGCAGTTGGTCTCGATCGAGGCCGCCGACGCCATGTGGGCCAACCTCAATCGGGCGCTGCGTGTCGTCACGCCGGAGACGATTGCCACCGCAGATGCCGATACCTTGCGGCGTTGCGGTTTCGCCGCGCCGAAGGCCCGCCACTCCCGGATGATCGGGGCCGCGGGAGTCGACTTCGCCGGACTGGACGCCGCTCCCGATACCGAAGCGGTGGCACGGCTGGTGGCGTTGCCCGGGATCGGACTCTGGACCGCGGAGTGCTATCTCGTATTCGCCCTAGGCAGGCGCGACGTGTTCCCGGCCGGCGACGTGGCGTTGCGGATCGGTTGGGCCGAGGTCGCCGGCCTCACCGGACCGCCTACGGAGCGAGAGCTACGAGACACTGCGGCGCAGTGGGCGCCATACCGAACTGCGGCGGCCTATCTCATCTGGGCGCGTTATCTGCGTCAGCGGGGCCGGGTGTGAGCCACTACGCAGACCGCTCCCAAACCTTCCACTCCCAAACCGCGCCGCGACCGCTTGCGATCTCGCGCAGTCCTGCAGCCGCGACTCGGGCAGCGATGACCGTAGGGTCGTGAGCAAACACCCGAAACGGCACCCGGCGCAGCCGCAGCAAGAGATTGATCACTCGCAGCGCCGTCCGCATGACGAATCGACGCCGCGGATACGACAGCGCCAGCAACCGCCCGGCAGCGCCAGCAACCGAATCCACCAGCCGGATCACCTCGGGGTAACAGCACACCACCCGGTTGAGATACACGACATCGGCAGAATGGCCATCGCCGGCGGCGAGAAAGTCACCGGTGTGCCACTCGACGCGGTCCTGCAGTCCTCTAGCCTGGAAGAGGGCACCGGCAACCTGCTCGTACGACGGCGAGATGTCGTAAGCCACTGCCTTCGTCATGCCCGCCTCCAGGAGCGTCACCACCGCGGTCCCGGAACCGGCTCCGACGTCGAGCAGGCTCGCGCCGACGACGTCTCGCTGCCGCAAGGCCTCCACCATCGGCGCGGCCGTGCTGTCGAGCCCTTTGCGCTCGAAGCTGCGCACGGCGCGCTGCGCCTGTTCGGAACTGAATACCCGCCGGTACCCGCTGGGGTCACAACAACCTGCCAAGACGGAGACGCTACCTTCCTGCAACCGCCGAGCACGACTCGGGGTTGTAAGCAAGCATGACGACCGTGACCCAGAGCGATCTCGCCGCAGCCCTCGCCGCCGATCTCGACGGCGCCTTTCCCGACCTGGTGCGGGAGACCTCGGGTGGCGTGTTCTCCGGAGCATTGCGCATGGTCGGCAATCGTCACGACGCCGAGGAGATCGCCCAGGAAACCTTCTTACGCGCATATCGCGCCCTACGCGGCTATCCGCCAGACCGAATCCGCGAGATGAACCCAGCGGGCTGGGTGTGGACCATCGCCGCCAACCTGTGTCGCAACCATCACCGCACCCGGAGCCGGCGCCCGGTGACCACCGGGGTCACCCTCGATCTG
>JBKKBI010000061.1:0-11577 GCA_046714175.1 Acidimicrobiia bacterium | reverse complement strand
TGTTCTACTTCCTGATGGTCCGTCCCCAGCGCACCCGGATGCGCCGCCACGAGGAGCTGATCTCGTCCATCAAAATCGGGGATGAGATCACCACGATCGGCGGGATCTACGGGACGATCGAGTACATCGACGACACCTACGCCATCATTCGGGTCGAGGGTGGTGGCAAGCTGCGGGTGGCTCGTCGTGCTCTCGCCGGGAAGGTGACCGGCTAACCCGATGTCGCGCCGCGGCGCCCTGATCACTCTCTTGATCACTTTGGCCGTGGTCTTCGGCCTGCTCGCGCTCACCCAGTTCACCGGGACCACCACGCGTCTCGGACTCGATCTCCAGGGCGGGTTCGCGGTGGTGCTGGAGGCGCCTGAAGGCACAGATCGCGACGTGCTGGATCAAGCCGTCGAGGTGATGCGGCGCCGCATCGAGGCTCTGGGGTCGGTGCAAGAGCCCGAGATCGCAGTGGTGGGCGATCGCACGGTGGAGGTGCAGCTCCCGGGGGTCACCGATCGCGAGCGGGCGCTGGCCGCAGTAGGAACCACCGGGTTGCTCGAGTTCCGTCCGGTGCTCTCCGTCAGTCCCTTCCCCGGAGTCAGCCCATTGTTCTACGAGGCGTTTTTGGAGGACAGCACCACCACGACCACCACCAGCGCTACCACCACCAGCACTACCACCACCGGAGCAACGAGCACCACGACCAGCGCTCCGTCGCCGACCACGACCGCCCCGGCGACTACGACCACCACGGTGCCCTTCGATCCCAAGACCGACGTCGAACTGCCCGAAGGGATCACCTGGTGTGACGAGGTCGACCAGCCGGGATGCGTCGATGCCACGTCCGGGCTCACCCTCAACCCTGACCCTGACCTGGAAGCATGGCTGGCGACCGACTTCGCCACCGGGGGTGGCGTCGTCTATCACACCGGTCCAGCCCGGATCATCGGAGCCGACCTGGAGAGCGCCCAGGCGCAGTTCCAATCGACCTCCAGTGGCGGCCTGAGCGGAGAGTGGCTGGTCGTCCTCCAATTCACCCCGGAGGGCGGCGAGCGTTTCACCGAGGTGACCAAGGAGCTGGCGGCATTCCCCGTCGGGGATCCTCGCCGCCAGTTCGCCATCGTGCTCGACGGCACCATCCAGTCCGCCCCGGCGATCGCTGCCGATGTCTCTCCGACGACCGGGATATCGGGGGGTACCGCGGTGATCACGCTCGGCGCGTCCGCGGACCAGGAGTCCCAGGCCAGCAACCTGGCGGTGGTGCTTCGCTACGGTGCCCTTCCCGTCGCCTTTGAACAGTCCACCGTCGAGTCGGTGTCGGCCACTCTCGGCGAGGACTCACTGCGGGCCGGTCTGATCGCCGGGTTGCTCGGGCTCCTTCTGGTCGCCGTGGCCATGGTCCTCTATTACCGGGTCCTGGGCGTGATCAACGTGATCGGACTCGGTGTGTCGGCGGCGCTGACCCTGGTGATCTTCTCCGTGCTCAGCTCGTGGCAAGGGGTCACTCTCACCCTGGCCGGTGTCGCGGGTCTGATCGTGGGAGTCGGCGTGACCGCCGACTCGTATGTGGTGTACTTCGAGCGGATCAAGGAGGAGGTGCACGGGGGCCGCTCGCTGCGTGCGGCCGTCGACCATGGCTTCTCCCAGGCGATCCGCACCATCCTGACCGCCAACACCGTGTCGATCGCTGGCGCCATCCTGCTCTTCTTCCTGGCCATCGGGTCGGTGAAGGGCTTCGCGCTGGCGCTCCTCATCACCACTGTCTGTGACATCGTGGTGGCGGTGTTCTATACCCGGCCCGCGGTGGCGCTGCTGGCGCAGACGCGCCTCGGTGACGGGGGCAAGTTCTCGATTCGCGGAGCCACCGGAAGGCCGAAGGAGGCGACCGAATGAGCCTCTGGCATGACCTCTATCACGGCGACACCCGGTTCGACTTCTTTGGAAATCGGCGCAAGTGGTTCACCATTTCCGCAGTCATCATGGCGGTGTCGCTCTTTGCCCTGATCTTCCTCCGTCTCGACCTGAGCGTCGACTTCAGCGGCGGGACCCTCATCGAGTTTTCCAACCCCAACGGCGTGTCGGTCTCCGAGGTCAGAACCATCGTCGATGATGCGGGCATCGGCAGCGCCCGGGTTCAGGAGATGGGCGGGTCGGGAATCCGGGTCCAGACTGCCCTGCTCGACCTGGCCACCGAGGATGCGCTCGTGGCCGACCTGGCCGACTTGCTCGGTGTGAGTCCCGACGACGCCAGCCGGCAATCCGTGGGGCCGACCTTCGGGAGCCAGGTCACGAAGTCGGCGCTGCGCGCGTTGATCGTCTTCCTGATCGTGATCGCGCTCTACATGGCGTGGCGGTTGGAGTGGAAGATGGCCGGAGCAGCCATCATCGCCCTGACGCACGATCTCATATTCACTTCGGGGATCTATGCGCTTGCCGGGCTGGAGGTGACCCCGGCCACCGTGATCGCGATTCTCACCATCCTCGGGTACTCCTTGTATGACACCGTGGTCGTGTTCGACAAGATGCAAGAGAACGTCAGAGAGCGTGGCGACCGCCACACCTATGGAGCGATCGTCAACATGTCGATGAATCAGGTTCTGATGCGCTCCATCAACACCTCGCTCATTTCGCTGCTGCCGATTGGCAGCTTGCTGGTCGTCGGTTCCTACCTCCTCGGAGCGACGACACTGCGTGAGTTTGCGACTGCGCTCTTCGTGGGGGTGGCGACCAGCATGTATTCGTCCATCTTCCTTGCCGCTCCGATCGTGGGCATGTGGAAAGAGCGGGAGAACCACTGGATCAAGGTGCGCGGTCGGCTGGAGCGCCGCGGCACCGCCGAGGACTTCGCCCCCCACGAGGCCGCAGCCACGGCAGCCGGAGCCGGGCCGAAGGTCGCCACGGGAGCGGAGCCGCGCCCGCCGCGCAAGCGGCGGAGAAGCCGGTGAGTCGGCACTAGCAACCAGGTACGAGAGGGCAGCGTCTGCCCCGCGACCAGCGGTCTGCCATCTGCGGTCTGCCTTCTGCAGTCTGGCATCTGCCCTTGGTTCTCGCCGTACAATCCCGCAATGGACGACCTCCGGGCCTTGATCCGCGATGTTCCCGACTTCCCCAAGCCGGGGATCGTGTTCAAGGACATCACCCCGCTATTGGCGCATGCCGAGGCCTTCGACCGGGCTCTGGAGCTGATGTCACAGCCGTGGCGAGACCGCGGCATCACCCATGTGGTCGGGATCGAGTCACGGGGTTTCATCGTGGGGGCCCCGGTGGCCTCGCGACTCGGGACCGGTTTCGTCCCGGTGCGCAAGCCGGGCAAGTTGCCGTGGCGGACCAAGGAGCTGAGTTACACGCTCGAATACGGATCGGGCTCGCTGGAGGTGCACGCCGACGCCGTCGGGCCGGGGGACCGGGTGGTGGTGATCGATGACGTGCTCGCCACCGGGGGCACGGGTGCCGCCACGATCGCCCTGCTCCGCGGGCTCGGAGCCGAGGTGGTCGGGTTTGGAGTCTTGATCGAGCTGGGGTTCCTCGGTGGGAGGTCCCGGATCGAGGTGCCGCTGGAGGTGGTGATCCGTGTCGAGTGACTCCGGCGTGCTCCGCCCCGAAGATGCGCTCATCTCCGAGCTCGGACCGGTACTCGATAGGTACCGCCGTCACCACCCGCACGCATCGGACAAGCTGATCCACGGGGCATACCAGGTAGCAGTGCTCGCTCATGAGGGCCAGTTTCGTAAGACCGGTGAGCCGTACATCACCCACCCTCTGGCGGTGGCGGCGATGCTTGCTGAGTACGGACTCGACGCCGACACCGTGGCCGCCGCCCTGCTCCACGATACCGTCGAAGACACAGGTACCACGCTCGAGGACGTCGAGCGCGACTTCGGCAAGACGGTCGCCTTTCTCATCGACGGGGTCACCAAGCTCGACCGAGTGCGGTACTCGACGAAGGAGGATCAGCAGGCAGCGACCATTCGCAAGATGGTCATCGCCATGGCGCGCGATGTCCGGGTGTTGTTGATCAAGCTCGCCGACCGCCTTCACAATGTCCGCACCATCTATCCGCTGTCACCCGAGAAGCAACAGCGCATCGCCGCCGAAAGCCTTGAGATCTACGCCCCGCTGGCTCACCGGTTGGGGGTGCAGGAGATCAAGCACGAGATGGAGGACCGCTCCTTCGCCATCCTCCATCCCCGGCGGTACGCCGAGATCGTGGAATTGATGCGGGCCCGGGCCCCCGAACGCGATGCTTATCTCGGAGCTGTGACCGCGGAGGTGGAGCAGATGTTGGCGGAGGCCGGAATCGCTGCGGAGGTTACCGGGCGCCCCAAGCACATCTATTCGATCTATCGCAAGATGGTCGATGGGGGACGCACGTTCGACGAGATCCACGACTTGATCGGGATCCGGATCATCACCAAGGAAGTGGCGGACTGCTACGCCGCGCTGGGGGTGGCCCACACCCGGTGGCCCCCAGTGCACGGGCGATTCAAGGACTACATCGCCATGCCCAAATTCAATTTGTATCAGAGCCTCCATACCACTGTCCTCGGCCCCGATCGGAAGGCGCTCGAGGTGCAGATTCGCACGGAGGAGATGCACGACCGCGCCGAGCAGGGTATTGCCGCGCACTGGCGTTACAAAGAGGGTGGCACCACCGCCGAGGATCTCGTGATGTCCGGCGACCTCGCCGAGGGCGCCGACGACTACGAGAGCCCCGCCGAGTTCCTCGCCGGACTCAAACTCGACCTGTACGACGACGAGGTGTTCGTTCTCACCCCCAACGGGCATGTCAAGGCGCTTCCCCGCGGGGCGACGCCGGTCGACTTCGCCTACGCCGTGCACACCGAGGTGGGGCACCGTTGTACCGGGGCACGGGTGAACGGGCGGCTGGTGCCGCTCTCGACCAGGCTCGAGTCGGGAGACATCGTCGAGGTGATCACCTCCAAGGCGGACTCACCGTCGCGAGATTGGCTTTCGTTCGTGCGCACCTCCCGGGCGGCCGCCAAGATCAGACACTGGTTCACTCGAGAGCGCCGGGATCAATCGCTGGCCGAAGGACGCGACCACGTTGCCAAACTGCTGCGGAGAGAGGGTCTGGGGTTGGGGGCGGGGGAACGGGAGGAGTTGCTCGCTGCTGTGGCCGACTCGCTCGGGTTCCACGATCCGGAGTCGATGTTCGTCGCCGTTGGCGACGGCAACACCCACGCCCAGACAGTCGTGAACCGGCTGGTGCGGCTGGTTCGCCCCGAAGAGGATCGGGAGGACCACGAAGACATTCATCCCACCCCCGTTCCGGTGCGCCGAGCGCCGGCGGGCGGGATCGTCGTCGAGGGGATGGACGACATGCTGGTGCGTGTGGCGCAGTGCTGCACGCCGCTGCCGGGCGACCCCATCGTCGGCTATGTCACCGTGGGACGCGGCGTGTCGATCCATCGTGCCGACTGCACCAACGTTGGCGCCCTGTCCGACCTCTCCGAGCGGATGATCGAGGTGGAGTGGTCGGTGGAGCACGCCGGATCGTTCCGGGCAGCCGTCCAGGCCGAGGCGCTGGACCGGCCCCGACTGCTGCGCGACGTCACCGTGGCACTCGCCGACCTCGGGGCCAACATCGTGTCCTCGTCGACCGTCACCAATCGCGATCGGGTGGCGATTCTTCGCTTCGAGATCGAGTTGTCCGATGCCGCCACGTTGGACCGCGCCATCGCCGAGATGCGAGGCGTCGATGGGGTCTATGACGCCTATCGGCTGGTTCCCGGAGGTTCCGACCGCTTCGGTGACTAGTCACCGACCCCCGCCATACCACTCAAAGTAGTCTGATCGAGTGCCGATGGTGACAGAGCGGGCCAAGCAATCCCCCGCGGACAATGAACGCCAGCACGCGCCAATCGGGGTTCACCCTGATCGAAGTAATGGTCGCCGCCAGCCTGGTGGTGGCTTTCGCACTGGCGTTCGCCACCAGCTTCGGGGTCGCCTTCGGATCGACGCGCGACAACCTGCTCCGGCAGCAGGCCACCGGTGTCGCCAACGAAGAGTTCGAGTACGTGCGCGCTCTCACCTGGCCCGAGCTGGCGATGACGGCGGTCAGCACTGCGGCCCCCATGCTCGACGACTCCCGCCAACGCCTCGTCGGCAGCGAAGCCGGTACCGGTTCTGACGAAACCCTGGCGGTAATCCCCCACTCCGGCGTGGTCACCCCGTGGCGCACGTACACCGTCGATGGCCAGGAGTACTTGGTCTGGCGGTATGTCACCCATACCGCAGATGGCCTGCGTCGTTTCGTTGCTCTGGTGCAATGGAGCCACCAGGGAGCTAGCGAGTCTCTGCTGTCGTCCACGCTGATTTCCGAGGTGACCGCTCGCGCCAATCTTCCCGGCGGAGTCGTGACCACCGCGCCGGGAGTGCTCGCCACCTCGACTACCACCACGACCGTCGCACCCACCACCACGACGACGACCAGCACGCTCACCTCGCCCACAACCACCACGACAACGACGACGACCACCGTGCCGGCGGCGACCCCGCTGAGCGTCACCGAGTTCACCATCACCCTCATCCGCAGCGTGGGAAAGCAGACGGCGGCGTTGACCGTCGTCGACAACAATCTGCAGTCGGTCTCGGGTGCGATCGCGTACGGGATCTGGTCCACCGCACCCGCCGAGGACGGCTATCCGCTCTCGGTGCAGCAGACCACCAATGGCTCGGGCAGGGTGACCTTCGTTCACAACGATGGGCACGCCACGGGCACCGTGGTGCAGTTTTGTGTCACTGCCGTCGTCAAGACCGGATACAGCTACGTGGGAGGAACGCAGTGCGTCGCCGCAACCTGGTAGGCCGCTGCCGCCGGCGTCTGGCCGTTGACGCCGGGCTGACGCTCGTCGAGCTCGGGGTGTCGATGGTGATCACTTCACTGCTCGGGGCTCTCATGATCACCTGGTTTGCTGCCGGGGTGGGGTCGGAGAACAGCCACCAGTCTTATGACGCCGCACTGTCCGACTTGCGCGAGGTGAGCGATCGCCTGGGAAGCGAATTGCGCGGCTCCGGTTACCTGACCGCTGCCGAACCCGGCACCATCTCGTTTTGGCTGGACGGCGACCGCGATGGGGTGGTCGAAAGTGGCGAAACCATCACCTGGGCCATTGATGGTGTCACCATGGTTCGCTCCACCGACGATGGGGCGACCAGCGCCGTGCTGGCCACTCACCTGGGAACGGACAGCGCGTTCTCGTATGACGCCATCGCGCCGGCCGACGTCACTCGGGTGACGATCAGCCTTGTCGCCGACGCGACTACTCGCGCCGGAACCGACCAAATCGAACACGTTGTCGAGATCTACCTGAGGAACACCTGATGAACCACGGGCTTCAAATTGACCGCGACGAGCGCGGTGCCGCCATCGCGGTAGTCCTCTTGGTTGGAACGGTTCTCGTGCTGCTCTCGTCGGTGATGATCGCCCGTGGGATGCGGCAGTTGGTGAACACCAACAACGACACTAACTGGGACAACGCTCTTTTCGCGGCGGAAGCCGGCCTCGACTCGGGCCTGCAGCGCCTCGATCTCGAGTTCACCTACACGACTGGAGACATTCTGGGGAGCGAAGTGCTCGGATCCGAGGCAGAGCTTGGTTGGGCGGTCGCCGCTGCCGACGCCAAGCCAGAATCAGCGGTAGTTTCCGTGACTCGCGGCGAGTACGTGGTGATCCGGCCGTCGGGTTCTACGGTGCTCTTTGCCGTGGGCTATGCCCCCTCGCGCGACGCCACCGAGCGACGGGTGCGCGTGATCCGAGCCAGCGTTGACGGGGTGACGTGGCTGTTCGAGGCGGACCGAGCGCTGTTGGTCGGCGACGACCTTGCGGTGTCAGGTAACACGACGGTGAACGACACCAACGACAACAGTGGTGCGGGGGTGCATGCCAACGGCACGGTGTCGACTTCCGGTGTGGCCTGGGTGGTGGAAGGGTGTCTGAGTTCGTCAGAAACCACCTTCGCCGCCACCGCCTACTGCCAACCGAGTCCGGCACCCCTGGAGCCGGTCCCGGTGGTGGACCCCCTGGTTCTCTACGAGTACGCCCACTACGTGCTGTGCGACGATCAGGTGGTCTACGGCGGGCCGATCAACCCCGGGGCCCCGGACCCGGATCTGGTTCCGTGCAACGGCAATGAGACGATCGTCGTCCTGAACGACTGGGAGTCGAGGCTGGCCGGGGGTGTGGTCGAGTGGAGCACCAAGCCGGGCGCCACCACCCCAGGCGTGTTCTACATCGACAACGGCAACTTCAAGGGCAAGCTGGGGACCTTGACCAGCCAGCTCGAGGCAACCGTGATTGTGGCCAGCAGCACATCCACTTGCAGTGGAGCCAGCACGGGGAGTATCGAACTGAGCGCCAACAGCTACATCAAGAGCCACTCCTCTCTCGTCGCCGCCGGGTATCACTTGGCCTTGGTGGCGCAGGGGGACATCACTTTCGGCGGAGGCGCCACGGTGATCGGCGCCATAATCGCCCACGAGCAGGTGGACTACCAGGGCAATGCCGACTCCTGGGGTTCGGTCGTCGCCTCCGGGGCCTGCAACACGCCGGGGTCGCCGATCAGTAGGACGACCACCAGCAGCACGACCGGCAACGCCACCATCAACTATCCCGGCCCGCTGCAGACCCCCTTCACCGCCAGCACTCTTCACGCCGAAGTGGTGGGCTGGTACGAGCTGTAAGTAGGGGTTGCCCGTTGTCCGTCGCCCATCGCGCCGGCCAACAGCCGCCCTCAGCCGGCCACCTAACCTCGTGCGATGCTTGTCGATGGGGTGGCGCTGTGGCTGACCGGCACCAACTGCTGGGTGTTGGCGCCGGAGCGAGGCGGACCGGCGGTGCTGATAGACGCGCCGCCCGACGTCGCCGGAGTGCTGGGGCTGCTCAGGCGCCACGATCTGGTCCCGGTGGCTCTACTCGCCACCCATGGCCACGCCGATCACATCGGTGGTGTCGGAGCCGTGGCGGCGCGGTACGCGCTGCGCGCCTATCTCCATCCCGATGACGACTGGCTGGCGCTGGATCCGGCGGCGCAACTGCGGATGCTGTGGGGCACCGCGCCGCCCGGGGACTTTGCGCCGCCCGACCGATGGGACGCCTTGGAGCACGGGATGCGGCTCGACCTCGCCGGTCTATCCTTCGCGGTGATTCACACGCCGGGTCACACCCCCGGTCATTGCTGCTTTCACCTCTCCGAGCACGGGCTCCTTTTCAGTGGCGACCAGTTGTTCGCCGGATCCATCGGCCGCACCGATCTACCCGGCGGAGACAGCGACGCGCTGATGCGCAGCATGGGGGAGCGGATCGTCACTCTCCCCCTGGCAACCCGCGTTCTCCCGGGTCATGGCCCCACCACTACCCTGGCATTGGAGCTCGAGACCAACCCCTTCCTCGAGGCATTCCGCCCGTGATCCCCCGTGTCAAAGGAACCGACGACATCCTTCCGCCCGAGTCGGCGAAGTGGCGTCTGCTATTGCGCGTCTTCGACGACCTGGCGGAACGGTATGGCTACGACCTGGCTGTGATGCCCGTGCTGGAGAGCACCGAACTGTTTGCCCGTGGCGTCGGGGAAGGTACCGACGTCGTTGAGAAGCAGATGTACACCTTTGCGGACCAGGCGGGTCGATCGGTGACGCTGCGGCCGGAGTTCACCGCCGGGATCGTGCGCGCGTATCTGGAGGCTGGCAGCCCGGGGATCATGAAGCTCGCCGCGGCCGGACCGCAGTTTCGCTATGAGCAACCGCAGAAGGGCCGCCGGCGGCAGTTCTATCAGGTCGACCTGGAGTATCTTGGCGACGCGGAGCCTCGGGCCGATGTGGAGATCATCGAGATCTGCCACCGCCTCTTCAGCGAGTTGCGGGTCCCGGGACTTTCGCTGCAGTTGAACTCGATCGGGGATGCCGCCGACCGGGCCGTGTATCGGGAACAGTTGCGGGGCTACTTGCAGGGAGTCTCTGGCGACCTTTCTCCCGAGTCCCGGCGCCGTATCGACTCCAATCCGTTGCGCGTGCTCGACTCGAAGGAGGATGCGGCAGTCGTCGCCGGCGCACCGGTGCCGCTGGATCACCTCGGTCCGGAGGCGGCGGCACACTTCGCCGCGGTCCGGAGCGGGTTGGAGCAGGCCGGGGTCGCTTTCGAGATCACACCGCGTCTGGTGCGCGGCCTGGACTACTACAACCGGACTGTCTTCGAGTTCTTCTCCACGGCGTTCGAGGCAGCACAGTCGTCTCTGGGCGGGGGCGGGCGCTATGACCCGCTCGCCGAGATGGTGGGGAGCCGGACCCCGGTGGCCGGTGTGGGGGTGGCTCTGGGATGCGACCGGATCGTGGCGGCGATGCCCGACGCCCGCGGGCCACGGCTCGACCTGTTCGTGGCTGTCGCCACCGCGGCACGGAAGGGGGCGGCCGAGGCCTGGGTGCGGCAGTTGCGTGCTGGTGGCCTGCGGGTCGACTGGATCGGGGACGAGCGCTCGCTCAAGGCACAGTTCAAGGCGGCGGACCGTAGTGGCGCCGCCGCGGTGGCGATCGTCGGCGACGAATGGGAGACCGGGGCAGTGCGAGTCAAGCGATTGGCGACGGGCGAGGAGGCGACTGTGTCGATCGAGGAGGTTGGGGCGTGGCTGAGCCGCTGAGAACCGCCCGCGCCGGCAGCCTGGCAGCGAGCGACGCTGGGAGGGAGGTGCGACTCGCCGGATGGGTGAGTGCCATTCGCGATCACGGCGGCGTGCTCTTTTTCGATCTGCGCGAGGCGAGCGGGTTGGTTCAGGTGGTCATCGATCCCGTGGCACAGCCGGAGGCGATCGAGGTGGGACGCACGCTCCGGGACGAATTCTGCGTCTCGGTGGAGGGGTCGGTCCGTCTCCGTCCAGAGGGAACGGCCAACACCGAGCTGGCCAGCGGAGCGATCGAGGTCGCCGCGGTGGTGGTGACGGTGCTGTCACCGGCGGATCCGCTGCCGTTTCAGATCGACGACCGTGCCGATGTCGATGAGCTTCGCCGGCTCGAGTACCGCTACCTGGACCTGCGCCGTCCCCGCATGGCGGCCAACATGCGGGCTCGATCGCGGGCGATGGGAGCGATGCGGACCAGCATGCTGGCACAGGGTTTCCTGGAAGTGGACACCCCCACGCTGGTCAAGTCCACTCCGGAAGGAGCGCGAGATGTGCTGGTGCCGAGCCGGCTGCGCCAAGGTGCGTTCTACGCGCTTCCCCAATCCCCGCAGCTGTTCAAGCAGTTGCTGATGGTCGGCGGGATCGAGCGCTACTACCAGATCGCGCGCTGCTATCGCGATGAGGACTTTCGCGCCGACCGCCAGATCGAGTTCACCCAGTTGGACGTCGAAGGCTCGTTCTGGGGACGCGACGACGTGCTGGCCGCACTCGAGCCGGTGATCGCCGCAGTTACCCGCGAACTGCGCGGCCATGACCTCGCCACCCCCTTTCCCCGGATGACCTGGTCCGAGGCGATGCGGCGCTACGGCTCAGACAAGCCCGACACCCGGTTCGCGATGGAGTTGGTCGACCTCGACGCGATCTTCGCCGCCACCGGCTTCCAGGCTTTCGCCGGGGTGCT
>JBKKBI010000060.1:0-2969 GCA_046714175.1 Acidimicrobiia bacterium | reverse complement strand
CCCGCCGCCACCACCAGCATCCCGTCGGGCTTGGCGTCCCGGGAGGCCATCTTGGCGATCAGCTTGGTGGTGGCCACTCCGACCGAGCACGGCAGCAGGAGGCGGTCCCGGATCGCACTGCGAATCGCCATGGCGACGGACACCGGGTCGGGGTAGTGGCGCCGCAGGCCGGAGATGTCGAGGAAGGCCTCATCCACCGAGACCGGCTCCACCACCGGGGTGAAGCCGGTGAGAACCTCGAAGACTTCCCCGGAGGCTGCCCGGTACGCATCGTGGTCCGGCGGCACGACCACCGCGTGCGGACAGAGCCGCAGTGCCTGGATCATCGGCATGGCGGAGTGCACCCCGCGGCGACGCGCCTCGTACGACGCCGACGCCACCACGCTGCGCCCGCCCCGGCCCCCGACGACGACGGCCTGGCCGCGCAGTTCGGGGCGGCGACGCCGCTCCACTTCGACATAGAAGGCGTCCATGTCGACATGGGCGATGGACTCGGCGAACGCGGCCACGGGGTCACGGTACCCCTGCCCTAAACTCCGGTTCCGTGCTCGCCCGCCTCCACCTCGTCCGCCACGGCGAGGTTCACAATCCGGGCGGTGTGGTGTACTCCGATCTGCCCGACTTCCCCCTGTCCGCCACCGGCCGCCGCCAGGCCGCGGCGGCGGCGCACCACCTCGCCGCCTCGACAGCCGCAGTCCTGGTGAGTTCTCCCCTCGACCGAGCTCGGGAGACCGCGGCGCCCATTGCCGCTCGCCTCGAACTCCCGGTGGCGATCCACCCAGGTCTCACCGAGTGGGGCCTGTCGTTGCGCTGGGCGGGCGCCCGCTGGGAGGATCTCGATGACGTGTTCCCCGGGGAGCTGGCTGCCTATGCCGACAATCCCGCCGCGCTGGCGTTCTCCCCGGAGAGTCTGGCCGCGCTGGCCGATCGCACGGAAGCTGTCGTGACCGCCCTGGGCATGGCGCACCCCGGCGCCACCGCCATCGTGGTCTCCCACCAGGATCCGATCCAGGCGTTGCGACTCCGGCTGCGGGGGTTGGAGTTCGACGACTTCCACCATGACAAGCCGGAGCACGCTTCGGTGATCACCCTCGAGCGGGCCACCACCTCCTGGACGGAAGTGGAGCATTGGGCGCCACCGGGAGGAAACGCGTTTCCGCCCCCGGTCGAACCCGGCGACGACTGAACCCGTTCCGCGGCGATAATCCCTCCATGCCCGCCGCCCCTCTGGTGATCGCCCTGCTCGTCGCCGCAACCGCGGTCGCAGGGACGGTGGTCCTCGCGGTCGCTCCGGAGCCGATGTCGCCCGCCGCGGCCCTCCTCTTCGCCGCCGGAATGGTGCCGACGGCGGTCACCGCGGTGTCCGGCATCCTCTTGGTGCGGGGCCGTTGGTCGGGGCGGCTGGGATGCTTGGTCGGCCTGTTGTGGATCTGGGTAGGCGCCGGACTCGACAGCGGGGCACGCCTCGCCGTGGTGGGCTGCGGCGCCGCGGCCCTGGCGGCGACCGCAGGCCCGTGGCTGCGCCGGTGGCTCCGGCAGCGGCCGATGGCGGACGGGGTGCCTCCGGCGGCGGTGGTGATGTTGCTGACCCTGCTCCTCACGCCTGCGCTGCTGGCCATCGCCGAGCCGGGCCGGGTCCGCACCGCAACCTGGGTCTTTGCCAGCTGGTCGCTGGCATTGGCCCTGCTGGTGGCCCGCACCGCAGCCGGGGCCGTCGCCGCAGTGCGGGTACTGCATCCCACGATCGCCGCCGCCACCGCCATGACCACGCCGCTTCCGGTCGCGGTGGTGGTCGCGGCCACCGCCGCCCTCGTCACCACGCTGGCGTGGCGGCGCGATCTCCGGCGCGCCATCGCCCCGGCGGCCATCACCGCCGGGGTGGTACACCGCTTTCCTCCGGAACTGGCCCCGCCCGAAGTGCTCAGGGCCGCCGGTGTCGACGAAACCGGCCGCAGGGTCGAGCCATGAGGGTCCCCAACCCACGCGTCGCCGTTCCGGTGTTGCTTGCCGCCGTCTCTGGCGCCGCGGTCGGGTTCTTCGTCACCCGCGCCTCATGCGCCCCAGGATCGTGCCTTCCCTCAGCGATCGCGGTCGCGGTAGCCGTGGCGTTAGGCGCCGCCGCCGGTGTGGGCGTCGTCGTGGTGCTGGCGGTGCGATCGTTCGCCGAGTGGCGGGTTCACAGCGAACGCGAGGTGCTGGTGGTGGAGGAGGCAGCCCAACCGGAACCACCGGCGTGCTGACCGTGACCGAAGGGAGTGATACCCGATGAGCTTCGCTAGAGCCTCGGCTGTGACCCCGGGTGGGTCGGGAAAGTGGTCGGGCGTGATCGCCCCGGGATGGGACATCGTGGGAGCGGCCAACGGCGGTTACCTACTCGCCATGACCGCCCGCGCCGCGGCCGCGGCGGCGCAGCGGCCCGACCCGGTCACCGTGACCGCCCACTACCTGGCGCCGGGCCGGCCGGGCCCGGTGACTGTGGTCACCGAAGTCGTCAAGAGCGGCCGCCGCTTCAGCACGGTGAGTGCCACCCTGTCCGATGCCGAGCGCCCGTTGCTGCGTCTTCTCGGCTCGTTCGGCGATCTCCAGGAGTCCTCAGGTGTCGACCGACTCGAGGCCGGCCCCCCGGACCTGCCCCCGGTCGCGGACTGCATCGCAGTCGAACCCACCGACACGTTCCCTCCGCCGTTCATGGGTCGGGTCGAGTTGCGGTTGCCCCCCGAACGCGCCGCCGCCTGGGGAAGCGGCGGTCAGCCCCGAGTCGAGGGCTGGTTCCGGCTCCGCGACGGCGAGCCTCTCGACACCCTCGCCCTGCTCGTCGCCGTCGATGCCTTTCCCCCCACCATCTTCTTCACCGACCTGCCGGTGGCATGGGTGCCGACGGTCGAGCTCACCGCCCACGTCCGGGCCCGTCCCGCCCCGGGCTGGCTGCGGTGCGCATTCACCACCCGGTTCATCACCGGCGGATTCCT
>JBKKBI010000059.1:0-21317 GCA_046714175.1 Acidimicrobiia bacterium | reverse complement strand
CCCCCCTGGCAGAGTCGCCGACATTTCAAGGAGCGAATATGGTCGTTAAGCGCACATGGAAGGTGGTGTCCGGCAGCCTGGCCGCCGGAGCCATTCTCGTCCCGGCGACGGCGATGGCCGGTAACGGGATTCCCGCCCTCCACGACGTGGTCCCCTACGTCTCCGAATCGCCCACCTCGGAAGAGGCGTCGTATTACACCCAGATCACCGAGGGTCTTCTGATCTCACTCGATCTCGAGAGTCTCCTCACCGCCGCATCAGAGGCTTCGGACCTCAGCGAGACGAGTCTCGAGAGCGAAGGGTCGGAGCCGAGCGAGCCCAGTGTCCCTTCAGAGGAGAGTGCGGCGTCGGAGGCTTCCGAGCCGAGCGCTCCGAGTGAGCCGAGTGTCCCGTCGGAGCCTTCCGAGCCGAGCGCCGACGACAGCGAATAGCCGTCGCGTCTTTGCGGAGCCGCCCTCAGGGGCGGCTCCGGCGCGTCGCCAGGCAGTTTGAGCCAAGGCGCGGCGACTCGTTTTCGATCTAACTTGCGACCAACCAAAAGAGTTGGCGTGAAGCGTGTCGCCCTGGGTCTGGTACTGACGTTGCTGGCCGCCTGCGGCGGCGAGGCGGCCACCACGACGACCACGGCCCCGGCGACTACCACCACTGGGCCTGTCACCACCAGCGGCCCGGCGACCACCACCACCCTGCCGGACGGCATCGAGGCGATCATCCCGGTGGCCACCGGCCCCATCGTCCTGGCTGCCACTGCCGACGCGGTCTGGGTGGAGGCGCACCGAGCCGACATGCCCGTGAGGATCGACCCGGCGCAGAACCTGGAGACCCACCAGCTCACCGATGTCAAGAACCACTGCATGATCGTCGCCGGGGCGGGCTTCGTGTGGACCACGCACTTTCTGCTGGGAAGGGTGACCAAGATCGACCCCGCCACGGCTGCGGCGGTAGACACCATCTCGATGCTCGGGGCCTGTGGGATCTCGGTGACAGACGCCGGTGTGTATGTGTCGAGTCCGGCCCTCGGGAGTGTGATCCGGTACGACCCGATCACGCTGGAGGAGATCGAGGAGCTGCCTGTAGCCGGGGAAGTACTCGCTACCACAGACGCCTTGTGGGTATTGGGTGGATGGGAGGAGGGAGAAGGAACGCTGTGGCAGGTCGATCCGGCCACCAACCAGGTGGTGGCGAGCACACCTCTTCCCGGTGTGACCGACTTCAGTGTCGGGATGGTTTTCGCCTTCGACTCATTGTGGGTGGCAAGCCGCACTCCGGCGGTGATCTATCGCATCGACGCCGCTACCAACCAGCTCGTGGCGACCATTGCAATGGACAGTGAGGTTGGCGGGCTCGGAGCAGGGGCGGACTCGATGTGGGCGTCGGACTTCGGGAACGGGGCGATTCACCGGATCGACCCCGCCACCAACACTGTGACCAGCAGCCTGACGACCCGGTACGGAAACCTCGGGCCGCCGCTGGAGGCATTTGGATCCCTGTGGGTGGCGGCGCTCGACGCCAACGCCGTACTGCGCATCGACTTGGGAGCGTTTGGCGGATGACCTGGTCGCGGAAAGTCATGGCCGACGGGGAAGGCATTCGGCAAGGGTCTCGGGGGTACTGGAGACGCGTTCGGGACCATGCACCTCTCCCCGCCGGTGTTCCATCAACCCGATGAGTCAAACCGCAGCGATGTTGGCTCCGCAGTAGTCGCTGCCCAGCATCTCCTTGTGACACCGACGCGATCCCGCAGCCTCAGCGACGGTTAGGTGCAGAAACGGCCTCCCCCCTCTTATCCCACCCCCCTTTTGCCCTAACCCGCCCAATCCGGGCATAATCTGACCTCCGTTTCTCAGGAGTTTTCATGGACCAGGTATCACTGCGCGCCGAGACGCGCACCGAGTTTGGAAGCCGGGTGGGTCGGCGGTTGCGCCGCGCCGGCTCGGTTCCGGCCGTCCTCTACGGCCGCGGACTGGATCCGGTCAATGTGGCGGTCGACCGCCGCGACCTCTATGCCGCCCTGCACACCGAGGCCGGTTCTAATGCCATCATCAACCTTGAGGTCACGGGCACCAAGAAGCCCTTCCTGACGGTGGCTCGCGAGGTGCAGCGGCACCCGGTCCGGGGCGACATCGCCCACCTGGACTTCATCAGCATCTCCCTGGACGAGGAACTCCATGCCGAAGTGTCGTTGGAGTACGTCGGCATCCCGATCGGCGTCAAGCGTGATGCCGGCATTGTGGAGACGATCCGCATCTCAGTGAACATCATGGCGTTGCCTCTCGACGTCCCCGGGCACATCACCATCGACATCTCCGAGTTGGAGGTGGGTCAGGGCGTCAAGGTGTCGGACCTCCCGGCAATCAAGGGAGTCCGCTACCTGGACGAGCCTGAAACCGACCTGGCCCAGGTCATCATTCCCCGGGTCATCGTCGAGGTCGTTCCCGAAGTCGTCGCGGTCGAGGGCGCCGTCGAAGGTGTTCCCGGCGCCGAACCTGCCAAGGAAGACGACTGACCGAGCCGCTACTCATCGTGGGCCTGCGCAATCCAGGCTCGGAGTATCACGGCACCAGGCACAACCTCGGCGAACTGGTCGCCCGCGCTCTCGCCGGCAACGTGGCGTTCAAGCGCGCCCCGAAGAGCATCTCGGCCGAATTGGCCGTGGCCGAAGTCGGGGGCCACGAGGCGATCATCGCCCTGCCGACCACCTACATGAACGAGTCGGGGTTGCCGGTGAGCGGCCTCGTTTCCTACTTCAAGGTCGACACCTCGCAGGTGGTGTTGGTCCACGACGACATCGACCTTCCCTTCGGCAAGCTGCGCTTCCAATTCGGGCGCGGTTCTGGCGGCCATAACGGGGTGGCATCGGTGATGCGGGCGCTGGGAAGCCGAGATGTGTGGCGCATGAAGATGGGTGTGGGCCGGCCACCCGGCCGGCAGGATCCGGCGGACTATGTGCTCGACCGGTTTCCGTCGCATCAGGCAGAGGACGTGCGGTTGATGATCACCGCCGCGGTCGATGTGGTGCGCCACTTTGGCTCCGACGGCGGTGAAGCCGCCACGCAGGCGGCGGGGGACGCCACCGCCCGCCTCGGCATCGCTCAGGACGGCGAGTGAGCTTCGTCGGCGCCATCGACCAGGGCACCACCAGCACCCGCTTCGTGGTGGTGGATCACAGTGGGCGGATCGTCGCCATGGATCAGCGCGAGCACACGCAGTCGTATCCCCGCCCGGGATGGGTGGAGCACGACCCGATCGAGATCTGGCGAAACACCGAGGCAGTGGTCTCGGGTGCTCTGGCGTCTGCCGGCATCGCCACAACCGACCTGGCCGCGGTCGGAGTCACCAATCAGAGGGAGACGACGGTGGTGTGGGACCGCAGCACCGGTGTGCCGCTGGCGCCGGCGATCGTATGGCAGGACACCCGCACCGACGGGCTGGTGAATGAACTCGCCGCGGCCGGTGGCGCCGATCGATTTCGCGAGATGTGCGGATTGCCACTGGCCACTTACTTCTCCGGCCCCAAGTTGCGCTGGTTGCTCGACCACGACCCGGTGGTGGGTGCGGCGACCGCTGCAGGCGAGGCTGCGTTTGGCACCGTGGACTCGTGGTTGCTGTGGAAACTGACCGGGAGGCATCTCACCGATGTCACCAATGCTTCGCGCACCATGCTCATGGGTCTGCGGAGCCTGGCGTGGGAGCCGACGCTGCTCGATGCGATTGGGGTCCCCGCCTCCCTGCTTCCCGAGATCGTGCCCAGCATCGCGGTGTTCGGGGAAGGCAGGGGAGTGCTCGCCGGGGTGCCGATCGCGGGCGTGCTCGGCGATCAACAGGCGGCGCTGTTCGGACAGACCGGGTTCGATCCGGGCCGGGCCAAGAACACCTACGGGACCGGATGTTTCGTCCTCCTCAATACCGGGACGACGCCGATGCCGAGCACTCACGGGATGTTGACCACGGTCGCCCACCAATTCCCCGGGCAGGCTGCGGTGTATGCGCTGGAGGGCTCGGTGGCGATCGCCGGCGCCGCGGTGCAGTGGCTGCGAGACAACCTGGGTCTGATCAGCACCGCCGCTGCGGTGGAGGGACTGGCGGCCACGGTGGCGGACAACGCCGGGGTCTACTTCGTGCCCGCCTTCTCTGGTTTGTTCGCGCCGTACTGGAGGTCCGATGCGCGCGGGGTGATCACCGGTCTGACCCGGTATGCCCGAGCGGGGCACATCGCCCGCGCTGCTCTCGAAGCAACCGCCTATCAGACAGTGGATGTGATCCGGGCGATGGAGGCCGACTCGGGCGTGCCGCTCACGACGCTGCTCGTCGACGGGGGCATGGTGGGCAACGAGCTGCTGATGCAGTTCCAGGCCGATGTGCTTGGGGTGCCAGTGGTTCGCCCCGCGGTGACCGAGACCACCGCGCTCGGGGCGGCGTTCGCCGCCGGACTGGCGGTGGGCTACTTCAGCGGCCTCGACGAGGTGCGTGCGTTGTGGACCGAAGGCCGCCGTTGGGAGCCGCAATTGGCGGTGGCAGAGCGGGATCGGCTGCTGCGGGACTGGCACCGGGCGGTGGAGAGAAGCTTCTAGGAGAGGCGGGCAGCTCTTCCAGAGTCGGCTCCCCGTTTCCCTTCTTAGGGGTACTTGCCCCGATCGGCCGAGAGGCGGACCGGTAACGGGCAACCGGTAACCTCCTCGCGCATGTCGGTACCGGACAGGCTCGCCTATCTGCGCATCGCCCTGATACCGGGCATCCTGGCCCTGATAGCTCCCGCCGATCCGATCGACCACGCCTTTGGCATCGCCGCGGCGCTCATGTGGGTGGCGGCGACCACCGATCTCCTCGATGGCTACCTGGCGCGGCGCTGGAAGCAGACCACCCTGCTCGGCGCCTTTCTCGACTCGATCGCCGACAAGCTGCTCGTCTCCGGTGTCCTCTACGGCCTCGTCGCCGTGGACCGGGCATGGGCGTGGGCAGCCTTCGTGATCGTGGGTCGGGAGATCGCAGTGGCCGGCCTGCGCAGCGTGGCCGCGATGGATGGGGTGAAGGTGCCACCTTCGGTCTTCGGCAAGGCCAAGGCGCTCGTGCAATACCTGGTGCTGTTCATGGCCCTGCTGCGCACCCCCAACACCTATGGCGGCCTCTATCCCGACGAGTGGATGATGCTGGTGGCGGTGGCGGTGACGGTGATGTCGGGATACGGGTACTTCCGCGGCTTCGCCCAGGTGCTGCGCTCCGCCCGCGCCCGTGCCCGTGCCTGACGCCTTTCTCACGGGTGGTTCCGGCTGGGTGGGCGGTGCGGTTCTGCAACGACTCACCGCCGACGGCCGTCATGTGCGCGCCCTGGCCCGGTCGGACCGCGCCGCCGCGCGAGTGCGGGACCGCGGTGGCGAGGTCGTGCGTGGCGATCTGCTGCAACCGGGGGAGTGGGAGCAGGCACTGCAGGGATGCGACACGCTGTTTCACATCGCCGGCGAGGTGGCGATGTGCGATCCGGGACGGCTCGCGGTCAATCTGGCGGGAACGCGCACTGTGGTCGACGCGGCCGCGCGGGCGGGAGTGCGCCGCATCGTGTTCACCTCGTCGGCGGCCACCATCGGCGAGAAGCCGGGGACGGTGGGAAGCGAGGCCACCCCGCATCCCGGCAAGTACCTCTCCGCGTACGCCCGCTCCAAACACCTGGCCGAATTGACCGCCTTTGCGGATGCGGCCCGGCTCGGGATCGATCTGGTGGCGGTGAACCCGTCGTCGGTGCAGGGGCCGGGTCGCACCCACGGCAGCGCCCGCATCTTCATCGGATTCCTCCAGGGTCGGCTGCGCTGGGCGGTGCGCACCCGCATGCCGCTGGTGTTCGTCGACGACACGGTGGCTGCGCATCTGGCTGCCGCCGAACGGGGCCGTCCCGGGGAGCGCTACCTGATCAACGGGTGGTCGCCCACGGTGGCGGAGGTGATTGCTCTACTCGGCCGCGTGGCCGGCATCGAGCGCCGGGTTCGCTACCTCCCGGGCTGGATGTTCTCTGCTGCGGCCACCGGAGTCGAAGCCCTCTGGCGAGCGGCCCGCAAGGAACCGCCACTGTGTCGCGCCATGGCCCGCGAGGTCCGTCACGGCCACACCTTCGACTCCTCGAAAGCGGAGCGCGAACTGGGCCTGCGGTTCACCCCCCCGGAGGAGTGGCTGGAGGCCACGGTGGAGTGGTACCGGAAGACGGGGGTGGTCTGAAGTTCCGCTTCCCGCTGCCCGCTGCCCGCCACCCGACATGGCGGCGCGATCTGGCGGGTAGCGGGTAGCGGGTGGCCACTTCCTAAGTCGGACCTTGGGCACTCGCATCACCGTTAGCCTCGTTCGAATATGCCCGCCCCCTTGGAGGCGTTGGTCGGCAAGTGGCGCGACCACCCCCCGATTCCGGAGTCGGGTCGATTCGTCGTGCCCGCGGCGGCTCGGGCGTACTTTCTCGCCGGCCTGGCTCGCTCCGCTCCCGGCCCGATCCTGGCGGTGGTGGCCGGGGAACGAGACGCCGAGGATCTCGCCGACGACGTGGAGTTGTTCACCAACCTGAGTCTTTTCCTCCCGGCGTGGGAGACCCTCCCCTTCGAGCATGTCTCACCCAACATGGGGACGATGGCGCAGCGCGCCGCCGCCCGACATCTGCTCCGCACCGGTGGCGCGGGAGCGATCGTGGTCGGATCGGTGCGGGCGGTGACCCAGCGGGTGTCGCCATCGGCTGTGGAGCCGGTAACGCTCACGGTGGGTGCCGAGGTCGATCTGCCCGCACTCGCTCGCCGCCTTGCCGGAATCGGATACGAGCGCACCGACCGAGTGGAGTCTCGGGGCGAGTTTGCGGTCCGGGGAGGCATCGTCGACGTGTATCCCGCCCAGGGGAGGGAGGCGCTGCGCATCGACCTGTGGGGCGACACGGTCGAGGAGATCACCGCGGTGGCGGTGCTGACGCAGCGCTCCATCGGTCCTCGCCCGGTGATGGTCGCCTTTCCGGCGCGCGAGGTGCGCCCTGAGGGCGAGATCGCCACCGCCGCCGCCCGCCTGCTGCACGAGGCTCCGTGGGCGGCGTCCACCTGGGATCGCATCGCCGACGGGATCTCGTTTCCGGGAATCGAATCGTGGCTGCCGTGGCTGGCGCCAGCGCGCACTGTGGTGGGGGAGGCCGCCCCGCTCACCAGGGTGGTCGTATTCGATCCGGTCCGGGCGGCCGATCGTGGTGCCGACCTGGGCAAAGAAGAGGCCGACCTGGCGGCGGCGCTGGCGCCGACGTGGGGTGGTGGCGCGCCGACGGCCGGTGAGCATCCGGCGCTGTATCTGCCCCTCGCCGCGGACCGGGTGCTGGAGGCGCCGCCGATCGCAGCCGGTCCGGGTGAGGAAGGGATCGCGATCACCCGGCTCGATGCCGCTCCCGGTGATGCCGAGTCGATCGCTCGGGGCATCGGCGGCCTGGTGGGCAAGGGGACCCAGGTGGTGGTGGCGATGGATGGCGCTGCCGCCGCCGATCGGGTGTCGGCGGTCCTGTCGGATGCGGGCATCGCGCTGTTGCGCGGCGAGCACGCCGCTGCCGGTTCGGCAGTGATCGCCTCCGGCATCCATCACGGCTTCGTGTTCCCCGCGCTGGGGGTGGCGGTGCTGGGCGAGCAGGAGATCGCCGGGCGGCGCCGGGCGCACCGCCGGGTCACTGCTGGGGGCGACGCGGGCAGTGCCGGTTTCTCCGACCTCAAGCCGGGCGACTTCGTGGTGCATCGCCGCCACGGGATCGGCCGCTTCGAAGGGCTGGTGACCCGCAGCATCGGCGATGTGGTGCGCGACTACCTGATGGTGGCGTATGCCGCCGAGGACCGGCTCTACGTCCCCACCGACCAACTGGCCGCGGTGCGCCGTTACTCGGGCGGCGAGATACCTCGTCTCAGCCGCATGGGTGGAGCCGACTGGGAAAAGACCCGCTCCCGGGTGCGGCGCGAGGTGGCCGCGGTGGCCGAAGAGGTGGTGTCGCTGCACCGCGCCCGCGCCCGCGCCGCCGGGCACGCCTTCTCTGCCGACACGCCGTGGCAGCGAGAGATGGAGGCGGCCTTCCCGTACGAGGAGACCCCCGATCAGGCGACGACGATCATCGACGTGAAGCGGGACATGGAGTCGGACTCCCCGATGGATCGCCTCGTGTTCGGTGACGTCGGCTTCGGCAAGACCGAAGTGGCGGTGCGCGCCGCCTTCAAGGCAATCCAAGATGGACGCCAGGTGGCGGTCCTGGTGCCGACGACCCTGCTCGCGCAGCAGCACCATCAGACCTTCGCCGGACGGTTTGCCCCTTATCCGGTGCGGGTGGAGTCGCTGAGCCGGTTCCTCACCCCCCGCCAGCAGAAGGCGGTGGTGCGGGGCATCGGCGACGGTTCGGTGGATGTCGTCATCGGCACCCACCGCCTGCTCAGCGAGGACGTCTCCTTCAAGGACCTCGGACTACTCGTGGTCGACGAGGAGCAGCGCTTCGGGGTCGGAGACAAGGATCGGATCAAGGCGCTGCGCCAGTCGGTAGACGTGCTGACCCTTACCGCCACCCCGATCCCGCGCACCCTGGAGATGGCACTCACCGGCATCCGCAGCGTGTCGCGCATCTCCACCGCACCTGAGGACCGCCATCCCATCCTCACCTTCGTGGGGCCTTACGACGCCCGCACGGTTTCGGCGGCGATCCGGCGCGAGATGCTGCGCGAGGGGCAGGTGTTCTACGTGCACAACCGGGTGCAGTCGATCGACGAGGCGGTGTTCCGGCTCAAGGCGCTGGTGCCCGAGGCGCGTTACGGCGTGGCCCACGGTCAGATGAGCGAGGGCCAACTGGAACAGGTGATGTTGGACTTCTGGGAAGGGTCGTACGACGTGCTGGTGGCAACCACGATCATCGAGTCGGGGCTGGACCTGCCCCAGGTGAACACGCTGATCGTGGAGCGGGCCGATCTGCTCGGACTCGCCCAGTTGTATCAGCTACGGGGACGGGTGGGGCGGTCCAGCCAGCGGGCGTATGCCTACCTGTTCCACACCGAGCAGCAGCGCCTCACCGAGGAGGCGCACCGTCGCCTGGAGGCGATTGGCGAGTTCGCCGACCTGGGGTCGGCATTTCAACTGGCGATGCGTGACCTGGAGATCCGGGGTGCGGGGAGCGTGCTGGGCAAAGTGCAGTCGGGGCACATCAGCGCCGTCGGGCTCGATCTCTACATGGAGCTGGTGGCCGAAGCGGTGGGTGAACTGGAAACCGGGATCAAGCCGGAGCCGCCGCCACCCGAGGTGCGCATCGAACTCCCCATCGAGGCCCACCTCCCCGACCACTACGTCTCCGACCAGGATGCCCGTCTCGAGGCCTACCGCAGGCTGGCCTCGGCCACCACCCATGCCGCGGTGGATGACGTGGTGGCGGAGTGGATCGACCGTTTCGGCCCGCTCCCGAATCGGGCCGCCACCCTCATCGACGTTGCCCGCCTGCGGGTGGAAGCGCTGCGAGTCGGCCTGGAGGAGGTGGTCGCCAGCCGGCGGGAGGTGCGCCTGGCCCCGGTCTCGCTGATCGCCTCCCAGGAAATACGGCTGCAGCGCATCGCCCGGGGCGCCACGCTCCAAGTGAAGGCGGCGGCGCTGTTCATCCCCCTCCCCGCCGACCCGGCTGCCGGATTGGCCGAATTCATCCGTACAATGTGGCCTCCCGATCCGGAGTGACTCCCCTGCGCAAGCCCTTCGCCCTCGTGACCCTGCTCGCCGTGATGGCCGCGGCCTGCTCGTCGTCCCCGCAGCTGATCGCGACCGTCGGCACCGACGTCAAGATCACCACCGAGGACATCGCCAGCCTCTATGAGAGCGAATCGCTCCCCATCGACTCCACGCTGCGTGGGGCGATCTTCGCCATGGCCGCCCGCGAGGTGATCAAGGCCACCGCCTTCGCCGAGCTCGGGGTCACGATCGACTCCACCAAAGTCGATGAGTTGTTTCGCGACATGGTTCTCGACCGCGATTCGCGCGGGCAGACCACGGCGGACTGGCTGGGAGTGCCCGATGCCGGCGACGGGCTCATGATCTTCAACGCAGAGATCGCAGTGCTGCGTGACCAGGTGATTCGCGCCCTGGTCACAGATCCGGAGTACCTCGACGAGCTCTTCGCCAACCCCGTTCCGATCACCCAAGTCTGCGTCAAGCACATCCTGGTGGCCACGGAGATCGACGCCCAGGATGTCATCCTGCAGCTTCTCGGCGGAGCCGACTTCGCCGACCTCGCCGCCGCGGTATCCATCGACTCCGCCAACGGCGGCGACCTGGGATGTCGCGGCGCCGCCGAGTACGTGGCGGAGTTCGCGGCCGCCACCATCGAGGCGCCGCTCAACGAGGTGTTCGGTCCGGTGCAGAGCCAGTTCGGATTCCACGTGCTGATCGTCTCCGAACGCACTGCCCCCACGCGTGACGAGGTCATCGCCGATCCCATCACCCACATTTCTCCCGGCACGGCCGACACCGTGTGGGAGGAGTGGGTGAGTGCGGCCCTCAACGCCGCCGAGGTGACCGTGGAGCCCGAGTTCGGCACCTGGTCGCCAACGGGCATCATCCCGCCCATCGAGTGAGGTGAGTCACCCGATCCGCATCGTCGGGCTGGGCCCGGCCGGTTGGGATCGGCTTGGTGCCGAACAGCGCACCGCACTGCTCGACCCGGCGACGACTGTCGTGCTGCGCACCCGCGAGCATCCCGCCGCCGCCGAGTTGTCCGCGACTCGGGTGGTGGTGGCGTGCGATGACCTCTACGCCGCCCACGACGACTTCGGATCGGTGTACGCCGCCATCGTGGAACGAGTGCTCGAGCTTGCCACCTCGGGTCCCGTGATCTACGCGGTCCCCGGGAGTCCGCTGGTGGGGGAGACCGCCGTTCACTCATTACTGACCCACCCCGGAGTGGAGGTGAGCCCCGGCGAGTCGTTCCTCGATCTGGCTCTGCTCCGCACCGGTCTCGATCCACTGCAGCGCGGGCTGCAAGTGCTGGACGCCCACGACCTGGGCTTCCCGCTGCTGCTCCACGTGCCGACCTTCATCGCCCAGGTCGACACCCCGGGGAGCCTGCTCGCGGTGCGCGACTCGCTGCTCACTCTGCTCGCCGCAGAGACACCCATTGTCCGCCTCGCCGAGCTCGGTTCACCAGATGAGTTGGTGGAGACCGTGACGCTGGAGGATCTGCGTCCCGAGCATGCCGGCTTGCGGGTGACCCTCTTGGTCGATGTGCCTGCTCCCGGTTGGCCCGGGCTGGTGCGCACCAACGCCCGGTTGCGCCGTGATTGCCCGTGGGATCGCGAGCAGACCCATCACACCCTGGCGCGGCATCTGCTCGAGGAGGCGTACGAGGCGCTGGCCGCGGTCGAGGCGTTGCCGGTGGCGGCGCCGGCAGGCCCGCCCGATGTCGCCGCGTATTTGGAACTGGAAGAGGAGTTGGGAGACCTGCTTCTTCAGGTGGTGTTCCACGCCACCCTGGCGGCAGAGACCGGAATCTTCGGAATCGAGGAGGTGGCCGAGGCGATCCGACGCAAGCTGGTGGCGCGCCACCCCCATGTCTTCGGCGACACCGAGGCCGACAGCGCCGAACAGGTTCTCTCCAATTGGGACCGACTCAAGACCGCCGAGAAGGGACGGGAGTCGCTGCTCGATGGTGTGCCCGTTTCTCTGCCGGCGCTGGCGCGCGCCGAGTCGGTGCAGCGTCGCGTCGCCAGCGTGGGCTTCGATTGGCCCAACCGAGATGGGGTCGTGGCCAAGGTGGGGGAGGAGTTGGCCGAGCTGCTCGCCCCCGACGCCGACCAACTTCATGAGGTGGGTGACCTCCTGTTCTCCGTCGTCAACCTGGCGCGCCACCTCGCAGTCGATCCCGAACAAGCCCTCCGCACCGCGGTGACCAGGTTCGAGCGCCGCTTCCGCGCGGTAGAGAGTTCGGGGGCCACGACGCCGGGGGAGATGGAGGCGGCGTGGGAGAAGGCGAAGCAGGAGGAATAGACGGCCGGCAGCCGAGATCCGAAAGCTTCCCGATTCGACCGAACCTCACTACTCTTTGACGCAATAGGAGGGCCCGTGACGACCGTTCGTTCGATCCGGGCCCGCGAAGTCCTCGATTCCCGGGGTAACCCCACCGTCGAGGCTGAGGTGACGCTTGCTGGCGGTCACTTCGGCCGTGCGGCGGTTCCCTCGGGAGCATCGACGGGGGCGCTCGAAGCGATCGAGCTTCGGGATGGCGGAGCCCGCTACGGCGGGAAGGGCGTGACGCGGGCCGTCGCCAATGTCAATGACGTCATCGCCCCGGTGGTGGTGGGTCGGGACGCGCTCGATCAACAGGGCCTCGATCTCGCCATGTGTGATCTCGACGGCACGCCCAACAAGGCGAAGCTCGGCGCCAACGCAATCCTGGCGGTGTCACTGGCCGTGGCCCGCGCCGCCGCCGCGGCGTCGGGGATGCCCCTGTATCGCTACCTGGGTGGCCCGGCCGCCGCCACTCTTCCGGTTCCCCAACTCAATGTGATCAACGGCGGCGCACATGCTGCCAACTCGCTCGACGTGCAGGAGTTCATGCTCATCCCCGCCGGGTTCGGCACCTACCGCGACGCGCTGCGGGCCGGCGTCGAGGTCTATCACACGCTGCACAAGCTCCTCAGCGATCGCGGCCTCCCCACCAACGTTGGTGACGAGGGCGGGTTCGCCCCCGATCTCGCTGGCTCCCGGGAGGCGTTGGCCGTGTTGGTAGAGGCGATCACCGCAGCGGGTTATGAACCGGGCACGCAGATGGGGCTGGCCATGGACGTCGCCGCGAGCGAGTTCTATCGGGATGGTTCGTACATGTATGAGGGTTCGCCCCGGAACTCCACGGAGATGGTCGATCACCTCGAGGCCCTGGTCGGCGAGTTTCCAATCGTGTCGATCGAAGACGGGCTCGCCGAGGCCGATTGGGAGGGCTGGGCGCTACTGACCTCCCGTCTCGGTTCCCGGATCCAGTTGGTGGGCGACGACATCTTTGTGACCAACCCCGACCTGCTGCGCCGCGGCATCGCCTCCGGTGTGGCCAATGCGATCCTCATCAAGGTCAATCAGATCGGCACCCTCTCCGAGACCCTGACGACGATGGAGATGGCGGAGCGTGCGGCGATGGGGCGTGTGGTGAGCCATCGCTCCGGAGAGACCGAAGACAGCTTCATCGCCCATCTCGCCGTGGCCACCAATGCCGGCCAGATCAAGACTGGGGCTCCGGCGCGCGGTGAGCGCACCGCCAAGTACAACCAGCTGCTCCGCATCGAGGAGCAACTGGGAGCCGGGGCCCGCTTCGCCGGCTGGGACCCGTACCCGCAGCGGAGGCGATGATGGGAACCAGGCGTGGACTTGGACTGGGCGGCACCCTGCTCACCATGGTGGTGGTGCTCGGCCTGGCAGCGGCGACCGGGGTGATCCCGTTCCGCCAGGTGATCATTCACGACCGGTCGGTCGACCTGGCGCGGTCGCAGCGCGACGCCCTCATCGATGCCAACCGGGACTTGGAGCAGCAGATCGCCGCCCTGGAGACGCCGGGTGAGCTGGAGCGTCTCGCCCGGGAGCAGTTCGGCATGGTGATGCCGGGTGAGACCGCGCTGGTCGCGGTTGCGGTACCAGACGACCTGCTCCCGGTATCGGTGTTGCCCGAGGTCTTGGAGCGTGACACCCCGTGGTGGCGGTCGCTGTGGGACTTCGTCACCGGTCGGGACCTCGAAGCGGATGAATGACCGGGAGGTGATGACCGTCCAGATCGGGCGGCCATTACGTTCCCCGGCCGAGGTGGTGGTGCGCTGTCATCTCGATCTTCCGGTGGTGTCGCGGGTGCCTCCGTTCCTCGATGACGGCACCCCCTTTCCGACCACGTATTGGCTCTCCTGCCCGTTGGCGGTGCGTCGCATCGGGCGGGTCGAGGCCACGGGCGGGGTCATGGCGATGGAACAGCGCGCGGCGGCTGATCCCGAGTTCGGACGGCGTCTCGGCGAGGCCCACGAGCGCTATCGCCGCGAACGCGATGCGATGACACCGGCCGGAGCCTCCCCGGTGCCCACCGGCGGGGTTGGTGGCGCCAAGCGCGGCGTGAAGTGTTTGCACGCCCATTACGCCGATCATGCCGCCGGACACGACAACCCGGTGGGTGAGAACACCGCACTTCGCATCGAACCCCTCGACTGTGTCTTCCCGTGCGTCGTGGTTGGAGACTCGGGAGCGATCGCCAATCCCGAGTGGCGGGAGCCGCGGATCGCGCCGCCACCGAGATGAAGGCGGCCGACCCTTGGCGACGATGCCCTACCCTCCCGCCGATGCGCCGAACCCTGACCGTGCTCACTCTGGTGGTCGCCTTGCCTCTCCCCGCTGCGGCGGCCGCCGATCCCACGGTGATCCGCCTGGCCGGGGTCAACCGCTACAGCACCGCGGTGGAGATCTCAGAGTTCCACTTTCCCTCCGGCGCGGCCACGGTGTTCGTCGCCACCGGGACAGCTTTCCCTGACGGTCTGGCCGGGGCGGCCGTCGCCGGGTTATTGGATGCGCCGCTACTGCTCACCGATCCCAACAACCTTCCTCCCGAGACCGAGGCCGAGATTGAGCGGCTCAACCCCGACAACATCGTGATCCTCGGTGGCGCCAGTGCTGTAAGCCAAGGCGTCGAGGATGAGTTGGCGCTGATCGCCACAGTCACCCGTCTCGCCGGCTCCAACCGCTACCTCACCGCGGTGGAGGTGAGCCAGTACGGCTATCCCGGCACGGCCACGACTGTCGTCGTGGCCACCGGCACCGGCTTTGCCGACGCCCTCGCCGGTGGTCCGGCCGCGGTGGCTCTGGGCGGACCGCTGCTCCTCACCCAGCCCGACGTGCTGCCCACGGCGGTGGCCACCGAGATCGCCCGCCTCGCTCCCGACCAGATCATCCTGCTCGGCGGCACCGGCGCGGTGAGCGCCGAGGTCGAGACCAGCCTTGAGGGGTTCGCTGAGGTCACCCGCATTTCCGGCGCCGATCGCTACCTGACCTCGGTGGAGATCGCACAGCTTGCCTTTCCCAGCGCCGATCGGGTGTACGTGGCCACCGGGCTCAACTTTCCCGACGCCCTCGCCGGGGCCGCCGCCGCGGCGGGCTACGGCGCTCCGATTCTGTTGACGGCCACCAACTCGGTCACCGACGCAGTGCGGACCGAAGTCGCACAATTCGCTCCGGCCGAGGTGGTGATCCTTGGCGGCACCGCGGTGGTTGGGCTGACCGCCGAGCATCGGCTGGCGTTCCCGACCCTGCCCACCCTGGCCGAGATCGAGATCGACCTGGTGGAGCTCGAAGACGGATTCGACGATCCCTTGCTGCTGGTGGATCGCCCCGGTGACGCCCGTTTGTTTGTCGTCGGGCAAAACGGCCAGGTGTGGTCGATGCCGGTGGGCGGGGGCAGCCACACCGAGGTGCTCGACGTCACATCGATCGCCACCGGTAGCGAGTCCGGACTGTTGTCGATCGCCTTCCATCCTGGCGACGCCACGAGGATGTTCATCGCCTTTACCGACGACAACGTCACCAACGACATCGTGGTGCGCGAGTACTCATTTCCGATCGGTCCCGCCACGGTGGTCGATCCCGCTCCGGTGGCGACAGTCATCACGGTTCCCCATCCCAGCGAGACCAATCACAACGGCGGGATGATCCTGTTCGGACCCGACGGGTACCTCTACATCACCATGGGAGACGGCGGCGGCGGGGGCGACCCGTTCGACAACGGTCAGGACACCGACGCGTTGCTCGGGTCGATCCTGCGTATCGACGTCGACTCGCTGCCCTACGACATCCCGTCCACCAACCCCTACGCCGACGGTGAGGATGGCGCCCCCGAGGTGTGGGTCAAGGGGATGCGCAACCCGTGGCGGATCTCCTGGGACGGCGACGACCTCTATGTCGCTGACGTGGGCCAGGGGGAGCGGGAGGAACTCAGTGTTCTCGGCCCCGACAGCGGTGGTGCCAACCTGGGATGGAACATCCTCGAAGGCACCGACTGTTACACGACCGGGAGCCCGTTGTGCGCGGTCAACGACTTCGTGGATCCGGTGATCGAGTACGCCCACGTCTCGGGTACTTGCGCAATCACCGGGGGTTATGTCTATCGCGGACCAGTAACCAATCTCGGCGGCATCTACTTCTACGCCGACTACTGCCAGGGCAACATCCGGGCGCTCCGCATGTACCAGGGAGCGCTAGTCGACACCCGCACCTTTGCCGACGACCCGGGTTCCGTTACCGGGTTCGGGATCGACGGATCCGGGCGGGTTTACGTGACGTCGTTCGCCAACGGCACGGTGTACCGGATCGACCTCGGTATCTGAGCCGGATTGACACTGTGACCGAGTTGGAAGGCAACCCGGGAGCCGCGATGAGGGTCGGAGCGGTCGACATCGGTACCAACACGGTGCGTCTTCTCATCCGCGACGGCGATCGGGAATTGGAGCGGCGGACCCTGGTGGTGAGCCTCGGGGCCGGCCTCGATGCCACCGGGAGGTTGTCGCCGGAGGCAATGGATCGCGCCGCCATCGCTCTGGCCGAGTACGGAGCCCTCCTCGATCACCACGACGTGGCCCGGAGACGGGCGGTGGCGACCTCGGCGTGTCGCGACGCGGGCAACGCCGCCGAGTTTCTCGATCGAGTCGCCCCGCTGCTCGGAGCACGACCCGAGGTGATCACCGGGGAGAAGGAGGCGTCGTTGTCCTTTCGCGGCGCCACGGCCGCGTTTCCCGGCGGCGGTGCTGGGTTGGTGATCGATCCCGGGGGCGGCAGCACCGAGTTCGTATACGGCACCGATCGGGTGGAGTTTTCGCGCAGCATCGACATCGGTTCGGTTCGGCTCACCGATCGGATGGATCCGCTGCGGCCGGCACCGGCCTCGGTGGTGGCTGCGGCTCGCGCCATGGTCGCCGCCGCGTTCCGGGTCATCGACCTGCCCGGCGCACCGGAACGGGTCATCGGGGTTGCTGGCACCTTCACATCGCTCGCTGCCATACACCTCGATCTCGCGCAATACGATCGCAGCCGAGTCCACGGCACCGTCCTCGCCCAGTCCGATCTCGACTGGCTCGTGGAACGCCTTGCCGGTCTCACCATCGCTGAGACCGTGGCGATACCCGGCATCGACCCCAAGCGCGCTCCCGTGCTGCTGGCCGGGTCGATCGTCGCCGCCGAAGCAGTACGGCGGGTGGCGGATCAGGTGATCGTGTCGGAGTACGACATGCTGGATGCGATCGCAGCCGACAGCATCAGGGGCTGAAGGGTTGTCTAGCCCTTCAGGCTGATCGTGCCTTGGTCAGTGGCGATGCGTACCCAGCGGACTCCGGGATGGCCGCGAGTGATCCGGACGCCGGGGACCGAAGCGACGAGGCTGGCGTGGGGGCCAGTCACCTTGCCGATGACGACCTCGCTGATCCCTGCCGGCTCGACGCGGTGCGGGGCCGTGTCGGCACCGGGGTAGTCCTCGGGCGCCACCTCCCACTGGATGAAGAACGGCAGGCTCTCCGGGCCGAGCATCCCGTCGAGACCGGCGAGCTGCCAGTTGAGACGGACCTCATCGGTGCGCACTCGGTTCATCGCCAGCGGGACCTCGCCGAGAGCCGTCGCAATGCCGGCGATGTCGTCGGTCCGCAGGCACAGGGCGAGTGGCACCGCTTCGGGCCGGCTGTGCTCCAGGACCCAGCGACCCAGCGAGCTGGCGGCGGCTTCCTCCTGATCGACATAACCCATCAACTCGAGGTACGAGTTGCCCAGAGGGACAATCCGGTTGGCGGTGCCCTGGCCGGAATGGTATCCCCCGGGCAGCGAGGCCAGCCCGTAGCGGTCGAGCAGTTGCTGCGCCGCAGCGTCGAGGTCAGCGGCGACCAGAATCACATGGTCGATCTCGATCACGGCTCCAATATATCCGTGCCAGGATGCAAGCGCCATGGAGCCATCCGAACATCGCCGGCTCGGTGTAGATCTCAACAACGCCACCTGGAGTGTGCTCTCCGCCGGGGGATTGGCACCCGATGCCACCGACGACGAGCGCGACGAGCTGCTCTACGGCGCCTACGCCTCTGCCTATCACTGGCGGCATGCCGAGGGTTCCACCGTCGCCAATCTGGCCCGGGGAGAACATCTGGTCTCCCGTGCGGCCACCAGCGTCGGCCGGTTCGTGGCCGGCCTCGATCACGGCATGCGCTGCCTGGAACTATGTGTCGAGAACCCGGACGCAGTCGAGGATTGGGATGTCGCTTTCGCCTACGAGGCGATCGCCCGTGCCCTGGCCGGGCTGGGAAAGCGTCGCGACGCCCGCAAGCAGAGGGCCATCGCCCACGAACGCGGCACGGCGATCATCGACGAGGAGGATCGCGAGGCCTTCTTGGAAGAGTTTGCGCGGGAGCCATGGTTCGGGCTGTAGGTCGGGACACGCCCCTCGCCCCTTCTTGCCTCGCCCCTTCTTGCCTCGCCCTACTACCTTCCCCCCATGGCTGAGACCGCCCGCATCTACCTGGCCGGGGAGTGGACCGAGGGGACGGGTACCGAGGTGCATCGCCTGATCAGTCCGGTGACCGGTGAGCATGTCGCCAACGTTCCGCTCGCCTCGGCCGCCGACATCGACCGTGCCGTGGCCGCTGCCCGCGAGGCCCAGGATGAGTACCGGCACTGGTCGGCGTTCGAGCGCGCCGACCTGTGCCATCGCATCGCCGGTGCCATCGAAGGCAAGGTGGACGAGATCGCCCGCCTGCAAACTCTGGAGCAGGGCAAGCCCTACCACCAGGAGTCGCTGGCCGACATCGCGGAGGCCAACGAATACTTCACCAACGCTGCCGAGGACATCAAGCGTCTCGGCGGTGAGGTGATCCCCACCACCAACCGCACCAAGCGGATGTTCACCTTCCGCCGCCCGGTAGGGGTGTGGGCGGCGATCACCCCGTGGAACTTCCCGGTCACCATTCCCCTGGAGTACATCGGACCTGGTCTTGCGGCCGGCAACGCCGTTATCGTGAAACCACCCGAGTTCACTTCACTGGCGCTGCTGAAACTCGCCGAGGCTTTCGACGAGGCCGGGGTGCCCAAGGGTCTGATTTCGATCATCCCTGGCGGCGGGGCCATCGGATCCGCGCTGGTCACCCACCCGGGGATCGACGGCATCGGCTTCACCGGGTCCACCGCCACCGGAAAGAAGATCATCGCCGCCATGGGTGTGAAGCGTTCGATCATGGAGATGTCGGGCAACGGGCCCACCGTGGTCACCGCCGACGCCAACATTTCGGCGGCGGCCACGGCTGCGGTGTACGGGGCGTACTACAACGCCGGCCAGGTGTGCTGTGCCACCGAGCGCGTGATCGTGCTCGACGCGGTCCACGACCGCTTCGTCGAGGAGGTACTGAAGGCATCGGAGGTGGTCCTTCTCGGCGACCCATTCGACCCCGAGACCAACATGGGTCCACTCAACAATGCCGCTACTGCGATCAGAATGGATCAGCACCTCGCCGACGCCAACGCCCGTGGAGCCGAAGTGCTCCTGGGCGGGGGCCGCGCCCCCGGTTTTCCCACCGACCTCTACTACCGGTTCACCGTGGTCGATCATGTTCCCGAGGCCAGCCTGCTCTCCAAAGAGGAGTCGTTCGGGCCCGTGGTGCCGATCATCACCGCCCGTGATGACGAGGAGGCGGTGGCGATCGCCAACCGCACCCACCTCGGTCTGCAGGCGGCGGTGTTCACCGCCAGCCTGAGCAAGGCGTTTTGGTATGCCGACCGCATCCGCAGTGGCACGGTCATCGTCAACGACTCGACCGACTTCTGGGAGACCTTTCAACCCTTCGGAGGCGCCGCCGGCACCGAGACAGGGTGGGGCAGAGGCAGCATCGAGGAGTTCACCGATCTACAGACGATGGTGATCGATATCGGGTGAAGCTCTCATTCTCGCGGCTCGGGCGCAAACTCTCCTCGCGCCACCGCCCGCAACGTTTCCTGGATCGAGGAGCCGTCGTAGACCTCAGCCAGATCGACCTCGACACGGAGCACCCCGTGGTCGGGCTTGCGGCGGGCGCCAATCCGCTCCAGGGGACGGAGGACCTCGGTGTTGTCGCCCAATACCCAGCCGCGGAAGGTGCGGATCCCGTTTTCCTGTGCTGCGGCCACCAGTACTCGTAGCAGAATGCTGCCGATTCCCTTGCCCTGCTGGTCGTCGACCACCGCCACCGCGGCTTCGGCGATTTCAGGGTCGAGTGGGTCGCGGATGTAACGCGCCACGCCCAGGCCCGGCGTGCCCGGCTGGTCGACGGCCATCGCTACCCAGGCGTAATGGTTGGTGTAATCGATCTCAGTGAGGTACTTGAGCTCGCGGTCATTGAGTGAAGTGACCGGACGGAGAAAGCGGCGGTAGCGAGACAGCGGGGAAAGACGAGCCAGCCCCGCTGCCAGCGCCTCCTTGTCCTCGGCCCGGATTGGCCTGATCAGCGCCCTGGTGCCATCACGCAAGGTGACGACTTGTTCGTGGGCTGCCGATGACATTCTCCCAGGCTATCCGCCGCGGCTCCTAACCTCGGGGTCATGCCCGGGTGGCGAAACCGGCAGACGCGGCGGACTTAAAATCCGCTGTCCCTGATGGGGCGTGGGGGTTCAAGTCCCTCCCCGGGCACCGGAGTTTGTCTCCGTGGTTGACGGCGGCTTCGGCCTCACCACGATCAACCTCATGTAGTGGGCCGCACCGCGTCATGAGCGACCGGGAAGTGGGCGCCTAGCAAGGGCATCCCTATGGGCATGGTCGCTCGGTCCGAACCGTTCCCGTTCCTCATAGCCGGCGGAGGTGTGAGAGCACCCGGGCACCCTAAGTGCCTTGTGCCACAAGCTGCCAACATCCAGCCACAGATGCCCGCTACCTTCCCACCGTGCGTTTCCGGGCCAAGAGCCGCTGGCGTGGTGATGGGGGAGCCCTTTCCCTTCCGGTCCAGATCGCCCTCGGTGCCGCTGCCGGGGGACTGGTCGTGGGCAGCATCCTCGGCTTCACCGGAACGATCGACTTGGTGGGTGAGGACGCCTCGCTAGCCCTGGCGGCAGAGGCTCCGTTCTACGAGTGCGGCTTCGAAGAGGGCGCCGGGGTGCTGACCAGCGGCGATCGGGTGTTCGCCACCGGGCGTGATGCCAACGGCGATTGGATCGAGATCCGGTCCCCCCACGACTCGAACTACCGAGTGTGGATCCGGGCGAGTGCACTCACCCCCGACACCGAGCTGGCGCTGCTTCCGGTGGTGCCATGTGACGAGCCCGCCACCGCCACTGTCGAGACCGACGCGACCACGACCACCACGGTG
>JBKKBI010000058.1:0-8503 GCA_046714175.1 Acidimicrobiia bacterium | reverse complement strand
CGCGATCCGTGATGGCCAGGCTCGCCGACCAGCCGTGGGTGGCACCAGCGGCCTCCCAGCGCTGCCACCCCAAATGCGCGCCGGCCGCACCGAGGGCGGCAGGATCCGGCGGCCACTCGACATCGGCCAGCATCGCTAGCGCCCACCATGCGGCAAAACGACCCAGCGGGCTACCGCGGCGGCGGGCGTAGGCGCCGCCACTGGCGCCCGCCCACCCCATCCACGCCAAGGCCTCGGTGCCGGTGATGACCGCGGATGTCACCGGGCCGGGGTGAAGCGCGGCGATCGCGGCCGGGCCGTCGCCGTGCACCGCGACCGCGGTCACGGCACCGTTCGACTGGTCGGCCCACGGTTGCGCCAGCGCGAGCAGGGCCTCCACGGTCTCGGAGTCGGATCGAGCAGCACCCGGAGCAGGCAAAGCCAGGGGTACCAGCGCCGCCGGCTCTGGAGTGGGGAACTCGGCACGCGAAGCGTGATAGGTGGCGACGGGATACCGGGGCTCCCATGGCTGCAGCACCAGTGGGACCTCGACCACACCGGGATCGATGGAATCATCGTCGACGAGATCCTCTCCCCGTAGCACTCGCTCGTGGGCCACCAGGCTGCGCGCCGGACCGTGACCAAGGTGTGGCGCCAGGTCAGCCCACGAGTGCGTCGACGCCGCCACCTCCCACAGTGGGCCGAGGGCGTACCGGCCAGCGACCTCGGTCACCACCGCCGCGGCCCGGTCGGCCGGAGCCTCGAGGGCGAGCCGGTACTCGGCGTACTCGGCGGCGGGCCACAACTGCAGGCCCCGCTCCAGGGCCTGACGGCAGCGATCGCGCAACTCGACGATTCGATCCCACTCCCGGGCCGACGCCAGCCCGTCGACCAGACGCACGAGGGCGTCGAGATCACCACCGCTGACGGCGTCAGCCAGCGAAATGCTCATGACGCCGCCGTTACGCTGATGTGATGCCGCTGCTTCCCGATGCTCTCGTCGCCGCGGTCCCCCGGTCCTGGACGACCGGGTTGCTGCTGGCGGCGGCGGCGCTGGCCACGGTGGGGTCGGTGCTCGTGCTGGCTGCGACCGTATTCGGCGCGTGGCTCCCTGCGTTCGGCGCCGCAGTCGCGTTCCTCGGCGCCGGAGTGCTGTGGCACCTCGCCGACGCCGGGCATTAGAGAACCAACTCGGCCAGGGTGCGAAGTGTCCCCAGGTCCTGGGCGACGACTCCGAGTGTGGTCACCCCAGCCTGCTTCCACACCTCGAGCTTCTCGGCGATCGCTTCGCGGGGGCCGAGAAGCGCCACCTCGTCGATGAGGGCGTCGGGGAGCGCCGCCATCGCCTCGTCACGCTTTCCGGCGAGATAGAAGTCCTGGACCTTGGTCGCGGCCTCCTCGTACCCGTAGCGGCACACCAGGTCGAAGTAGAAGTTGCTCCCCCGCGCCCCCATCCCCCCCACATAGAGCGCCAGCAACGGACGCACTCCCCAGCGCGCCTGATCGACATCCTCGGTCACCACCGCCGGCACCGTGGGAAGGATGTCGAACCTGGTTCGCTTGTCGGGATCGCCGGAGGCGGCGAAACCTGCCTCCAGCGCCGGGGAAAACACCTCGGCGCCACGGTAGGGCGAGTACCAAAACGGCAGCCAGCCGTCGGCTATCTCGGCGGCGAGTGCGACGTTCTTGGGCCCGATCGCCGCCAGGTAGAGCGGAATCTGATGTTGCGGATGCAGAGTGAGCCGAAGCGTCTTGCCGAGTCCGGTCGCGTCGGGACCGTCGTAGGGGATACGGTGGTACTGGCCCTCGAAGCGCAGCTTGGCCTCGCGCGACAGGATGCGCCGCACGATGTCCACGTACTCCCGGGTCACCTGCAGCGGCTTGCCGTAGGGACGGCCGTGCCACCCCTCCACCACCTGCGGTCCCGACATGCCCAGCCCGAGCAGGAACCTGCCGCCGCTCAATTCGGACATCGTGGCCGCTGTCATCGCGGTCATCGCCGGGGTGCGAGCCGGCATCTGCATGATGGCGCTGCCCAACCCGATCTTCTCGGTCGAGGCGCCGTACCAGGCAAGGATGGAAACGGCATCGCTGCCATACGCCTCCGCGACCCAGACCGAGTGGTATCCGAGGCGATCGGCTTCGCGCACGAAATCGAGCCGCGGGTCCACCGCGGTCCCGGCGTAACCCATGTTGAGGGCGAGACGCATGGGGGGAGGGTAGGGCGAGGGGCGAGGGACGAGGGACGAGGGGCGAGGGCAGATGGCCGAACGCGGATGGCGGATGAATACCATGTGTGTGATGACGTCGCGTGTGCGCAAGGCCCTGATCGCAGTTCCTGCGATACCCGTGGCGGTGGTGGCGGTACAGGTGCTGCGGGCGGCACGTCGCCCCGACCTGCCCACGTTCCCCAACCAGGATCCCACCGGTCGGTTTGGCGATCCGGCGCTTCCCCCGTTGCGCATCATCGCCGTGGGCGACTCATCCATCACCGCGCCAGGTGTCGCCGACCTCGACAACGTTTGGATTCGGCGCGTCGCCCGCACGCTGGCAGCGGATCATCACGTCGAGTTGATCAGCCTGGCGGTCGGAGGATCGAAGGCGCACGATGTCGTCGCGGGCCAACTCGCCGAGGCGGTGCGCCTTCACCCCGATCTGGCCGTCGTGTCCGTAGGCGCCAACGACGCCCTACGCGGCGTCACCGCGCGGCGCTACAAGCACAACCTCAAGATCATCGTGGAACGACTCGCCGCCACCGGCGCCGGAGTGCTGGTCTTCGGGATGGGCGACCTGGGAAGCATTCCCCGGCTGCCTCCCGCCTTACGGCGCTGGGCCACCAGGCGGTCCGAGGTGTTCGATCGCATTGCCCGCGGCGTTGTCGTCGCCGTGCCCAATGCCGTCAAGGTGTACACCAGGGGACGGAGCAGCACCGCGTTCTTCGACGATCCTGGTCTATTCGCCGGCGACCAGTTTCATGCCGGAGACGAAGGCCACGCCATCTTTGCCGACGACGCCATCGAGGCGATTCGGGCGGCGCTCGCCCTCAGGGGGTGAGCGAATAGGTCGCTGGCTTCATCAGGCGCCCTTGATCCAGATGTCCCCCGAGACGGTCTTGATGTCAAGGCGTGCCGGAGCTCCGGCATCACCGCCCCCCTGCACCGGGAAGTCGGTGTGCACCTCGCCGGACAGGGTGGAGAACGAGACGTCGTAGCGCCGCCCAGCGGGAACGCCGAGTGACACCTCCCCCGACATGGTCTTGGCGTCGAAGCGGCTGCCGGAGAAGAGGCCGATGGTGATGTCGCCCGAGGCGCTCTTCACATCGGCGTCTCGCTGCACCTCGCGCACTGCCACATCGCCCGACGCCGACTTGAGGTCGGCTTCACCTACCGTCCCGGCACGGATGTCGCCGGACGCGACCGCAATGTCGAGCCGTCCCCCAACCTCGCCGAGTTGAATGTCCCCCGACGCCGAACGGATCGTGGCGTCGCCATTGATGGTGCCGGCAGTGATCTCCCCGGTCGCGGTCTCGACGGCGAGAGTGGCCAGGTCGGTGGAGATGGTGAGGTCGCCAGACGTGAGGCGAGCGTGGACGTCGGCGTCCGCCCCCACGGTCACCCGGACATCCACCGAGGACCAGCGGATGCGCTCGGTTCGGTCGGGTTCGACGTGGATGGTGTCGCCGCGCTGTTCCACCACCATCCGCTCCACCGCCGAATCGCGGCCATCCAGGGTGATCTCGACCGTGCCGGGGGCTCCGGGCCCGATCTTCATGTCGCCGAGAGGGAGGCGAAGGTCGAGACGAGGGGTTCCAGTGACTCCAAAGGTGAAATGCTTCTTCATGTCTCGATCGTTCCCGTGACGCGGCGGTTGCGACGACGGCCCTCGGAGGCGTTGGTGGAAACCGTCTTGACCAACCAGGTGTTGACCGACTCGCCCTTGGCCTCGGCTGCGGTCTCGATCAGCTCCTTGAGGGTGGGAGGGAGGCGAAATGTGATGCGGGCATCCAGCGACTCGCCCGAGGACTGAGCGGCGCCGGCATCGCCGCTCCGCACTCGTAGGGTGGGCTCGCCGCCGCTGAGCACCACGTCGATGTGATGTCCCGGCAGTTGCGCCGCCACCTCGGCGGCAGCCTGTTCGGCAAGGTCGAAAGCCAGTTGGCGGACCGCCGGACCCAGGGCGGCGATGATCGCCCGGGCGGCCGACTCCACCTCGGGGTCGCCGCCCGCCACGATCACCTGCTGCTGGATCGCCCCTTCGAGGCGGGTCATCGCCATCGTCGTGTCCATGCGCTCCTCCGAGTTCATCGTGCGGCCACGGTCCGGCCCAGGGCCACCGGGATCCGCTCCCGTTGCACCTGCTGGGCCCGGTTGCGCTGCCGCCGTGAGATCCGGGTGCCATGCCGCATCTCGTGGAAGGCCTTTACCGTGCTGGTCGTCGCCCACATTACACACCTCCGTGGTCATTTCGGTGTCTTGATGACAGCGTGATGATGTCAGAATGATGTCACTCTGTCAAGGGGGCATTTGAGCCCCAGGGGCCGGGGCCGGAGACCGGAGGCCGGAGACCGGCAACGGGTAACGGGCAACGGGTAACCTCTGAAGCACACTCCGGGGAGTTCGGGCGAGCCGAGCTGAGAGGGTGGCCGCAGTGCCACCGACCCGAAGAACCTGATCCGGGTCATTCCGGCGGAGGGAGACGTGATCGCGCGACTCTGTGTGATCCTCACCGGTGGTTCGGGCACGCCCACCATCGCCCTCCCCCGGGCGGAGTTCGTGATCGCCGCCGACTCCGGGTTGCATCTCGCCGACTCGTTGCGGCTCAAGGTCGACCTCGTCGTGGGCGACTTCGACTCGGTGCGACCCGCTGCGGTCGAGTCGGCGGTGGCGGCAGGGGCGGCGATCGAGTCGCATCCGGCCGACAAGGACGCCACCGACCTCGACCTGGCTCTTCAGGCCGCCGCCCGCTGGGGAGCAACGCGCACGATCGTGGTCGGCGGTGGCGGGGACGATCGCATCGACCACGTGATGGCCAACGCCGGGGTGATCGCCGCGGCGCGCCACGCCGCGCTGAATCCGGAGTGGTGGGTGGGGCCGGCCCGGGTGTGGCCGGTGCGGGCGCGACGCGACATCACCGGTCGTCCCGGCGATGTTGTCTCGATCGTTCCGCTCGCCGGTGCGGTAGTCGTGTCCACCACCGGCCTGCGCTGGCCCCTGGACCACGACACCCTGGAGTTCGGCTCATCCCGTGGTGTGAGCAATCAAATGACCGCGACCGCGGCGACGGTGGAGGTCCACCACGGGCTCGCCCTGGTCGCCCACCTCGAGGAGGCCCCATGAAACGACTCATGACACTCGTTGCCTTGCTGCTCGTCGCCGGTTCCTGCGGAGACGACGCCCGGCCTGACTCGGTCACCATGATCGCGCACGACTTCTTTGCCGTGACCCCGGAGGTCCTGGAGGCCTTTACCGAGGACACCGGGATCGAGGTCGAGGTGCTCCTCGGCGGAGATGCCGGGGTGATGGTCAACCAGGCGCTGCTCACCGCGGGCAACCCGGTGGCCGATGTCCTATTCGGGGTGGACAACACACTGCTCTCCCGAACCCTCGCCGGCGACCTCTTTCTCCCGTACCGCAGCCCGGCGCTGGGCCTGGTGCCCGACGAGTTCGCCGCCGGAGACCGGGTCACCCCGATCGACTACGGCGACGTGTGCATCAACTACGACAAGGCGGCGTTCATCGATCTGGCGCCGCCGCAGACCCTGGCCGATCTCACCACTCCCGCGTATGCCGGGATGCTGGTGGTGGAGGATCCGACGATTTCCTCCCCCGGCCTCGCCTTCCTTCTCGCCACCATCGTCACCTTCGGTGAAGAAGGCGATTACACCTGGCGGGACTACTGGTCCGACCTGAGGGCCAATGACGTCCTGGTGGCATCCGACTGGGGCACCGCCTACTACGGCCACTTCTCCGGGGCGAGTGAGGGCGACCGGCCTCTGGTGGTTTCGTATGCCTCCTCGCCGGGAGCGGAGTTGGTGTTCTCGGATCCGCCGCCCGCGGAGCCGTCCACCGCGGTGATGACTGCGGGCTGCTTCCGCCAGGTCGAGTACGCCGGGATCCTGCGCGGCACCGGGAATCGCGACGCCGCCGAGGCTCTGATCGACTTCCTGCTGTCGCGAGAATTCCAGGACGACGTCCCCGGGTCGATGTTCGTGTACCCGGTGCGACCCGATGCCGCCCTGCCCGAGTGGCTCGATGCCCCCTCGACCGACGCCCTCACCATGGAGCCGGAGCGCATCGAGGCCAACCGGGAGCGCTGGCTGGCAGAGTGGACTGAGACGGTGCTGCGGTGACGCCGCGCTCGCCCTTCGCGGGAGGTGATAAGAGAGGGTGGCTTCTCGCCGCAGCGCCCTTGCTGTTTCTCGCGATCTTCTTCGCCTATCCGCTGCTCACGATCCTCATCACCTCGTTCGGCGGTGACAGGACCTCATCGGGACCGCTGCTCGACGGCGGGGTGGTGTGGTTCACGGTCTGGCAGGCAGTCGTCTCGACCTTGTTGACGCTGGTCGTGGGCCTCCCCATCGCCTACGTCACCGCTCGCTACGAGTTCCCCGGGCGGCGCCTGCTCCGCGCTGCGACCGTTGTGCCCTTCGTCCTCCCCACACTGGTGGTTGGCGTCGCCTTCCTCGCCCTCATCGGACCTTCGGGGGTCCTCGGTGTCGACCTGAGCGGCACCGCGACGGCCATCATCGCCTCCCACGTCTTCTTCAACGTGGCAGTGGTGGTGCGCATCGTCGGCGGACTGTGGGAGCGTCTCGACCCGCGGCTGGAGGACGCCGCTCGCACATTGGGGGCGTCGTCATCTCGTGTGCTGCGCACCGTGACCCTGGCGTTGCTGCGGCCGGCGATCGCTTCTGCGGCGGCGATCGTGTTCCTGTTCTCCTTCACCGCCTTCGGCACCGTGTTGGTGCTCGGCGGCTCCGGCATGGCCACCATCGAGGTGGAGATCTACCGCCGCACTGCATTCCTCTTCGACCTCCAGGGGGCGGCACTCCTGGCGCTGCTGCAGATTGCCGGGGTCACCGGGGCCTTGCTGCTGTATGCGCGGTACCAGGACCGCACTCGGACCAAGCAGAGCCTGGCCGCGACCCGACCCCGGCCGGTCCGCACGACCGGTGAGCGGGCGCTGGTGGCAACGACGGTCGTGGGGACGCTCGTCCTGATCGGACTCCCCACCCTCGTCTTGGCGTGGAGGGCGCTGACTCGAGATGGACGGCCCACACTGGCGGGTTTCCGGGCGCTGGAGACTTCTCCGTTCGTCGACGTCGCGGCTTCGGCGGGAGCCTCACTCGGGTACGCCCTCGGCGCCACGCTGATCGCGGTGGGGATCGGGCTACCCGCGGCTCTGGTGATTGCGGCGCACCGCGGCCGCCTCTCAGGGTGGTTCGACACATTGCTGATGCTGCCGTTGGGCACCTCGGCCGTGACCCTCGGTTTTGGCATGCTGCTCGCCCTCGACGCCCCCATCGATCTCCGCACCAGCGTGGTGCTGATCCCCATTGCCCATGCACTGGTGGCAATACCGTTCGTGGTGCGCTCGCTGGTGCCGGTGCTGGGTGCGATCAGGGTTCGGCTCCACGAGGCCGCAGCCACGCTCGGTGCGTCGCCGGGACGGATTCGCCGCCAGATCGACCTCCCCATTGCCGGAAGGGCGGCGGCAGTCGGAGCTGGGTTTGCCTTCGTCATCTCACTCGGCGAGTTCGGGGCCACGAGTCTGCTGGCGCGCCCCGGGGCGCCCACCCTGCCGCTCGCCGTATTCCGGCTGCTCGGGCGTCCCGGGGAACTCAACCTTCAGGCGGCGATGGTGTTGAGCCTGCTCCTGGCGGTGCTCACCGTCACGGTGGTGCTGCTCATCGAACGCATCCGGGTTCCCGGCGAGGGTTGGCTGTGATGTTGACGGTACGCGGGCTCACGGTTCGCTACGGGGCGGTGACCGCCCTCGATGGCGCCTCCCTCGAGGTGGGCGCCGGAGAAGTCGTGGCGGTGCTTGGTGCGAGCGGCTCGGGCAAGACCACCCTGCTCCGCGTCGTCGCCGGGTTGCTGCGACCCGATGCCGGAAGCGTGACCTGGGACGGCGACGACATCACCGCGGTGCCTCCCCACCTACGCCGCTTCGGGGTGGTGTTCCAGGACTTTGCACTGTTCCCGCATCTCGATGTCGCCGGCAACATCGGGTTTGGGCTACGGACCACCGGTGTCACCAACCCCAACCTCGATCAGAGAGTACGCGCGGCACTGGATCGCGTTGGTTTGTCCGGACTCGAGAGGCGGCGAATCGAGGAGCTGTCGGGCGGTCAGGCGCAACGCGTGGCAGTGGCCCGCACGCTGGTGACAGAGCCGCGGCTGTTGCTGCTCGATGAGCCGTTGGGATCGCTCGACCCGGCGCTGCGCCACGATCTTGCCGCCGACCTCGCCGCCACCCTCGCCACCCAGCCGGTACCGACGCTGATCGTCACCCACGACACCGA
>JBKKBI010000057.1:0-19802 GCA_046714175.1 Acidimicrobiia bacterium | reverse complement strand
TATTCGCCCCCGCCCACCGGCCGCCCCGCCACCATCCCGGCACGCCGGCTCACCGCGTCGGGGGCCAGCGCCCCGGCGACGCGGGGGGCGCCAGCGCGCAGCGCCGCGAACAGCGCCTCCACGAGTGCCTCCAGGTCGGCATCCCCACCGGCGGCAGCACCGGACCCGAGCAGTTGCAGATCGGCGTCGTGTCGTGCCTCGGCCTCGGCGGAGCCCGGCACCGGACCCAGCACGGAGAAGTACGCCTCGAATGCGGTGTCGAAGGCCGCAGCGTGGCGGGCGCTTTTCACCATCGTGGCGCCGAGAGTCGCCTTGACCATGGACCGCGACCCGACGTCGACGTGCTCCATGGCGGCGGCGGCATCGAGGGCCTCGACCATCGACACCGGGATGCCCGCGGCACGCAACTCCCCTACGAACCGGGTGAGGAAGTCCACCGCTAACCCCCGGCGGCGGCGAGCTCCCTCGTCACCCGGTCGATGTCCGACTGGTGCTTGAGGAGCACGTGCAGGGTCTGCTCGACAGCCTCCCGATCCGGATCACCCACCCCGAGTGCCAGCAGTGTCCGCACCCAGTCGATCGATTCGCTCACCGAAGGCGGCTTGCGCACCGCCTTGGCCCGGATGGTGGCGACGAGCCGCGCCACCCGCTCTGCCAGCACCGGCTGCAAACCGGGCACCCGGGCCAGCAGGATGTCGCGTTCGCGCTCCACCGACGGGTACCCGATGTGGAGGAACAGGCAGCGCCGCTTCAGGGCCTCGGACAGCTCCCGGGTGTTGTTGGAGGTGAGTACCACCAACGGGGTGGACGAGGCCCGGATGGTTCCCAACTCCGGGATGGACACCTGGAAGTCGCTCAGCACCTCGAGCAGCAGTGCCTCGGTCTCCACCTCCAGCCGGTCCACCTCGTCGATGAGCAACACCACCGGTTTCGGGGAGCGGATCGCTTCCAGGAGCGGCCGCGTGAGGAGAAAGTCCTCGCTGAAGATGTCTGCTTCCACCTCGGCCCATTCCCGTCCCGAATCGGCTTGAAGGCGGAGGAGCTGCTTGCGGTAGTTCCACTCATAGAGCGCCTTGGACTCATCGAGCCCCTCGTAGCACTGCAATCGCACCAGTGGACGGCCGAGCGCTGCCGCTACCGCCTTGGCCAGCTCGGTTTTACCCACTCCGGCCGGTCCCTCGGCCAGGATCGGCTTGTCGAGCCGGGTGGCGAGATACACCACCTGGGCGATGCGATCGTCGGCCAGATAACCCTGACCGGCGAGCGCGGTGGCGACCGCGGCGGGATCGGCGAGGGAAAGCTCCGGCATGGGCCGAGTGTAGGAGTCGCCTCCGCAACCGCTCCGTTCAGGCCGGAGGCTCCTCGGCATTCGGAGGTTCGGCGTGCTCGTCACGGAACTCGAAGACGATGTCACCGATTTGCACCTCGTCGCCGGGTACGGCACCGAGACGGCGCAACTCGTCGTCGACCCCGGCCCGGGCGAGTCGGCGCGCCGCCTGCTCGGCGGCCTCGGGCTTGGTGAGATCGTCGAAAGCGACCGCGCGTTCTGCCTGGCGCCCCGCAACCACCCAGCGCTCGCCGACCCGCTCCACGAAGAAACCCTCGACGAAGGGCCGATGGAGGATGAACCCCTCCCCCTCGCTGGTGCGAGTGGTCGCGGCGAGCAGGTCGGCGAGAGCATGCATCAGCATCTCCACTCCGGCCCCGGTCACTCCCGATATCAGATGTGCGCTCACCCCGGCGTCGGCGAGTTCCGCCACCGCAGTCGCTGCCTCGGGGAGATCGGCCTTGTTGACCGCCACCAGCGAGGGGCGTTCCGCCAGTGCCGGGTCGTGACGGCGCAACTCGTCGCGCAAGATCCCCAGTTGCCGACTGCAGGAGATTTCTTGCAACGGCGATGGATCGAGCAGAATCAACAGCGCCCGGCAACGCTCTACGTGACGTAGGAAGACATGGCCGAGGCCCTTGCCTTCCGCGGCGCCTTCGATCAATCCGGGAATGTCGGCGAGTACGAAGCGGCGGCCGGATACGTCCACCACCCCCAGGTTCGGCGCCAGGGTGGTGAACGGGTATTCGGCGATCTTGGGACGGGCGGCGGACACCGCGGCAATCAAGGTGCTCTTGCCGGCATTGGGGAAACCGATGATGGCCGCGTCGGCGACGACCTTGAGTTCGAACACGAACTCGGCCTCGGCGCCGTACTCGCCCTGTTCGGAGTAGTTGGGCGCGATACGCCGAGGGCCGGCGAGAGCGGCGTTGCCCATTCCCCCGCGCCCCCCGCGGAGCACGGTCACGCGCTGTCCGGCGGCAGCGAGGTCGGCGAGCATCGTGCCAGCAGCATCCCGAACCACGGTTCCCGGAGGCACCGCCAGGATCAGGTCGATGCCGCGACGCCCGTGCTGGGTGTCCCCCTTTCCGTGGGTGCCCGCCTCGGCGCGGCGATGCGGACGGCGTTGATAGTCGAGGAGGGTGGACATGGCCGGATCGGCCACGACGATCACATCGCCGCCGTTGCCCCCTGAACCGCCCAGTGGCTTGCCCCGGGGACGACCTTTGGCCTTGACGAATGCGGTGTTGCCGGCTCCGCCGTCTCCGGAACGGAGAAAAACGCGAACCTCGTCTACGAACACACTCCGAGCCGAGCCGGGAGCGTCAGCCGTCGGCGCGGACGTTGACCTCGCGCCGTCCGCGCCGGGTGCCGTAGGAGATGGTCCCGGTTTCGGTGGCGAACAGGGTGTCGTCGCCGCCCTTGGCCACATTCGCGCCGGGGTGCACCTTGGTGCCTCGCTGACGGACGATGATCGACCCGGCGGTCACGGTCTGGCCGTCGAAAACCTTGGTGCCGAGCCGTTTGGCGTGGGAATCGCGTCCGTTCTTGGTGGAGCCGCCACCCTTGGTCTTCGACATGTCAGCCCTCCTCTTCCGCCGGGGCCTCGCTCGCCTTCTTGGCGGCAGCCTTCTTCGGGCCTTCGATCTTGACCACCTCGATGGTGGTGTACTTCTGGCGGTGACCGCCACGGCGGCGATACCCGGTCTTGTTCTTGTACTTGAACATCTCGATCTTGTCGCCGGTCGACTCGCCCACCACCCGGGCCGTCACCTTGGCGTTCTTCAGGTCGTCCCGACCCGAGGTGATCTTGCCTTTGGCGTCGACGAGCAGGAGCGGGGTGAAGGTGATCTCACCGTCGCCATGGAGACGCTCGACGTCGATGACGTCGCCTTCGCGGACCTTGGCTTGCTTACCGCCGGTGCGGATGATGGCGTACATGAGCGAATAGACCTCGAGCCGGGGAACCGGGAGATAATAGCGGCTCCGGAACCTGCCTCAGCCCTCTCCCCCCGTGGCCGGCATGGGTACCCCGGTGGTGGCGGCGTCCTCGAACAGCACCACGCCTCGCCCGGCACAGGTCGGGCAAACATGGCTGAACGACTCCAAAAGTCCTTCGGACTCGTTCTTGCGGGTCATCTCCACCAGGCCGAGATTGGAGACCTCGAAGACCTGGGTGCGGGTTTTGTCCCGGGCCAACTCCTCGCGCAGCTTCTGCAACACCGCGTCGCGGTTGCGGGTGATTTCCATGTCGATGAAGTCGATGACGATGATCCCCCCGATGTCGCGCAGCCGCAGCTGGTGGGCGATCTCCGCCGCAGCCTCCAGGTTGTTCTGCAGGACCGTCTCCTCCAGGTTGGAATGGCCGACGAACCGCCCGGTGTTGACGTCGATGACAGTCAAGGCCTCGGTACGGTCGACCACGATGTGGCCTCCGGAGGGCAGCCACACCTTGCGGTCGAGGGCCTTGCGCAGTTGATCCTCGACGTGGAACCGCTCGAAAATCGGCAGTTCCTCGTCGTAGCGGGCGACCCGCGTCACCAGGTCGGGGTCGGTCGCCTGAAGATAGGTCACCACCTCGTCGAACATCTCCCGGTCGTCGATGAGCAAGCGGCGGAAGTCCTTGGTGAAATGCTCCCGGATCACGCGGATGAGGAGAGGGGGTTCCTCGTAGATCAGCCGGGGTGCACCACCCTTGGGGATGGACTCCTGAATGTCGGCCCACACCCCGAGCAACCGCTCGATGTCGACGGCGATCTCCTCCTTGGAGGCGCCTTCGGCGGCGGTACGCACGATCATCCCGAAACCACCCAGGTCGAATTCGGCGGTGAGCTGGCGGGCGATCTCCTTCAGGCGGTCCCGCTCGGAGTCGGAGAGGCGGCGGCTCACCGAGGGCTTGTCGACCTTGGGGTCGAGCACCACATAGCGTCCGGACAAGTTGACCATGTTGGTGAGCCGGGCCCCCTTGTGGCCCATGGCGTCCTTCTCCACCTGGACCAGGATCTCGTCTCCGGTCTTGAGCGACTTCTCGATGCGCTGCTTCTTCTGCCCGTTGCCATTTCCGTTGCCGGCGACATCACCGGCGTACAGCACGCCGTTCTTGGGCTCGCCGAAGTCGACGAACGCCGCCTCCATTCCCGGCAGGACGTTGCGCACCTTCCCCACGTAGATGTTGTTGGTCAGCGAGGGCTTGTCGGAGCGGGCCACGTAGTGCTCGACGAGCAGCGCCCCCTCCAGCACCACGATCTGGGTCTGGTGGGGGGTGCGCCGCACCAGCATCTGCTTGCGTTCGGTGCTGGGCGGGGGGGCGATGTATTCCGGGACCGGCCGGGTGGAGCCGCGGCCCCGGGTGACCCGCGGCGCCCGACGTGGCGACTCCACGCGACGCCGATCTCGGGTCTTCTGCTCGGACGACTCGGCGACGACCTCGGTTACGCGCCGGATCTCGACCTTGCTACCGCCGACGCGACGCTTCTTGCGCTCCTCGACGGCAGTCTCGCCCGACCCACGCCGGATCACCTGGGCGCGATTTTTCCGAAACAAACCCATGGGGAAATCCCTTCGGCGGCCGCGCGTGCGGCCGACTCTCGAATTGGAATGGCGACCGGAGCCACCGCACGCCCTTCCCCGGAGCGGCCGAACGCGAAGGAGGCGTCGCGACCTGGATCTCGATGGGGCTGATGGGCACTGCAGGACTCCGGTTGGGGCGGGAAGGAGGCAGTGGAACCGCCGGGAACTGCCCGCCGGGTCAAGATGGTAGCCGCTGTCGGACCCGGTTCCGAGCACCCCCCCCGCCGGGATCAGGCGGATTCGATGTCGAGACGGGCCTGCTGGCCCTCTCCTGGGTCATAACAGCGCCGGCACCGAGCCTCGTAGGCGTCGGTGGCGCCGAGCACGACCAGTTCGTCCGACTGAATCACCCGCTGGGTGAACATGCCCTCCCCGCCACAGCGATGACACACCGCCAGACTCTTGGTGACATATTCAGCCCGAACCATCAACGCCGGGACGGCTCCGAAGGGCCGGCCCAGGTAGTCGAGGTCGAGTCCGGCGACGATCACCTTCTTGCCCGCTGCCGCCAGACGGGAAACCACCTCGACCAGCCCCGAGTCGAAGAACTGAGCCTCGTCGATCCCCACCACCACGGTCGCTGGCTTCACCCGAGCGAGCAGCTCGGAGCTGTCGGCCACTGGCTCGGCGGCGGTGGAGAGTGCGGAGTGCGACACCACCTCGTTGGTGGCGTAACGGACGTCGATCGCAGGCTTGAACGTCTGGGTGGGGATTCGGGCGATGGTGTAGCGAGTGATGCGCCGGATCAGTTCTTCGCTCTTGCCGGAGAACATCGGGCCGCAGATGACCTCCACCCAGCCCTGGTCGTCGCGGCGATCCATGGACGGTGAGGGTAGCCCGCCGGCAATCGCCCGCCGATCTGCCTCAGCCGTTGAAGGGACGCTGTCCGGGGCGGATACGCCGCATCCAGATCGAGTTCACCACGCCCACTGCCAGCATCATCGAGAGGTAGAACGAACCGCCAAAGGACACGAACGGGAGCGGGATCCCCGTGACGGGTAGGAGGCCCACAGTCATGCCAACGTTGACGAACACGTGGAACGCCAGCATCGCGGCGATCCCGGCCGCGGTCAGCTGGGCGAAGCGGTCCCGCGCCATATTGGCCACCAGGAGCATGCGCCAGATCATCAGCGCGAATAACGCCAACACGAGCGTGGCGCCGACGAAGCCGAGCTGCTCTCCGATGGCGGTGAAGATGAAGTCGGTGGACTGTGAGGGGACGAAGGCGAGGTTGGTCTGTGAGCCCTCGAACAGCCCCTGGCCGAAGAGGCCGCCGTTGCCGATCGCCACCTGGCTCTGGTTTTGGTTGTAGTTGAGCGACAGCGCGTGCTCGTCGGTGTTGAGAAATCCCACCAGACGGTTGACCTGGTATTCGTGCAACACCCCGAGTTCCAGTGCGGCTACGAGCAGCATCACCGCGCCGACGATCAGCACCGCGATCTGGCGGAACGAAGTGCCGGCCACGAAGAGCATCACGACGGTAACGAATCCGAACACCAGCGCCGTGCCCAGATCGGGCTGGACGAAGACCAGCGCTGCCGGAACCGCCGCGATGGCGATCGCCTTGCCCATCCGTAGCCAGCGGACCCCGTTCTCCTGCAATGGCGCCAGTAGCACCGCAAGCGCCATCACCACTGCCGGCTTGGCCACCTCGGAGGGCTGTAGGTCGATGATGCCGAGAGAGATCCACCGCTGCGCGCCCTGGCGAATTGCGCCCACCGGGCTGAGCACGGCCAGGAGCAGGATCAACGCGATCGCATAGACCAGAGGGGCGAGCGACTGCCAGGTGCGATCAGAGATCGCCGAGGCGGCGATGAAGACGACGATCCCGAGCAGCACGAAGATGCCCTGGCGAACCATCTGCGACGAGCGGCCCAGTCCGGCAGCCTGCAGTCTCGGCGCCGTGGCCGAAAAGATCATCAACAGGCCCAAGGCGCTGAGCGACGCCACCATGATGATGAGCATCAGGTCGGGCTTGATCTGGGTACGGCGGCGGAGATCGACTCCGGAGACAGTCATCGTTCGGTGTCCGCTCCGGGGCGCAGCGGGTCCGGATCCTCACCCATGAGGAACTGGAAGATGCGCCGCGCCGTGGGGGCGGCGATGCGCCCGCCGGAGCCACCCTGGTCGACGACCACCGCCACCACCCACTGCGGATTGCTCAGTGGGGCGGCGCCCACGAACCAGGCGGTGGAAATCGCAACGTCGTCCTCGGTGAGCGCCTGAGCGATCTCTGCCGTTCCGGTCTTGCCCCCGACCTCTTGTAGGGCCGCGCACTCGGCATCGGGCTCGTCGTCGCAGAAACCGGCAAAGGCGAGACGGGCGGTGCCGCTAGGGCTGTTGACGACGCCGTTGAGGTCGCGGCGCAATTGCTCGATCGTCTCGGGGCGCAACTCCAGCTTCCGCAGCGTGCTCGGCGGGTTGATGAAGATGATGTTGTTCTCCGAGTCGCGCACCGACGAGGCCACTCGCGGCTGCCACACGGTGCCCCCGTTGACCAGCGCGCCATAGGCGACCGCCATCTGCAGCGGTGTCACCGTCAGCGCCCCCTGGCCGGTGGCGATGTTCATCACGTCGCCTCCGGCCCATCCCCCCTCGGCCCGCACCACCCCGTCCTGGGCCTGCTGGTGAAACTGGAACCACTCGCGGTCAGGAACGAGTCCCGCCTGCTCGAAGGGCAGGTCGATCCCGGTGCGCGACCCCAGTCCCAGGTCCGAGGCCCATTGCTGGAGAAGGTCCTCGGGCCACTGCACGCCCCGGTTGAGCCAGATCTCCAGGGCGATCGACCAGTAGTACAGGTTGCACGATTGGCGCAGCGACGCCGACAGATCCACCGAGCCGTGGCCCTCGGGCTTCCAGTCATTGAGCGGCGGGGTGCTGGGGAAAAGCAGCTGGCCGTCGCAGAAGAACGCCGTCGGGTCGACGGAGCGATTCAGATCGGCGTAGGCCTCCTCCAGGGCCGGGACGATGCCCTGTTCCAGGGCCAGGGCGTACACGATCGTCTTGAAAGATGACCCCGGCGGGTACAGACCCTGGATGGCGAAGTTGTTGAAGGCCGCCCTCTCCGAAAGCTCTAGCCACTGGGTGTCGGTGAGGCGGCCGTCCGAAAACACGGCGGGATCGAATGAAGGGACGGATGCCATGGCGATCACCGCGCCGTCGCTGGGATCCAGCACCACCGCCGAGGCGCGGAGGACGTCGTCTTCGCCGTCCTGGCGGGCCAGGGCGATGGCGTTGGCCAGCGTGGTCTCTACGAATCGCTGCACGTCCAGATCGATGGTGGTCACGAGGCTTCCCCCGGGCTGGGGTGGGATCTCCTCGAGCACACCGAGAATGGCGCCGGCGGCATTGACCCGGTACGTAATGGCTCCCGGAGTGCCTCGCAGGAGACGGTCGTAATGACGCTCCACTCCGAACTTGCCGACCCGATCGGCCAGGGAGATGTATGGCCGGTTCAGATCCTCCTCACCGGGAGCGCCGATGTAACCCACCACGTGGGCGGCGGTCTCGCCCAGCGGATAGACCCGTACCGGGATCAGTTCCACCGTCACCCCGGGGAAACGCTCGTTGTTCTCCAGTACGAAGACCCCGGTCGACTGGCTGATCTCCTCGCCGAGGGGAAAGCGGGCTCCCGAGCCGCGCGCGGTGAACTCGGTGCGAATGTCGGCCGCGGGGAGGCCGAGCAATGCGGACAGGTTCTGGATGAGACCCTCCTCCTGATCGAGCGAAATCAGCTTGCGGTCGACGACCACCCGCAGCGAGGCGACGGTCCCAGCCATGATCTCTTTGCCATCGCGGTCGAAGATGTCGCCGCGCGGCGCCTCGACCACCACCGATCGCACCTGCTGGCTCTCCACGGTCTCCAGGGCGACTGCGATGTCGGTCACCTGCAGAACCCACAAGCGCAATAGGAGCAACGAGAACATGAGGGCCACCATCCCCCCGATCGCCGCCAGGCGCCAGCCGATCCTCACAGCCGGAACGCGGCGTCGCGGTACCGGCTGACCCCGAGGGTCAGCGGCACCACCCGCAGGATGAGGGGGGTGAGCGCAACGTTGTAGATGGCGGGGAGAGCGATCTTCTTGATGATCCCTGCATCGGCGAGAGTCTTCTCTCCAAAGATCGTACCGAGGACCGCGAACAGTGCGAGACCCCCCAGCGTCACCGCCAGAACGAACGGAGCGAGGTATCCGAACTCGTCCTCGATGCGGTCGCGGAAGCGCAACACCACGAACGCCACCGAAGTGAGCACCAGCGCCCACAAGCCAAGCGGGGTTTCGGCGAGAAGATCTTGAAACAGTCCGGCCCCGAACCCGGTGAGCAACGAGTACTCAGCGGGTAGATAACGGGCGAATGCAAGCACCACCAGCAGCACCAGCGCCGGTGCGGTGTCGAATAGGCGGAAGCGGCTGAAGAGTGTCGTCTGCAGCGCGACGGCAATCACCACCACCGCGACCGTGGCCGCGGCGTGGCGCAGCTTCACGGTTCGATCCCCGGAACGGTGGTGCTTCCCGGGAGCGTGGTGGTCGTCGTCGTGGTCGTCGTCGGCGCCACTTCGGTCTCGCCCTCTGTGGGGCCGGCGGGATCCAGCGGCACCGCGGTGGGAAGCCGGCTCCCGCCCTCGAAGCCCTCCACCACGGCGTCGTCGCGGGTGAAAACGAGGATCTTGACGAAGTCGATGCGAGTGATCGCCGCCGCCGGCTCGGCCGAGGTCCGCAGTGCAAACCCGACCTCGGAACGGGCTGCCTCGCTCACCACCGCCACCGGGATTCCCGCCGGGAATCGACCGTCGGCGGTGACGAGGAGGTCCCCGACCACCACTGCGGCATCGGTGTTGAACATCTCCAGCGCCATGGCCCCGCTCCCCCGTCCTCGCAGCACGCCGGTCTCCCCGGTCCGCTCCACCCGCACTGCGATCACCATGGTCGGGTCAGTGATGAGCAACACGCGGGCGACCTCACCGGTGACGGCGACCACCCGGCCCACCAGACCGCCCTCATCCACGACGGGCATGTCGAGCCCGACTCCGTCGTTGCTACCCTTGTCGATCACGCGCAGGTGGTCGAACTCGGAGACGCCAATAGCGAGCACTCGGGCTGAAATGGTGTCAACCCCTTCCGGGGCGCTCACCCCCAACAGGGCCTCCAACTCCCGGATCCGAATCCGGATGCTCTCGGTCTCGCGCACCTCCGCCTCGAGAGAAGCGATCTGCTCCCGGAGGCGCCGATTGTCCTCACGCAGGCTGAAGAGGTCGCTGGCGGCGTCGAGGAAGTCGGCGATGGGACGGCCGACAGCGACGAAGGCCTCCTGGACAGGAGTAAAGAGGGCTTGAGTCCCGTCGCGTAGCGTCGAGCCGATTCCCGCCCCCTGGGCGCGCAGATCCAGGGTGACGAGGACGAGCGAGATCGTGATCAGCCCGATGAAGATCCCGGTGGGACGGTCGACACCGCTGGGCCGCCACATCAGCGGCTCGGGTTCAGAGGTTCCCCGCCGTCGTCGTCAGCACCTCCTGAAGGGCGTCGAAGTCCTCCAGGCAAGCACCGGAACCGAGAACCACAGAGTGGAGGGGGTTCTCGGCGGTGACGACGGGGGTACCGGTCTCGTTGGCGATCCGCACATCGAGGCCGCGGAGCAGCGCACCGCCGCCGGTGATCACGATGCCGCGCTCCATCACGTCGGAAGAGAGCTCCGGGGGCGTCTTGTCCAGGCAGTACTTGATCGCGTCCACGATCCCCGCCACCGGCTCCTCGATCGCCTCACGCACCTCGGCGGCGGTGATGACGACGGTCTTGGGAAGACCCGTGATCAGGTCGCGACCCCGGATCTCGGCATTGGGTTCATCGCTGAACGGCCATGCAGAACCGATCGCCATCTTGAGTTGTTCGGCGGTGCGATCACCGAGGAGGAGGTTGTACTCCTTCTTCACCCAGTTCACGATCGCTTCGTCCAATTCGTCGCCGGCGATGCGGGCGCTCCGGGAGACCACGATTCCGCCCATCGAGATCACTGCGACTTCGGTGGTGCCACCGCCGATGTCGACGATCACCGACCCGGTGGGCTCGTGGATCGGCAGGTTGACTCCGATCGCAGCCGCCATGGGCTCTTCGATCGTGTACGCCCGGCGGGCGCCGGCGTGATACGCGGCCTCCTCGACGGCGCGGCGCTCCACCCCGGTGATTCCGGAGGGAACGCAGATGATGATTCGGGGACGGGCCCAACGACGCGGTTGCACCTTCTTGATGAAGTAGCGCAACATCTTTTCGGTGATGTCGAAGTCTGCGATCACCCCGTCGCGCAGCGGTCGGATTGCCTGAATATGGGAAGGCGTGCGGCCGATCATCCGCTTGGCTTCCAGGCCCACCGCCAGGGCGCGGTTGTCCCGGGTATTGATGGCCACCACCGAGGGCTCATTGAGCACGATCCCCTGCCCGCGCACATACACCAGTGTGTTGGCGGTGCCGAGGTCGATTGCCATGTCGCGGGTAGCCAGCGACGCCAGATTGGTGACCAAAAGTTTGAATCCCGGTGGGGTAGGGGGTGAGTGTAACCCCGCGAAATGGCTATTTGGGGGAAGGGCCGGAACGGGAGGCCGGAGACCGAAGGCCGGACCCCCGGAAAACTCAACTGACGACGCTCCTAGCCGAAGAAGAGCGCCAACTCCCGGGCGGCGCTTTCGGGCGAATCCGAGCCGTGGACGATGTTTTCGGTGATCACGGTGCCGAAGTCGCCGCGCAGGGTTCCCGGGGGGGCGGCGGCGGGGTCGGTCGGCCCCATCAGCGTGCGCACGATCGCCACAGACTTGGGCCCGGACCACTCCATCGCCACCACCGGCCCGCTGGTGATGAAGGCCACCAGTTCGCCAAAGAACGGCTTGGTGCGATGTTCGTCATAGTGGCGGCCGGCGAGGTCCGGGTCGATGGTGAGCATGCGCATCCGCTCCAAGATGAGGCCCTTGCGCTCGAGCCGGGACACCACCTCGCCGACGAGCCGGCGGCGTACCCCATCGGGCTTCACCATGACGAAGGTGTGTTCCATGAAGCTGGAGGGTAACTGGTGGACGGCGGACGCGATCGGGCGCGGTCAGCCAACTGCAGACAGCCGGGTGGTGGCGCTAGGTCACGCCCAAAGCCGCCCTGGCTTCTCCGACCACGTACAGCGAGCCGGTGATCAGGACGTGGGTTGCGGTGGCACGGGCGGCGGTGACTGCGGCCGCCACCGAGGGGTGCGGGGTGGCGGGAATCCCGAGGTGTTCGGTGATCATCGCCGCGGCGCGCTCGGCATCGAGTGCCCGCGGCGAGTCGGCCGCTGCGGTGTGGGCGGTGCCGACGCGACCCCGCAAGGCGACGAGCATTGCAGCGACGTCCTTGTCCGCCATCGCCCCAAATACCAGCGTCCACGCCACCCCGGGATACTCCTCCTCCAGGGCCGCCACCAGGGTTTCCATCCCGGCGGGGTTGTGGGCTCCATCGGTGACGAGGAAGGGTTCGATCGCCAGCACCTCGAGGCGACCGGGCGAGGTGACCCGCGCTGCCGCCTCGCGCACCGCGGCTTCGTCGAGCGCTCGGTCGAACAGGCACTCCACCGCGGCCACTGCGACGGCAAAGTTCTCGGCCTGATGCCGTCCGTGGAGCCGCAGGTCGAGACCCTGATACCCGGCGTGGATGCCGGAGACATCAAACGTCCATCCGTGTGACGAAGCCGCCATCTCCAGGAGGCGGAACTCGACGCCGTAGCGGAACCAACGGCCGCCTTGCTCCTCGGCGCGGAGGGCGGCGACCGCCAGAGCGTCCGGGTGAAGGTTGCCGGTGACTAGATCGGCGCCGGGATCCAGTATCGCCAGCTTCTCGGCGGCTATGGCGGCAACGGTGTTACCGAGATACTCGGTGTGCTCCAGGGCGATGTTGGTCACCACCGCCACTTCCGAGGTGGCGGCGTTGGTGGCGTCCCACCGGCCACCGAGGCCGGTCTCCAGCACTCCGACATCGAGACTGCGGTCGGCGAACCAGGTGAACGCCAGCAGCGTCGTCAGCTCGAAGTATGTGACCAGATCCCCGGTCCGCTCCTCGTACATGTCGACGACTGGGGCGAGCAGGGTCATCGCCTCGGCGAACTCCTCCCCGGTCATGGCCTGACCGGAGAGCTCGAAGCGCTGCTCGACGCGGTCGAGATGCGGTGAGGTGAATAGCCCGGTCGACAGCCCGTGGGCTCCGATGATGGCGGCGATCATGCGCGAGGTCGAGGTCTTGCCATTGGTGCCGGCGATGTGCACGATCGGATACGCCTCGTCGGGGCGGGCCAACATGTCGAGCAGCCCGGTGATGCGCTCCAATCCGGGCTTGACCCCGCGACCGATGTGGGCATCGAGGTAGGCGAGGGCGGCGGCGTGGTCCGTGGCCTACCCCAGCTCGGAGCGTTGTGCGGTGAGCTTGCCCAACGTGGCCGTCAGGGTCGCCACCCGATCCTGTTCTTTGGCGACGATCGCCTCGGGAGCGCGTGCGGTGAAGTCCGGATTGGCCAGCTTGGCCGCGGCCTTGGCCCGCGCCGACTCCAACTCCGCGATCTCGGCGTCGAGGCGCTGCCGCTCGGCGGCGACGTCGACCACACCCTCTAATGAGATCAGAGCCTGCAGCGAGCCCGCCACCACTCGGCTGAAGGCTCCCCCGGGCGCCCCCGAACCCATCGCCGGGGTGAACCCGGCCAAGGCCTGGAACTGGGGGCTCCACCACGGCTGCATCACGCCATCGGGATCGATGATGGTGACCGCGAGCGGCTGGCGCGGCGAGAGGCGGTGCTCGGCGCGAAAGCGACGCACCCCACCCACGACTTCGCGGAACGCCTCGAAACCTGGAGGCGGCAGGTATGGCGCCGGCTCCGGCCACCGGGCGGCGGCAATGAATCCCTCGCCGACCAGGTGCTGCCACAACTCTTCTGTCAGGTACGGGATCACCGGGTGGAACAGCTTCAACAGGTCGCGCATCACGACCCCGAGGGCATCCTTGGTGGCCTGGTCGCCGTCCCGCAAATGGGTCTTGGCCAGTTCGAGGAACCAGTCGAAGACCTCCGCCCAGGCGAATGCGTAGAGCGTGGCATAGGCATCGGAGAACCGGTACTCCTCCAAAGCGCGATCCACCTCGGCTGTGACCTCATGCAGGCGCGACAGGACCCAGGCGGCCTCCGGGCCAGGGTCGGATGGGTATCCCCCGTTGGCGGGAACGGCCTTCTCGCCGAGATGCGACAGTGTGAAGCGCACGGCATTCCACAGCTTGTTGCCGAACCGACGGGCGGCATCGACCCACTCGATCTGAAACGGGACGTCTTGGTTCGGTGCCGCCGCCTGGATGAGCGACAGCCGGAGGGCGTCGGCGCCGTGGTCGCGCACCACATCGAGCGGGTCGACGGCATTGCCCAGCGACTTGGACATCTTGCGGCCATCATCGGCGCGGATCAGTCCGTGGATCACCACATCGGTGAACGGCTTGGCTCCGGTGAGGTGCAGGCCGAATTTGATCATCCGCGCCACCCAGAACGAGATGATGTCGTAACCGGTGACCAGCACCGCATTGGGATAGAAGGTGCGGAAGTCGGCAGTGTCCTCGGGCCAGCCGAGCGTGGAGAACGGGAACAAGCCCGAAGAGAACCAGGTGTCGAGCACGTCGGGATCCTGACGCAGATCGGTCGCGCCACACACCGAGGCGGTCGGTGCCTCCATGGCCACGATCACCTCGCCGCAGGAGTCGCAATACCAGGCGGGGATGCGGTGGCCCCACCAGATCTGGCGGGAAATCGTCCAGTCGCGCAGGTTCTCCATCCAGTTGAAGTACGTCTTCTCCCAACGCTCGGGGACGAAACGGATGTCGCCCCGTCGCACTGCCTCGATCGCCGGGCCGACGAGCGGACCGACGCTGACGAACCACTGCTCCGAAAGGTAGGGCTCGATCACCGTGTGGCAGCGCTGGCAGTGGCCGACCGAGTGCTGGTGCGCCTCGACCTTCATCAGGACTCCGGCTTGCCGCAACGCCTCCTTGACCGCCTCCCGGGCGGCAAAACGGTCCATGCCGGCAAAGGCGCCGCCGTTGTCATTGATGACGCCGCCCTCGTCCAGGATCACGATGGGATCCAGCCCATGACGCCGGCCGATCTCGAAGTCGAGCGGATCGTGCGCAGGGGTGACCTTCACCGCTCCGGTCCCAAAGGACGGATCGACCGCGGCATCGGCCACGATCGGAATCGCGCGGTCCATCAGCGGCAGACGAACCGTGCGGCCGACCAGATGTCGATAGCGCTCATCGTCGGGATGCACCGCCACCCCGGTGTCCCCGAGCATCGTCTCCGCCCGTGAGGTGGCGACCTCGATCCCTCCGGAGCCATCCACGAGCGGATACCTGATGTGCACCAACTCGCCGACCTCGTCCTCGTGCTCCACCTCGACGTCGCTGATCGCGGTGCGATCACGGGGACACCAGTTGATGATGCGGGTGCCCCGATAGATGAGTCCCTCGTGATAGAGGTCGACAAAGGTCTTCTTGACTGCTGCGGAAAGCCCGGGATCCATGGTGAAGCGCTCCCGGCTCCAGTCGGTCGAGAAGCCCATGCGCCGGATCTGCTCGGTGATCGCGCCGCCCGAGGTCGCCTTCCACATCCACACCTGCTCGATGAACTGCTCCCGGCCCAGCTCCTCGCGGGTGACACCTTCCTTGGCCAGCTCGCGCTCCACCACGATCTGAGTGGCGATGCCAGCGTGATCGGTGCCCGGAAGCCACAGCGCGGCAAAGCCCTGCATGCGCTTGCGACGGATGATCACATCCTGGATGGTCTGGTCCAGGGCATGTCCCATGTGCAAGGAGCCCGTGACGTTGGGAGGCGGAATGACGATGCAGAACGGCGCCCCGCCCGCGTTCAGCTCAGGCCGAAAGACCCCCGCCTGCTCCCAGCGGGCGTACCAGTCGGCCTCGACTCGCTGCGGGTCGTACGCCGCTTGCATCGGTACCGCGTTTCATGTGAGCCCGCATGTTAGCGGCCGGTCGCCACGCCAAGGGACGGGCCAGCGGTAGCAGGTGACTGGCAACGAGCGGAGCGTTACGCGCTCCGCTCCTTCGGAAGGGTCTTCCCGATGTCTTGCATCGGAATCAGAGTGGGATTGACCCGCTCCCGGACCACGGTGCCGTCGATGACCACCCGGGCGACATCGTCGCGAGAGGGCAGTTCGTACATCGTGTTGAGCAGCACCTCTTCGAGAATCGCCCGCAGGCCCCGGGCGCCGGTGCCTCGCAACAGTGCCTGATCGGCCACCGCCTCGAGGGAATCGGGCGTGAAGATCAACTCGACCCCGTCCATCTCGAAGAACTTGGCGTACTGCTTCACCAGGGCGTTCTTGGGTTCGACCAGGACCCGGATCATCTGCTCGCGGTCGAGATCGTGCACCGTCGAGACCACCGGGAGCCGGCCGATGAACTCAGGGATCAGCCCGAACCCCATGAGGTCCTCGGGGAGCACCTGCGACAGGGTGTCGCCATCGCGCGTCTTCTTGGCGTGCACATGGGCATCGAAACCGATGGCCCGCTTCCCGGTACGGGCCTCGATGATGTGTTCCAAGCCGCTGAAGGCCCCACCGCAGATGAACAGCATGTTGGTGGTGTCGATCTGCAGGAACTCCTGGTGGGGGTGCTTGCGGCCGCCCTGGGGGGGTACCGATGCCACGGTGCCTTCCAGGATCTTGAGCAGGGCCTGCTGCACGCCCTCACCGGAGACATCGCGGGTGATCGACGGGTTCTCGGCCTTGCGGGCGATCTTGTCGATCTCATCGATATAGATGATCCCGGTCTCGGCGCGCTTGATGTCGAAGTCGGCCGCCTGAATCAACTTGAGGAGAATGTTCTCCACGTCCTCGCCCACGTACCCGGCCTCGGTGAGAGCAGTGGCATCGGCGATGGCAAACGGCACATTGAGGATGCGGGCCAGGGTCTGGGCGAGGAGGGTCTTTCCCGACCCGGTGGGGCCGATGAGGAGGATGTTCGACTTGGAGAGCTCGACATCATCCTTGGGCCGCTGGCCGGCGCGCACTCGCTTGTAGTGGTTGTACACCGCCACTGCGAGGACGCGCTTGGCGCGCTCCTGGCCAACCACGTAGTCGTCGAGGAAGCGATTGATCTCGGCGGGCTTGGGAAGCTCGGAGAACGGCATCTCGGTGGTGGTGGCGAGCTCTTCTTGAATGATCTCGTTGCAGAGCTCTATGCACTCATCGCAGATGTAGACGCCGGGTCCCGCGATCAGTTTCTTCACTTGCTTCTGCGACTTGCCACAGAACGAGCACTTGAGGAGATCGCCCCCTTCGCCGAACTTGGTCGTCATCCGCTCTCCCTTCGCCTCAACCGGCGGCGACGGCCCTGAGTTCGCGACCCTCGAGGACCACGTCCACTACCCCGTACTCCTTGGCCTCTCCCGCGGTCATCCAGAAATCGCGCTCGGTGTCCTGGCGGATCCGCTCGATCGGCTTTCCGGTGTGGTCGGCGAGAATTTGGTTCATGTCTTCCTTCACCCGGATGATCTCGCGGGCATGGATCTCGATGTCGGTCGCCTGACCCTCCAGACCGCCGATGTGGGGCTGGTGGAGCATCACCCGGGCATGGGGAAGGGCGAAGCGCTTGCCGTGGGCACCGGCGGCGAGCAACACCGCAGCCGCCGAGGCGGCCTGGCCCATGCAGTAGGTGGCGACGTCGGGCTTGATGAAGTTCATCGTGTCGTAGATCGCCATCAGCGAGGTGATCGCCCCGCCGGGGGAATTGATGTACAGCGCGATGTCCTTGTCCGGGTCATCACCCTCGAGATGGAGCAACTGCGCCATGATCAGGTTGGCCACGGTGTCATCGATCGGCGTACCCAAAAAGATGATCCGCTCCTTGAGCAGGCGGCTGTAGATGTCGAACGCCCGCTCGCCGCGGCTGGTCTGCTCGACGACGGTGGGCACCAAGTAGCTGTTCTGGCTCATCATTCCTCGACCTCCGCGGGCTCAATGCCCATCTCGTTTTCGGGGCCGGCCGCTGCCGATGCATCCCCTGTCCCGGCCTCCTGGTCTGCCCGCACCTCGCGCGAGGGAAGTACGACCGTGGCGCCGGAGGCGTCGACCGGAACCACGAGGTCGAGGATCCGTTCGATCGCCTTGCGACGGAGGATATCACCGGCAAGCGCCAGTTCCCGACCACCTTCAGAAAGCGCGGCGGCGTAGTCCTCCCGGGACACCCGGGCCACGGCCGCCAGCGCCGTTATCGCATCCTCCAACTCCGCGCGCTCCACGGAGATTCCCTCCTGATCGGCCACTGCCTCGAGCAGCAGGCGGGTCTTGAGGTTCACCTCGGCCTGAGAACGCAAATCGGTGACGAAGCTCTTCTCATCCTGTCCGGTGAGGGCTAGATACTGGTCGAGCCCCACCCCTTGCTCCTCCAGCCGATGGGCAAAGCGGTGGAAGATGGCATCCATCTCTTCGTCGACGAGCCCTGCGGGCAGCTCCAGGGTGATGGAGCCGACCAGCTTCTCCAACGCCCCGTCTTCGACGTGACGCCAGGCTGAACGGCGTCGGATATCGGACATCTGCTCCGCGAGCTGACCCCGCATCTCGGCAACGGTCTCGAATTCCGAGACCTCTGCTACCCACTCGTCGGTCAAGGGGGGTATGCGACGCGCCTTGACCTGCTTGACCAGCACGCGCACCGTGGCCGCCTTGCCGGCATCGGCGCCGATCCCGTCCGGAAGCCGGGTGTCGAAAGAGAGGATCGCTCCCGCGCCTGAGCCGCGGAGCGCCTGATCCATTCCCTCGAGGAACCCGTCGGATCCGATCTCGTAGAGCAGGTCCCTCGCTGACCCGGCGGCGTAGTCGGAGCCGTCCACCCTGGTGGTCACATCGACCAGCACCAGGTCGCCGTCAAACCCTTCGCGCGACACGTCCTCGATCCCGGCCAGCTGACGGCGCATCCGCTCGACCTGGGCATTCACCTCGGCGTCGGTCACCTCCGGCACCTCGACCTCGACCCGGAGCCCGGCGTACTCCGGAACCTCGGCCAGACTGGGCCAGAGCGTCACCAACAGGTCGACCTCGACCACCTCTCCGGCATCGCGCACTTCGGTCAGCCGTGGTGGGACCGCGGGCAGCAACGACTCCTCCTCGAGCACCCGAGCCGCCACCAAGGGGAGGGCGTCGTCGATCGCCTCCTTACGCAGGACCGCGACGCCGACCATCGACTCTACGACCTTGAGCGGAGCCTTCCCGGGCCGGAACCCCTTCACCTTGGCCTCCTTGGCGAGGCGGGCCGCGGCAGTGCGGCGGCCCTCCTCCATCGCCTCGGGCGGAATGGTGAGAGTCACCATCCGCTCGAACGGACCGGTCTCGCGCACCTGGGTCACTACTTCTCCTGGGACGACAAAGGGCGAGACGACTGCGTCGCCTCGCCTTGGGGTGACCGAGGGGACTTGAACCCCCGACCTCCAGGGCCACAACCTCGCGCTCTAACCTGGCTGAGCTACGGCCACCGCGGCGTTCGTAGTCTGGCACAGCGGGCACCCGACCGGGCACAAACCGACCGGCACGCCGGCCCGGCGACTGCGATGATGACGCCGTGGCAGGGGGCGACGAGGTCTACGAGGTGGGTGACCAGGTCGGCCTGGCCGTCCAGTTCGGTGGCTCCGAGAACCCGATCGACCCGCCCCAGGTGGTGTTTCGGGTCCGCGACCCTCAGGGTCGTTCGGTCGACCTGACCTACGGCGTCGACGAGTAGGTCATGCGCACCGCCCCGGGCGCCTACCAGGTGGTGCTGGTGGCGACGGTACCGGGTCGCTGGAACTACCGCTTTGTCGGCGTGGGCACCGGCGGGGCCGGCGAATTCAACGGGTTCTTCGACGTGTTCGACCTCGGCGG